>NZ_JAQGLV010000046.1 GCF_028292705.1 Collimonas fungivorans | reverse complement strand
CTACGTTAAACAGCTTGCCTTGCAAATCCTTGAGCGCCAGGCTGGCGGCGTCCGACAGCAGCTCTACGGTGAAGGCAAAATCACGCGACAGGCTTTCGGCGGCATCGAGCTTGTTGACCAGCAGCTGCGCTTGCGGACCATCATCGTGCGGAAAGGAAAGGCGCAGGATCCGGTTGGTCTGGCGCCCGCCAATCAGGCTTTGCAGGCTCTGGAGTACGTTGCTCATGCCGTGTCCCTGTGGTTACCCGGAATATTGTCTTACGGGAATAAATTGAGATCTAGATAATACCAAATATATAAGTAACAATCGGCCAGATCCGCCGCCTGGTTGCAAAAACCAGACATTTGCCTATGGATTTACCTATGAATCAGCCGCGCTGCCAATTCACCAGCACAATCCCGCTCAAGACCAGCATGGCGCCAAACACAAACGGCAAGCCGATCGGATCATCCAGCAGCAAGACCCCAAAACTGACCCCGAACAGCGGCGTCAGGAAAGAAAACACCGTCAGCCGCGAAGCCAGGTAACGACGCAGCATCCAGAACCAGGCCAGGAAACTGCCGAAAGCCACGATCAGCGACTGGAACACCAAGCTGGTCCACATGATGCCGGTCAACGGCGTGACTACTTCCGCCTGCCCGGTAACCAGGGCCAGCAGCGGCAGCGTCACCGCGGCCACCGCCAGCTGGTACCACAAGGTCATGCTGGGAGCGGTATTGGTAAGGACGCTGCGCTTGATCATGATGGTAGTGGCGGCCCAGAACACGGCGGCCAGCACGCCCAGCGCATCGCCGATGAGGGTGCGGCTGAAACCGGCGCCGGCTTCAAAGCCGCCGGCGAACGCCACCGTGATCCCGGCGAATGCGGCGATCACGCCGAGCCACTGGGTCATGCCGAAGCGCTCCCCCGGCACCAGCCAGTGCAAACCCAGCACGGTAAAAATCGGCGCGGTATAAACGAATACCGACATATGCGAAGCAGTGGTGTAGTTCAAGCCGATCGAGACGCACAGGAATTCGCCGGCAAACAGCAGGCCGGTCGCCAGGCCTGGCCAGAAGCTACCGTCGGTCAGCGAGAATTTGCTGCCGCGCCACCACATCAGGCCGCTCACCAGCACTGCGGCCACGGCCGAACGCAAGCCGTTTTGCAGGATCGGCGAGATGTTCGGCGCCGCCACCTTGATTGCAACCTGCTGCAGCCCCCAGCACAGGCACAAAATCAGCATCAGGCTCATGGCCAAACCGTCTAGCGGTTTGCGAGTGGTAGGCATTTTTTTCAGTCTTTCAGAAGCAGGGATGATTTGTCATAAATGTCATTTTACTCAGCACCGATTTATCCCTATCATCGGTGTCATGAAGCGGTAACCAAGCAGTAAAAATCCGAACGCAGATTGCAAGGAGTATGCTTGAAAGTAGTCACTTTTGCATCACCGGCGGCAAACCTGGCCGGAGCCTATTATTCATAAGCCAGTCCACGCGCCGAGCGCGCCCCGCCCTCGCAAACTATTGCTGTTAAGCGTCTCCGCCGGCGCCGGCCACATGCGCGCCGCCGAAGCGCTCAAGGCCTATGCCGCCGCCGAATTCCCGGGCACCGAAGCAATCCACCTGGATGCGATGGATTTTGTGCCGGCCGGATTCCGTGCGGTATATACCGATTTTTACCTGCACCTGGTGAACCGCCATCCCGCGCTGTGGGGTTATGTTTACCAGAAGAGCGACAAGGCGCTGACCAATTCGCCGACGCAGAAACTGCGGCGCGCCATCGAGCGCATCAGCACCCGCCCCTTGCGCAGCGCGATCCGCGCGGCGGCGCCGGACGCCATCATCTGCACCCATTTCCTGCCGGCCGAATTGCTGGCGCGGGAAATCGGCAAGCAGAGCGTGGTGTGCCCGGTCTGGGTGCAGGTCACCGATTTCGACCTGCACAGCATGTGGCTGCAGCCGCTGATGCAGGGCTATTTTGCCGCCACCGAGGAAATCGCCTACCGCATGCGGGCGCGCGGGCTGGCGGCCGATGCGGTACACGTGACCGGGATCCCGATCATGCCGGGTTTCGGCCAGACCCTGGAACGCCGCCCGTGCGCAGAACAATTCGGCCTCGACCCCGGGCGCAAGATCATCCTGATGATGTCCGGCGGCGCCGGCATCGGCGAACTGGACAAGACTGTGCAAAAGCTGCTGGCGCTGCCCGACGATTTCCAGCTGGTGGCGCTGGCCGGCAAGAACGCGGCGCTGCTAGGCAACCTGCAGCAGCTGGCCGCGGCGCATCCGGGCCGCCTGTTTCCGTTCGGCTTCACCAGCCATGTGGAACAGCTGATGGCCTGCGCCGACCTGGCGATCACCAAACCGGGCGGCCTGACCACTTCCGAATGCCTGGCGATGGGCGTGCCGATGATCATCCACTCGCCGATCCCGGGCCAGGAAGAACGCAACGCCGATTACCTGCTGGAACAGGGCGCTGCGCTCAAGGCGATCGACCTGACGGCGCTGGCGTTCCGGGTCCAGCAGCTGCTGCAGCAGCCGGAACAGCTGCAGCGCCTGCGGCAACGCAGCCTGGTGCTGGGGCGCCCGCATGCAGGCCGCGCCGTGCTGCAAACGGTGCTGAGCAAACTCGATTCTCCATTTCTTTCGCCAACCACATGACCGCAACCACACCCGCAGTTTCCCCCATGCGCCGCCTGTTCGGCATGCTGTTCTGGGCCGTGCTGACCGCCTTCTTTTTCGCCAACGTCGAAATCCAGATCGAAGGTGCCGCCGGCTGGGCCGCCAACCTGCCGACCTGGCGCATCGAGCATCACTGGCTGCTCGACATCTTCTGGGGCGGCCGCGCCATGACTGGCTACCACGCCTGGATTTTTCCCTTCATCGCGCTGATGTTCCATTACCCGATCTGGTTCAACGGCAGCTGGGACTGGCGCGGCGAGTGCCGCATCATGGCTTCCATCATGGTGTTCTGGATCAGCGAGGACTGGCTCTGGTTCGTGCTCAACCCGGCTTACGGGCTGGCGCGCTTCAATCCGGTCGACGTGCCATGGCACAAACACTGGCTGGGCGCGGTGCCGGTCGACTACTGGATTTATTCGGCAGTGGCGATCCTGCTGCTGTGGCTGGCCGAACGCAAACCGCGCCCGGCAGGCGTCGCGCTGAGCCAGAGCTGAATCGATATGTGAATCTCTGGTTCTGTATAGAACCAGAGATTCACATAGGTATTGTAAAAACAACTGGAACTTGGTAAATTGCGGACCCTTCCCAAGTTTGAAATGTTGTTGATGCTGATCAAAAAAAGTGCAAAAAACGCGTCTCTCTCCAAAAAAAACGCGCCTCTCCTGAAAAAAAACACGCCTCTCCCGCAAAAAAATACGCCTCTCCCGCCAGAAAATGCGTCTGATCCGCGCTTGCCGCGTTATCTGCAAGTCCGTGACGATCTGCTGCAAAGGATCGCTTTGCGTAGCTGGGCCGCCGATCAGGCGCTGCCGTCCGAGGACAAGCTGGCCGCTGAATATGAAATTGCAGTCGGCACCATGCGCAAGGTGCTGGACGCGCTGGTCACCGACGGTGTGGTCGATCGCGTCCGCGGACGCGGGACATTTGTCGCGCGTGCTGCCGAACGCTCCTCGATGCTGCGTTTCGTGCGGCCACGCGCCAAGGCTAAAAACCAGCTGCCGACTGCCCAGATCCGTTCGATGACGACCGCCATACCTCCGATCGACGTGGCGGACAAACTCAAGCTCAAGCCGCGCGACAAGGCGCTCTACCTGCACCGCACCCGTTCCTTCGACGATGAAATCGTGCTGTCGGAACATATCTGGCTGCCGCTGGCGCGCTTCCGGAAGCTGCAAAAATATCTTAAAAGCAATTCGCCGCCGTTTTTGTACCCCATCTATGAGACCGAATGCGATGTACTGGTCTCACGCGCCATCGATGACCTGACGGCGAAACCGCTGAACCGGGCCAACGCCGCCGTGTTCAAGCTGAAAACCAAGACCGTGGCTATCTGTGTCGAGCGGCTGATGCTGGACCACGCCGGCGAGCCGGTCGAATGGCGCACTTCGTTTGTGCCGGCGGAACGCTTCCAGTATTCCGCCGAAATACGCTGACAGTCCCGTCAGCTGTCGATTCACGCCGTATTCCGGCGTTTCGTCGCATTCCGCTTCTCCCGCACCTGCGGCGGCCAGATAATCGCCGCAGATCAATCAACGGGAGCACAACATGTTTGCACAAATCATTTCACACACGCCAATCTGGGTCTGGGCCTTGCTGGCGTTCCTGGTTTATCGCGGCATCCTGGCCAGCGCTGACCGCGAAGTCACGCTGAAAAAAATCTCCATCATCCCGCTGGTGATGCTGGCGCTGTCCTGGCAAGGAATTACCGCCACCTTCGGGCTGACACCGCTGACCGTCGGATGCTGGCTGGCGACCGCGGGTATTGCAGCGGCGCTCAACTGGCAGCTGTTCCGCAAGGACCGGATCGTGGCCTATCCCGAGCGCGGCGTGCTGTTCCAGCGCGGCAGCTGGCTGCCGCTGGCGTTGATGATGGGGATTTTCGTGACCAAATATGCGGTTGCCGTATTGCTGGCGATACAGCCGCCGCTGGCCCACAGCGCCATGTTTGCGGCAGCGGTATGCGCCCTCTATGGTGTTTTCAACGGCATGTTCATCGGCCGCCTGTTGCGCATCGTCGCCTTGTACCGCAATGCGCAGCCTGCCGGCGATGTATATCACGGACAGTTGAACGGCTGACAGGCAAAAAAAAGCCGACCGGCTGCCCGGTCGGCAAAAACATCCCCATAGGACGTTTATTCCATCAAGCCATAGCTAGCAGCAGCGCCCGACGCGGCCGTTGCCGCCGTAACGCGCTTCTTGCCGCTCCTTGAAAAACTCTTCATAACTCATCATCGGCTCGCCGGGATGAGTGTTTTCCATGTGCGTGACGTAAGTGCCGTACTCAGGCAAGCCCACCATCAGCCGCATGGTTTGCCCGAGATAGCGCCCGGCTTTAGACAGTTCTTCCAGCATGGCCAACCTTTCAGGCGGACGGCAAAGCGCTTGCCGGCAGCGATTCGAACGGGGTTTCCTTGGCGCTGGGCCGGTTGGCGGCGCGCGCCGCCAATACGGTCTTGATGCCGAAGCCGAGGATGCTGACCAGCACCAGAATAAAGAACGCAGCCAGGCCGGCGTCCAGGTAATCGTTGAAGATCACCTGCTGCATCTGGGCGACCGACTTGGCCGGCGCCAGCAGTTTTCCTTCCGCCAGTGCGGCCTGGTACTTGCTGGCGTGGGTCAGGAAACCGACGCGCGGATTGGCGTCGAATATTTTCTGCCAGCCGGCGGTCAGCGTGCAGATCAGGATCCAGACGGTAGGCACGATGGTGACCCAGGCAAAACGGTCACGCTTCATCTTGAACAGCACGCAGGTCGCCAGGATCAACGCGATGCCCGCCAGCATCTGGTTGGAAATGCCGAACAAGGGCCACAAGGTATTGATGCCGCCTAGTGGATCGACCACGCCCTGGTACAGGAAATAACCCCAGCCGGCGACGCACAGGGCAGTCGCGATCAGGCTGGCCGGCAGCGAATCGATCTTGCGCATGGACGGCACGAAGGTGCCGAGCAAATCCTGCAGCATGAAACGGCCGGCGCGGGTTCCGGCATCAACCGCGGTCAGGATGAACAGCGCTTCGAACAGGATCGCGAAGTGATACCAGAACGCCATCATCACTTTGCCGCCGCCTATGCTCGACAAGATGTGCGCCATGCCGACCGCCAGCGTCGGTGCGCCGCCGGCGCGCGAGATGATGCTGTGCTCGCCGACGTCTTTCGCTACCTGCGCCAGCATTTCCGGCGTCACGTAAAAGCCCCATTGCGAGACCGCTTGCGCGGCGCTGTCCACAGTGGTGCCTATCAGCGCCGCCGGGCTGTTCATCGCAAAGTACACGCCCGGTTCGATGCAGGACGCCGCAATCAGCGCCATGATGGCGACGAACGATTCCATCAGCATCGCGCCGTAGCCGATGAAACGCGCATGGCGTTCATTCTCCAGCAGTTTCGGCGTGGTGCCGGAAGCGATCAGGGCGTGGAAACCGGAGACCGCGCCGCAGGCGATGGTGATGAACAGGAAGGGGAACAGACTGCCCGACCAGACCGGGCCGGAACCATCCATGAACTGCGTGAACGCCGGCATTTTCAGTTCCGGCGCGACAAACACGATGCCCAGCGCCAGGCCAACGATGGTGCCGATCTTGAGGAAGGTCGAGAGGTAATCGCGCGGCGCCAGCAGCAGCCAGACCGGCAGCACCGAGGCGATGAAACCGTAGCCGATCAGCATCCAGGTCAGTTCCTTGCCGGTGAAGGTGAACATGGCGCTCAGCACCGGATGTTCCTGCACATACTGGCCGCCGACGATCGCCAGCATCAGCAGCATAAACCCGATCAGCGAAATCTCGCCGATGCGTCCCGGCCGCAGGTAGCGGGTATAGACGCCCATGAACAGCGCGATCGGAATCGTCACCGCGACGGTGAAGGTGCCCCAAGGTGACTCAGCGAGCGCCTTGACCACGATCAGCGCCAGCACCGCCAGGATGATGACCATGATCATGAAAGTGCCGAACAGAGCGATCACGCCAGGCACCGTGCCCAGTTCGGATTTAATGAGGTCACCGAGCGAACGGCCGTCGCGCCGGGTCGAAATGAACAGCACCATCAAATCCTGCACCGCGCCGGCAAACACCACGCCGGCCAGGATCCACAGCATGCCCGGCAGATAACCCATCTGCGCCGCCAGCACCGGCCCCACCAGCGGCCCGGCGCCGGCAATCGCGGCGAAGTGGTGGCCGAACAGGACATTCTTGTTGGTCGGCACGTAGTCCAGCCCGTCGTTGTACTTGTAGGCGGGCGTCATGCGGGTGGCGTCCAGGCCCAGCACCTTGTCGGAAATGTAGAGGCTGTAGAAACGGTAGGCGATCAGGTAGACGCAGACTGCGGCAATCACGATCCAGATGGCGCTGATGGACTCGCCGCGCTGCAGGCCGATGTAGCCAAACGCGAATGCACCGAGCAGGGCCAGCGCAAGCCAGCCCATCTTTGAATATAGACGATTCATTGTTCTCCTCCCAGGCGGGAATGAATATTGTGGAATATTGTTTTTATTAAACGGCAAGGCGCACCGCCGCAGCGTTCAGGCTGCGGCCAAAGTATTTGGCATATGCGGGATCGGTACAAGCGAGGAACTACGCAATGTATTTACGTACTACTACGTAGACAGCATTGAAGACAGCGCGTTTGCAGCAGACGTTTTTATGGAATCGGTGCCGAATCCGGGTAAAGTAGCGCCATGAAATTACGGCAGAAAATCATCTTCCTGGCCATCGTCCCGCTGATCCTGGCGCTGTGCGCGATCGCCCTGGCGGTGCGGCACCAGGCGATCGCGCTCGGCCAGCAGCAGCGCGCCACCATCCAGGCCGCCTACCTGGCCAGCAAGGAAGCCGAGCTCAAGCACTACGTGGAACTGGCTACCTGGTCGATCGCCCATTTGTACGATTCCGGCCGCAAGGACCAGGCCACGCTGGACGAGGCCATGGCCATCCTGTCCAAGCTGTCCTACGGCGACGACGGTTATTTCTTCATCTACGACATGCAGGGCAAGAGCCTGATGCATCCGCGCCAGCCGGAACTGGTCGGACGCGACCTGTGGGACATGAAAGACGCCGACGGCAACCTCACCATCCAGCACCTGATAGAGCGCGCCCGCAGCGGCGGCGGCTTTGAGCGTTACCAGTGGGAAAAGCCGTCCAGCCACCATGTCGCCAGCAAGCTCGGCTACGTGGTGGCGCTGCCGAACTGGGGCTGGATGCTGGGCACCGGCATCTATATGGACGATGTCGACGCCGCTCTCAGCAAGATCGATACCCAGGTTTCCGGCAATATCCGCAACACCATGTGGTGGATTGCCGGCATTGCGATCCTGAGCGCGCTGGTGGTGGGAGCGTCGGGGCTGGTGCTGAACATCAGCGAACACCGGGTGGCCGACGCCAAGCTGAAAGTGCTGGCGCAACGCGTGGTGCGTTCGCAGGAAGAAGAACGCGCCAGGCTGTCGCGCGACCTGCATGACGGCATCAGCCAGTGGCTGGTGTCGATCAAGCTGCAGATCGAAGCCGGCATCGCCAAGCTCGACAACGGCCCGCAGCAGACCGCCGCCGCGCGCGCGACTTTCGAGCGCACCGCAGGCCAGCTCAACGACGTGCTGGGCGAGGTGCGCCGCATTTCGCACGATCTGCGGCCGGCGATCCTGGACGATCTGGGCCTGGCGGCGGCGCTCAGCCACCTGGCCCACGAATGGCTGGAGCACGCCGGCATTCCCATCGATTTCCAGCACAGCGGCAATACCGACGGCATGCCTGCGGTTGCCAATACGGTGCTGTTCCGCATCGCCCAGGAAGCCCTGACCAATATCGCCCGCCACTCGCAGGCGACGCAGATCGAGGTGCGCTTGCAAGGCGATGCGCAAGCGATTACGCTGGCCGTGCACGACAACGGCGTCGGTTTCGATGTCGACCAGATCGATGGCAACCCGAAACATGGCATCGGCCTGCGCAACATGGTCGAGCGGCTGGAAGCAGTCGGCGGCCAACTTAAAATCAATTCGTCGGCGGCCGGCACCACGGTGCTGGCAACCGTACCGCACCCACATTATTCCTATGTCTGAAACCATTACCAAGATCATGCTGGTCGACGACCACCCGCTGGTGCGCGACGGCTTGCGCGCGCGGCTTGAAGCCGTGCCGGGTTTCGCCATCGTGGCCGAAGCCGGCAGCGCCGACGAAGCCTTGCAGCGGGCCGGCGAACAGGCGATCGACCTGGTCCTGATGGACATCAACCTGCGCGGCAGCAGCAACGGCATCGACCTGACCGCGCAGTTCCATGTCAGCTTCCCGGAAATCGCGGTGCTGATCCTGAGCATGCACGACAAGACTGAATACCTGATGCAGTCGGTGCAGGCCGGCGCCCGCGGTTATGTGTTGAAAGACGCGCCCGGCAAGGACATCGTGCATGCGATAGAGACGGTGATTTCCGGCGGCATGTACTACAGCGCGGCGCTGGCGCAGAAACTGGCGCGGCCGATGACGCCGGGGCAGCTGCTGACGGCGCGCGAACGCCAGGTGCTGCAGCACATCGCCAACGGCGAATCGAACAAGCAGATTGCCCGTGAGCTGGATTTGAGCGTGCGCACGGTGGAAACCCATAGGCTGAACATCAAGCGCAAGCTGGATATCGAGGGCCAGGCGGAACTGATCAAGTTTGCGGTGGAAAACAACTTCCGCTGAAGCTGCTGTTGTGTTCTGTTGCCGCCGGCGATTGTTACCCCAGCTTGCCTTCCGCGGCCAGCTCGCGGATCACGCGGATGGTGTCGATGTCGGCTTCTTGATAGGCGGAGCGCCGGAATTCATCGTAAAACTCTTGCTCGGCCTGCGCCGCCGGCTGCCGCTCGACCGCATCGTCCTCATATTCGAAGCGGACGAACAGCATTTCCTGTTCCGGTTCTTCAATCGTCATGATCAGGCTGGAACCGCCGATATCTTGCTGTTTCGGCACCTGGTAGCGCACCTGCAGCAGCGGCAGGTAGCTGACCACATCCTTGACGATCACTTTGCCGTAACGCAATTCACGCGTCACCGACTGCACCGATTTATCCGCCAGCAGGCAGTCGTCCAGGTGTTCAACGAACAACATCGGCTGTTCCGCCCGCATCACCAGCCCGCGCCATAGCTGCTCGCGCGTCAAGGTATCGATCAGCGGGTTGAGGGGATCGTTGATTTCGATCAGGTGACTGAATTTCATGGCATGTCCAGCAAGATGGTTAATGACGAATTGTCCCATATTCGACGCCGGAGCTGGGGCCGGGGCCTGTTAAAATACAGCGCTTTGCCCTTCCTGTCAGCCGCTGATGTCGTCTACTCCCAATTTCGGTCTCAATGCTCCCCAACGGGAAGCCGTCAAGTACCTGGACGGTCCCTGTCTGGTGCTGGCCGGCGCGGGCTCGGGCAAGACACGTGTGATCACGCAGAAGATCCAGCACCTGATCGAGGATTGCGGCTACGACGCCAGGCATATCGCGGCGCTGACCTTTACCAACAAGGCCGCGACCGAAATGCAGGAGCGCATCGCCAAGCTCTTGAAAGATCCGAAACAGGCCAAGCACATCACCGTCAGCACCTTCCACTCGCTGGGCGTCAAGATCCTGCGCCAGGAAGCGCGTGAGCTGGGCTTGAAGGACCGCTTCTCCATCATGGACAGCGACGATTGCTTTTCGATCGTGCAAGACCTGGCGATCACCACCGACAAACAGCTGGTGCGCCGCATCCAGACTGCCATGTCGCTATGGAAGAACGGCCTGATCGATCCCGAGCAAGCCATCAAGGAAGCCGTCACCGAAGACGAAGCACAGGCCGCGCGCATCTACCGCAGCTACGTGGCGACGCTGGCGGCCTATCAGGCGGTTGATTTCGACGACCTGATCCGGCTGCCGGTGGAGCTGTTCCGCAGCAACGAGGCGGTGCGCGACAAATGGCAGCGCCGCCTGCGCTACCTGCTGGTCGACGAATACCAGGATACCAATACCTGCCAGTACGAACTGGTCAAGCTGCTGGTGACCGGGCTCGGCAAGAAACCGATGTTCACCGCGGTGGGCGACGACGACCAGGCGATCTACGCCTGGCGCGGCGCCACCATCGAAAACCTGAAAACCCTGCAGGTCGATTTCCCCGACCTGAAAGTGATCAAGCTGGAACAGAATTACCGCTCTTCCACGCGCATCCTGCAAGCCGCCAATGCGGTGATCGGCAACAACCCCAAGCTGTTCGACAAGAAATTGTGGTCGGAACACGGCCTGGGCGATCCGATCAAGGTGATGGGCATGGAGGACGACGAGAAAGAAGCGGAGCAGGTGGCGATCATGCTGTCGGCCCACCGTTTCGAGCGGCGCGCCAAATTTTCCGACTACGCCATCCTGTACCGCGGCAACCACCAGGCGCGGATTTTCGAAAAGGCGCTGCGGCGCGAGCGCATCCCGTATTCGATGTCGGGCGGCCAGAGTTTCTTCGACCGCGCCGAAATCAAGGACATCATCAGCTACCTGCGCCTGATCGCCAATGAAGACGACGATCCGGCCTTCATCCGCGCCATCACCACGCCCAAGCGCGGCGTCGGCCAAGCCACGCTGGAAGTGCTGGGCACGGTGGCCGGCCAGTGGCAGTGCTCGCTGTTCGAAGCGGTGTTCAAGGGCGGCATCGAAGCCAAGCTGACCGACCGCCAGCTGTACCCGCTGCGCGAGTTCTGCCATTTCATCAACCAGCTGGAAGCGCGCGCCAGCCGCGTCGGCCCGGCCGGCAGCGGCGAGAATGCGGCGGCGGTGCTGGACGACATGATGAAGGAAATCAATTACGAGCATTACCTGTACGACAGTTTCGACGACCGCGCGGCGCAGGGCAAGTGGCAGAACGTGCTGGATTTCACCAACTGGCTGAAAGAAAAAAGCAACGGCGGCAAGGAAGGCGACGGCGACGAGCGCAACCTGCTGGAGCTGACGCAGATGGTGGCGCTGATGTCGATGCTGGAAGGGCGCGACGAAGAACCGGATGCCGTGCGCATGTCAACCTTGCATGCCTCCAAGGGACTGGAATATCCGCATGTGTTCCTGATCGGGGTCGAGGAAGGCATCTTGCCGCACAAGGGCGATCCCGACGCCCCGGCCGAGACCATCGCCGCCCGCATCGAGGAAGAACGGCGCCTGATGTATGTAGGCATCACGCGCGCCCAGCGCAGCCTGCATGTCAGCTGGTGCAAGAAGCGCAAGCGCGCCGGCGAATCGATAGTTTGCGAAATATCGCGCTTCGTCAAGGAAATGAAGCTGGACGAAGGCGACGCCATGCCGACCGAGGCGGAACAGATCACCCCGCAAAACCGCCTGGCCAGTTTGAAGGCTTTGTTGCAGAAGCCACGCGCCGCGTGAGAAGATAGATGTTAGAGTAAGAGCCAATTCAGGAGTAAAACCATGAGCATAGACAACATCAAGACATCGCTGGATAAGCTCCGCAGCAATCTGGAAAGCAGCGGCACGGTCGACAGCGAACTGAAGACCCTGCTGCAAAGCCTGGATACCGATATCCAGCAACTGCTGAAATCCCCCGATACGGCAGCGGCCGCAGCACCGGCCGGCGACCTGCGTTCCGAACTGGTGGAGCGGGCCCAGGGCATCTCTGCCCGGCTGGCGGTGAAACACCCGCATCTGGAACCGGTGTTGCGCGAAATCGCCGATACGCTGACCAACATGGGTATCTGATTACCCGGCCAACATGACTTTGCCGGCCGGCTGCCTGCGGCCGGCAACAGCTGCCGCACCAACTGCTTCAAACTTCCCATTCAACCGCTTGGACACAGCGTAAATCGCCACACAGCACGTGGCCATGAAGCTATGCCACGCAATTGTTTTATTTTATTGGAACGCCATGTGGTTTAAAAATCTTCAGATCTACCGTATTCCCGCACCATGGGCCATCTCGGCCGAACAACTTGAAGCTTTCCTGGCGCCGCAGGCGTTTGCCAAGTGCAGCAGCCTGGAACTGCAGAGCCAGGGCTGGCTGTCGCCGCGCGACAACGGCATGCTGGTGCATAGCGTCAATCGCCAGATGATGATCTTGCTGGGCACGGAAAAGAAACTGCTGCCGGCTACCGTGGTCAACCAGGTGACCAAGGCGCGCGCCGCCGAAATCGAAGAGCAGCAGGGTTATGCGCCCGGCCGCAAGCAGCTCAAGGACCTCAAGGAACAGGTCACCGATGAACTGCTGCCGCGCGCGTTCAGCATCCAACGCAATACCTGGGTCTGGATCGATCCGGTCAACGGCTGGCTGGTGATCGATGCGGCCAGCCCGACCAAGGCTGAAGAAATCCTCAAGCTGTTGCTGGCCTCGGTCGACAAATTGCAGATTTCCAGCCTGCGCACGGCGCATTCGCCGCTGACCTCGATGACCAACTGGCTGGCTTCCGACGAAGCGCCGCACGGTTTTACCGTCGACCAGGATACGGAATTGCGCGCCGCCGGCGAAGGCAAGGCCACCGTGCGCTACGTGCGCCACACTATCGAGGCCGACGATGTCCGCCGCCACATCGCCTCCGGCAAGCAGTGCACACGGCTGGCGATGACCTGGGCCGACCATGTTTCGTTTGTCCTGACCGAATCGCTGGCGATCAAGCGCATCGCTCCGCTCGACGTGCTCAAGGAAGGCAACGACACCAGCAGCAAGAACGACGACGAACGTTTCGATTCCGACATGATGCTGATGACCGGCGAGCTCAGCAAGATGCTGGGCGACCTGGTGTTCGCGCTGGGCGGCGAACCGGCCGTCTGAAGCCCGGCAACGGCGCTCAGAAAGCCCTGATGGTGGTGCCGCCGTCGGACGATTCGAAGGTGTCGGGGCTGATCATGACGCGGTTGCGGCCGGCCGCCTTGGCGCCGTACAGCGCCATGTCGGCGCGCTGGAAGGCTTCGTCTATGCTTTCGCCGGGGCGGAAATCGGTAATCCCGATCGACGCCGTAAGGGTGATGTCCTTGCCGAACTTGCTCCAGTCGTACATCTCGGTCTCGGCGCAGATGCGGTCCAGCGCCGTCACGCCTTCTTCCACCGTGGTGCCGGTCAGCACCAGCACGAACTCGTCGCCGCCATAGCGGGCGAAGTGGTCGCTCAGGCGCATTTCGTTGCGCACGATCTCGACGAAGGTCTTGAGCACCAGGTCGCCAGCGGCGTGGCCGAAATTGTCATTGACCGACTTGAAGCCGTCCAGGTCCAGGATCGCGATGCAGAACGGCGTGCCGCCGCGCTGGAAGCGTTTCTGCTCGACCGCCAGGATTTCCATCAGCGAACGGCGGTTTTCGATATTGGTCAGCTCGTCGCGGGTGGCCAGTTCCTGCACCCGCTTCATGGCCAGCACCAGCTGCTGGTTCTTTTCCATGATCTTGCGCTGCATGCGGCTCAGCATGTTGGTCAGGTAGATGCAGCGGCCCAGCGTCAGGATGAAGGACAGGCACACCAGCAGCTGGCTGAAATTGCTCGCCACCGGAAAACTCAGGTGCGCGCCGGCCACGCTGAAAGCCAGCACCAGCGCCAGCGAACCGATCAGCCAGCTGACCACGTACCAGAAGGTGCTCAGGCCGAGTACGCCGAAGCCGTAGATGACAAAAAAATTGATCAGGAACAGGTAGCCGACCTGCGGCGCCAGGATCAGGAAGCAGGTCTGCAGCAGCAAGGCCGTCACTACCTGGGCGAAAGTCAGGCCAGGATCCTTGTAGCGCCGGTTTACGCCGCTGCGGATCAGCAGGTAGTAGGCGCCGTTGACCACCACCACGACCATGGCGTACAGCAGCGCGATTTCCGGCCGGATCACGCCGGCACGGGCAAAACCCCACAGCAGCATGGCATCCAGCAGGCCGCTCAGGGCGACCCGCCCGAGCATGCCTAACGCCATCGCATTCATTTCTTTTCGTCGTTGCTGTTTCATGTCGGCCGGTTTCCGTTGGTTGCCATTGTTTTCTTTACCCCTGGCAACAAACAGCCACGCATGACAGATCGCAATTCATTTTTTCAGGGAAATGGGTGCAGGACATGGTACTAAAGGGAAACATTAAGGCCATGTTCTGGCGAGCGCACGGATGCGGGATTAAGTTATCTATCAAAATTATTGCACTACAGATATTCTATAGCTTACTGGGAATTTAAGCCGCATCTTCTATAACTGACAAGATCGAAGTGCAAAGCGGCAAAAGCGGCGCAGCAAATTTTAGGGCGTCTTTAGCGTTTTAAGGGGATCAGGACAGCATGAGAGTCATTATTTTGCTATTAGTTGCCGTCGGGATAGGCACTTGGTACTGGAATCGTCAAAATTCCATCGATGAAGAGAGCGTGACCCGCTTTTACGACACCGCCACCGAACATGTCCTCAATGGCCGCGGCAAGGAACTGTGCTCAATGCTGAGCAAGGATTTCACGCGCACCGGCATCAATTCCACCAGCCAGGGCCGGATCCAGGAAAACGCCGACAAGGAAGAAACCTGCGACAGGTACAACAAGATGTTCGAAGCGCTGGCGCAAGCCGGACGGCAGGGCGGCGTCTCGACCAATTACCAGGTCAACGTCGAGCATATCGAGATCAGCAAGGACCGCAAGAGCGCGGAGGTGAAGGTTTCCTCCAGCGTCAGCATGGCGCTGGGGCCGATCGGCCGGATCGCCGAGACCAGGGACAAGAGCAGCGAAACGCTGGTGATCCGCAACGGCAAGCTGCTGCTGCAAAAATCCGAGGGCACCGCGATTACCCGCACCATTGGCGATCGTTTTTGACTGCCGCTTAAAAAATGCAGACGAAAAAAAAGACGACCTCGCGGTCGTCTTTTTCATGTTCTTGGCGGAGTGGACGGGACTCGAACCCGCGACCCCCGGCGTGACAGGCCGGTATTCTAACCAACTGAACTACCACTCCTAAACTGCTGCTTCATTAAGATCATCTGGCTACTTGGTGGGTGCTGAGAGGCTCGAACTCCCGACCTACGCCTTGTAAGGGCGCCGCTCTACCAACTGAGCTAAGCACCCAAAATGCACACTTAGTCAGCCAAACTTTCTTAGCGTATGTCACTACGCCTGAAGGGGGCAGATTGTACAACGGTTTTTTTAAATTTACTAGCGCTTCGTCGCATTTTGTTCTGAAAAGTTTTTTGCAACACGCCATTTCGGCCCGCCAGCCGCCTGTTTACGCGGTTCGGCACAATCACCGCAGCTATGAAATACCGACTGTTATTTTTTGTTTGAATCGGTTTGCCGAAATGGAACACCGGATATCGGTCGGCTGTCATAACAGGACTGCTGCTATATCATGGGCAGTGACAGATCACCTTATTGGCCGGCCTCAACGCCGGCAGTTATTGGCATTTAATTAACTTAAACCATAAAAAGAACCATGATGAATGCCAAGATCCGCGCCAGCCTGTACTGCGTCAGTGTGATCACGCTGGCGGCCTGCACCAACAAACTGGCGGAAACGCCGGCGCCGCCCGCCACCACCCCCAACGCAACCTCGACCGCCGCCACGCTGGATGACTACAAGCGCGCGCTGGCGCAGCGCATCGTCGCGGTCAACTCGACCCAGGTGTATGTCGGGCGGCCGCAGGCGCTGCTGCGCGCGGTGATCGTGCTGAAATATTTCGTCAACGCCGACGGCCAGCTGCTGCGCGCCGACGTCCTGCGCACCAATCGCGACCGCAAGGCCGAAGCCACGGCGCTGGCGACATTGCGCCGCGCCGCGCCCTTCCCCAAGCCAGACAGCCGCTTCCTGCGGCGCGGCGAGGTCGAGCTCGCGGAAAGCTGGCTGTTCAACGACGATGGCCGTTTCCAGCTGCGCTCGGTGGCCGAACAGCAGATGGACGAGTAGCGGCCGGCTTGCTTCCTGCGCGCTTCTCGCCTACCATCGAGCCATCAGCCTGAACGCAATGCAGGACTCCGTGAGACATCCCACCACGCCGCGTTCGCACTTATCCCCCTTTTCTACGAGACAGTACAGTCATGGATATTCAGCCGCCACTCATCATCTCCAGTTTCGACCTGGAGCGTATTGAACAATTGCTGGCGTCCAGCGCTTACCGCAACCTGCCTGGCGTCGACGCCCTGCAAAACGAGCTGGGCCGCGCCACCGTGGTCGCTCCCGAAGATATCCCGCCGGGCGTGATCACCATGAATTCGGCGGTGCGTTTCGTCGACGAGGTCAGCAATACCGAATACGGCATGACGCTGGCTTATCCAAGCCCGTCCAACGCGCCTGATGCGGTATCGATCCTGGCGCCGGTCGGCAGCGCCCTGCTCGGCCTGTCGGTGGGACAGTCGATTTCCTGGCAAGGCCCGGGCGGCCGTCCCTTGCAGTTGCGTATACTGGACGTGACGTACCAGCCGGAAGCCAACGGCGAATTCCACCTTTAAGCCAACGGCGACTTCCACTATTAAGCGCCGGCACGGCAGCAGCAGATTTTCAGGGCGCGCGCTTTTCGCGTCCGTAACACAAAGAATAAAGACCAGTCACCATGTTAAGCGCAGATTACCAACGCCCCGCCAAGCTCTACCGCTATTCGGAGCGGCAATGGCTGGAACGTTCCTTGACGCTCGGAGAATTCCGTTTGCGTCCGCCCGCAGAAAGCCTGCAGATCAGCAATCTCCATCACGCGCACGGCGCGGCAAAACGGGCCACGCCGCAACTGCTGACCCTGAGCATGAGCAGCAGCGACGACGCCGGCCTGTTCAGCGCGTTCGCGCCGTCGGACTGCTGCCTGATAATCCACGACACCGAGCATTTCGGCGAACTGATCCACCGCGCCGCACAGCGGCTGCTGCCGAACTGGGCCGGCATCGACGCCGCCGTCAGCTACGGCCAGCCCAGCCCCCTCGGCAGCGCCTTCAGCAAAGGCAAGCGCGACGCGGCCCAGCATGAATGGCTGTTTGCCTGGCGGCCGGCGCAAGCGACCATCACCCTGCGCCCCATCGTCATCCAGATCGGCAACATCGAAACGATCGCCGAACTGCGCGACAGGAAATAAGGCATGATTGCCGCAGCGCAGGGCGGCAATCAAGTGCACATTCAATGTCAAACAGACACTTTGTTGGCAGATAAGCACAGTAGCCTGTATCATCGAACGCTAAGCTAGCCTGACCGCAGCATTTGCAGAAGCGGTTGGCTATACTTGAAAATCATGAATGAAGGAGCCACACGATGCACCGATCCACTCTGAGAACCCGCAGCGATTTCCGCAGCATGGTCGAAGACGCGCAAGAACTGTTTCGCGAAGCTGCCGCCACCACCGGCGAGAAAGCCGAAGACCTGCGCGACAAAGGTTTGGAACTACTTGATACGGCCGTGTCTAAAGCACAAGATGTGCAAGCAGCGGCAATCGAGGCGGGCAAGGAAATCGCCGCCACCACCGACGACTATGTCCAGGAAAATCCATGGCGCGCAATCGCCATTTCGGCCGGCATCGGCTTGCTGGTCGGCCTGGCCATTTCCCGTAAATAACCGCAGCATAACTGTCAGGCTCGCATGAACCCACAACAACCCAAGCAAAGCAGTCCGGGTCTGGTGTCCGGGCTGGTCGGCACCGCCAAGAACATGTTTGCGCTGGTCATCAGCCGCATCGAGCTGGCGGCGCTGGAATTCTCGGAGATCGGCTCGCACCTGTTCAAGCTGTTCCTGGTCTGCGCGCTCGGCATCGTCGCCTTGTGGTTTGCGCTGGCCTTCTGGAGCGGCCTGCTGCTGGTGCTGGCATGGGAAGCCCTGGGCTGGAAGATACTGCTGATCCTGGCGGCTTTCTTCACCATCGTGACGATCGGCACCGGTTTTTATGTGCGCAGCGTGCTGCGCCAGGGCCGGCTCGGCCTGCCGGTCACCATGGCCGAACTGCGCAAAGATCGCGACGCCTTACTTTGAACACGGAACCCGACATGGGCAGATACTCAGGACCGGACAGCAACCTTTCCACCGCCGAGCGCAAGCAGAAGCTGCTGCAGGAAGGCGCCGCCTTCCGCGCCGACATGCTTGTCTCGCGCGATATCGTGCGCACCAACCTGAACAGCAAATCGCTGGCGACCATTTTACTGGGCCGGGTAACCGGCATCGCTTCATCGGTGTTCAGCAATCGCGGCAGCATGGCCAGCAGCAATCTGCCTGCCATGCTGCCTTTGCTGCTGACCGGTGCGTCATGGCTATCCAAACGCCGTACCCGAAAACCCCTTCTTATCGGCGCTGCCCTGCTTGCTGCAATCGGCGGCGCCGCTTATGTCAACAGCAGGAAAAGCAAGACAACAACAGATGATGAATAACCGCAGCCTCCAGCCGGAGGCTGCGGTTTTTTTGCTGGCGCTGTCTCAACCTTAGAAAGGAAAGACCATGAATAAATTCAAGTTGGGTGCCCTGGTTCTAGCAGTTACGATGGCAACCGCGGGCTGTGCCGATATGTCGGAAACCCAAAAAGGAACTGCGATGGGCGCAGGCGCAGGCGCTGTGCTGGGCGGCCTGGTGGGCGGCATTGCCGGCCCCGGCGGCGCCGGACGGACAGCTGCCGGCGCCGCGATCGGCGCTGCGATCGGCGCGGTTGGCGGCAATATCTGGGGTAAACGCCAGCAAGACCAGAAGCTGGCGATGGAACGGGCAACTGCAGGCACTAACGTCCAGGTCACCCAGACTGCCGACAACCGCCTGAAGATCAATGTTCCGGCCGATACCGGTTTTGCTACCGGACGCGCTGACATCAATCCGGCCCTGCGCCCGATCCTGGACCAGCTGGCGACAACGCTGGTGCAGAATCCCGCCGCCCAGGTGGAAGTCTACGGCCATACCGACAATACGGGTACGGATGCGATCAACAACCCACTGTCGGTCCAGCGTGCGCAGAATGTTGCCGGCTACCTTGGCAGCCGCGGCGTCGCGCCGAACCGTATCCTGACTAAGGGCCTGGGCTCCACGGAACCTGTAGTCGCCAATGATACGGCGGCCAACCGTGCGGTCAATCGCCGGGTTGAGCTCTACACGTACGAACGAGATCCAGGACAAGGCCAACCACAGGCACGGGCCTATTGATCTCCAACCCAAGTCTTGGGGTAAAAAAAAGCCAGTCAATGTTTTGACTGGCTTTTTTTACGACCGGCTATGCTGAATTATTTTGCTGCCGGCTCCGAAGCAGCGCTGGCTGCGGCAGAAGCGGAAGCCGCGGCGCTTGCCGAAGCATCGGCAGCGGCGGCTGGCGCAGCAGGAGCCGGCACTTCCGGTTCCTTGAACTTGCCGCCGGACTGGTTGGCCATGTAGACCACCGCGCGCGCAACTTCGATATCGTCCAGGTCAGCGTTGCCGCCCTTGGCAGGCATCGCCCGCAAGCCGTGCAACGCATAGCCGACTACCTTGTCGTAGCCTTCGGCCAGGCGCGGACCCCAGGCGCCGGCATCGCCGACCTTAGGCGCACCGGCAACGCCGGCTGCATGGCATGCGGCGCAGGTGGACTTGAAGACTTCTTCGCCCGACAGCAATTGCTTAGGCGCGTTGACATCCTTGAAGGTGAAACCGGCATCGGCCACAGGGCTGATGCGGGCAGCAATCGCTTCCGGGGTCTGCCCCTCGGAACCGGCGCCGACCTTCTTGCCGGCGGTGACGTATTGCACCAGCAATACGATGCAGATGATGGGGACCAGAAAGCCCGCTGCAATGGCAACGATCAGCTGCTTAGGTGTCCTGATCGCGGATTGATGTTCTTCGTTATGTGCGTCGCTCATGAATTCCCTCAGTACAATTTTCAAAGCCGTAGCCGGATAGGCGCCAAAAAACCGTCCGAATCGCCCAAACCGCGCACGATCCCCCGCCAAACCCTTGATTATAGTCCCAATAATTACTATTTGGAACGGCGAAACGTTGCTTTGCATGGACGCGCGCGCAGAAAAACGGTATCCTTCAGGCCTCTTCACCGTTCCTCTTATGCGGCTGTAGCTCAGTGGATAGAGTATTGGCCTCCGAAGCCAAGGGTCGCTGGTTCGATTCCAGCCAGCCGCACCAGTTTTCTCTTTTTAAATCAAGATGTTGTGTATTGCGATGTTTAGCAATGATAAGCAATGTTTTGCATTTTTTGGCACAGTTCATGTGCCAAGATCGTGCCACGGCCTTGTGGCATATTTGAATCAAAAATCCTTCTACCGCACTACAGTGCTGCGATATGCAACATATCGCTCCGTATATTTTTTGAAATACAGCACTAGGCCGGGAACCCATAAAGTCCGAGATTGATTGGGCGGCGGCCTGTCCGATTCCTGCAATCGGAACGAGCAGGTCGCCGTCAGCGGGCGCTATTTCAGCGGCAGGTACAGTTCCGCGACCGTCTCATGCTCCGGGACCTCCGGGAAGAAACTCAACCGCTGGCAATAGATCGGGAAGTCGCGCGCCTCCTCTCCGCTGGCCGGAAGCCAGTTGCGATAAAGGTAGAGCGCGGCGGGCTCCAGATTGTCGGTGTTGCCAACCACGCGCAACACCGCGCAGCGTCCGCCAGGGATCTCGCCGGCTTTGATCTGCTCGCCGTTCGCTTCGATCGGTTGCTCGGTCCCGACACAAAGGTCCACGCCATAATCGGCAGGCGACGCAGGACGCCGTTCGGAACGCCAGATGTTGAAAGTCGGACTTGTTTTGGGGTGCAGGCCAGCGGCCTTGCGCCACGCGATGAACCGCTGGATGGTGGCGCCGAGCGTCACCGGGTCGCCCCGATGCTCCATGATCGCCACCGGCGTCGAGGAAACATTGCGAATCGTCACGTCATTAGTGGTAAAAGTCTTTTGCATGAGCTTGCTCCTAGCGTTGTCGAGAGGCCGGATGGCCGCAAGCCACGGCTCCCAGTCGGGAGATTTCCGGAACGAGGAAGGCGATTGCCCAAACCGTTGCCGAAAGGCGCGGGAGAAGGCGTCCGGTGCATCGTAGCCGGCTTCCATCGCTATGTCCGTGACGCTTTGGGCATCCCTGTAGGCAAGCAAGTATGAAGCGCGCTTCATGCGGGCGAGCTGGATATAGCGATGCACGGACAACCCGAAGGTTGCCGCGAACTGCCGATGGAAATGATATTTCGAGTAGCATGCGACGCTACTCAGCGCGTCCAGGTCCAGATCATCGTCCAGATGCCGGTCGATGTAATCCAGCACCAGCTGCATCCGGGCATGGTAGTTTTGAAGCGCCGCCTTCATCGTTCTGTCCTCCGTGGTGGCACCATTTAAACGCACGCAGACATGACGCGCTCGACCGATCTTGCGGTTTTGCACGGGTCGCAGAATGTCGCCAAGGACCGTTTGCTGGCACGCTCATTGGGGCGGATGGAACAAAGGCGGTGAGAATCGCCTGCCGTCTCGTCTACTCGGTTTTAAGTTGCGAGCACAAGTACCCGCACCGAATCAAAAAGATCATTCACCTGTGTGCAGGAACAACTGCGTCCTCATTTAGCGATAGCGTGATGTTCCTCGGCAACATTGTAGAATACGCACAAAGATTTGCTGCAGTATTCACTCAAGAGGAAAAAAATGAAAACCATCGTTGCATTGATAATTCTTTGTACTGTTTTGGCGTGTTCAAAAGAAGAAACGCCAAAAGCTGTTGTCGTGACGCCCGAAGCCGGGGCCTCGGCATCTGCAACTACTATTGAAAGCAAGGATATTCAAGCGTCGAGAAAAGCTGCCTTGGAGGCACTCGGCGCTGCCAGTACGTCCAGCAAGCCGTGATGGCGGATACCTCACGAACTTGAATGGCAGCGCGCCAAGCCGACGCAAACTCAGACAAGCGACGACCAAAGATGCTGTGCCGCATAGGCACGCCACGGCCGCCAGGC
>NZ_JAQGLV010000135.1 GCF_028292705.1 Collimonas fungivorans | reverse complement strand
TGGATATCCGACAGATAGCTCTTGTCCGACAGGTTGCGGGCGTCGCCATTGGTGTTGAGGGTATCCAGCTCCTGCATGCGCGAGCCTACCGACGAACGTACGGTCAGCACGTTGTCGAGAGAGTTGGACAGCTTGACGTTTGCCGTGCTCAGGGAATTCTGCAATTGCGCCTTGGCGGCCGGGGTGCCGTTATCTACCGGCGTCTTGAGCGCGCCGATCAGGTCGCTGAGAGCGCCGAACATGTCGGGATTGGCGTTCTTTGCGGTGTTGACGTTGAAGCTGTCGCCACTGGCGGGGGCGCCGGTCAAGACGATTTGCAGGCCGCCAAACTGGATCGGCGAGCCGGACGTGTAAGTGCCTGTCGTCACCACCGGCGGCGTATCCGAATTGGTCACGCTGAACGTGGTGGCCGAGGTAAAGCTGATCGAAAAATTCTTGCCGAAATCGGGATTGGTGGCGTCGATCACCGAGGTGGCGCCATATATGCCGTCGCCGCTGTTGGCGGCAGAAGAAGTGGCGACATAGCCGGAGCTGTTCTGCGCAGTCTGGAAAATGCTGCGGCCGTCATCGGTGCCCGCCATTTGCCGCGAGATGTCGACCTGCAGCAGCTGCTGGCCCTGGTCGCCGACATATTGCACGCCGCCGCCGGTCTGCTGCACAAAAGGCGCACTGCCGCTCTTGAAACCGGCGAACAGGAACTGGCCGTTGCCGTCGTCGGTATTCGCCAGGCCCAGCAGCTGGTCGTAATTGCTTTGCAAGGTGGTGGCGATCGATGCGCGGTCGGCATCGGTCATGGTGCCGTTGCCGGCTTGCACCACCAGCCCCTTGATATTTTGCAGGAGCGTGGTGACGCTTTGCAGCGCATTGTCTTCCAGCCCCAGCGTGCGCGACGCCTGGGCGCGGCTGGTCGAATACTGGTCATTGAGGGAAATCGATTGCGATGCGCTCAGCGCCCGGGTCGCGCCCAGCGGGTCATCGGACGGGGTCAGGATTTTTGACATGGCGCCTATCTGCTGTTGCACGCGCAACAGGCTGGTTTGCTGGGAGCCCATCGCGGACAGGCTTTGGTCATAAAACGACTGGGTACTGATACGCATCTTGTTTTCCTTGGTTATCGTCCTGCTTGCAGATCCGGCCGGGCCAGTAGGGCCTAGCTGGCGATCCCCAGGATCGCGTCGAACATGGTCGACGCCGTCTGGATTACCTTGGCATTGGCCTGATACATTTGCTGGTACATCAGCAGGTTGGCCGTTTCCTCATCCTGGTTGACGCCCGACACCGATTGCTGGGCCGATTTGATTTGCGCGGCCAGGCTGGTTTGCGCGGTATTGGCAATGGTCAGCTGGCTGGCCTTGTTGCCGATGCTGCTGACCAGCTGGCCGTAAGCGTCGGTATAACTGGCGGTGCCGCCGGCCAGGGTTTTCTGGTTTTGCAAGGCGCCCAGCAGCAAGGCGTTGCTGCCGTCCGAAACGCCGCCGGTGTTCGGTCCGATGGTGAAGCTGTCGCCGTTCACCGGTTTGCCGCTGACGGTGGCGGTGATGCCGTTGAAGCTGTACGACGCGCCATCGGTATAACTGACAGCCGCGCCGGCTGCATAGTTGACCACCGTGCCGTCAGGATTGGTGACCGTGACTGCCGCGCCGGCAGGGAAACCTGACAGGCTGGCCGGCGTGGTGGTGCTGTCGTATTTCAGCGTCAGCGGGCTGCTCAGCGGCGCTCCCAGGTATGAAGCATCGACCTTGCCGGCGCTGATGCCGGCGCTGCCCTGGTTGGCCGCGGCCTTGCCGGTGACGATGGGCGACGCCGCGGCTATCTTGGCCGGATCGGTCACCGTCACCGTCAGGTCGCGGGCGCCGGTGCGAGTCGGCTGCACCAGGAAGGAATCGCCGATTTGCGGCGTACCGCTGGCGGCTTGCAGCGATACACCGTCGAAAGTCACCGGCAGGCTGGCGTAGCTGCCCAGCACTTTGTTGTCGGACAGGCGGGTGACCGAATATTGCGGCGTGCCGGCCACATTGACATAGTCGACCCGGTAGTCGCTGGTGGTCAGCTGGCTGGTGTCGCTGAACGACGGCGTGACCTGCAGGTTGCCGGTGTTACGGGAATTGGCGATTGCCGCCGGGCTCGCTTGCGAAAAGAAATCCTGGCCGGCGGCGCCGTTCAGGTCTATGCCCAGCTTGTGCTGCGCATTGAAGGTATCGGCCAGGCCGATGGCCATCCGCCCCAACGCGTTCTGAGTATCGCCCAGGGTCTGGTTGCGGAACTGCATCAGGCCGCCCAGCGAACCGCCGCTGAGCACGCTGTCTTGCATTTCGACCGCGACTCCGGCGGCGTTCACCAGGGCCACCGAAGTATGGCTTGGATCGGCGGCGGAGGTGACTGCCTTCAAGGTCGATGCCTTGTCGCCCAGCACCAGGGTCTGGCCGGTGCCGATGAATACATTGTACTGGCCGCCATCCTGCACCACGACCTTGGTCGCCACCAGTTGGCCCAGGCTGTTGACCAGGCTGTCGCGCTGGTCCAGCAAATCGTTCGGGGCCTGGCCGCCGGTAGCGTTGCTGAGCAGGGCGATCTGCTTGTTGATATTGGCGATCTGGGTGGCGTAGGTATTGATCTGGTCAACCGAACCGGCGATCTGGTCGTTGACGTTGGCGTTCAGGCCGGTCAGCACCTGGCTCATGGTGCGGAACTGGTTGGCCAGGGCCTGGCCGGAACTGATCAGCTGCTGCCGCGCCGCTGCATCGGCCGGCGTATTGGCGACCGCCTGCACGCCCTTGAACAGGGTCTGCAGCATCGGCGCCAGGCCGGTGGTCTGGTTGGCCAACAGATTGTTGATCTGGTTGATCTGGGTCGAGTAAGCCGACAGCGCCTGATTGGTCGATTGCGCCTGGTTCAGCTGCGAACTCAGGAACTGGTCGTAACTGCGGGTAATGTCAACCACCTGGGCGCCGTTGCCGAAGAAGCCGACGCTGGGCGTGTAGGTGCCGCCGGCGGATACCACCTGCGCCATCTGCCGGCTATAACCAGGCGTATTCACGTTGGCCGTGTTGTGGCCGGTAGTCATCAATGCCGCTTGCGCCGCATTGAGTCCGCTAAGCCCGGTGAAAAACATGCTGTTCGACATACATTCTTCCTTTTAGAAGGCAACCGCCCGGCGTTGCTGCCAGGCTCACCTGAGGTATAACGGCAGCGGGCAGGAAAATTTGAGGGGAATGCCCGGTCTCATGGAAAAAATCAGAGGATCTGCTTGAGGATGCGCACCAGCTTCTCGCCATACTGCGGATCGGTGGCGTAACCGGCGCGCTGCAAGCCGTGGGCGGCCTCGGCCGGATCGCGCGTGGCCAGCACCTGCGCATAACGCGGATTGCCGGCCAGGAAACGGGCGTAATCGGAAAACGCTTCGTCATACGATGCATAAGCACGGAACGAGGCGGTGGTCTGCTGCGGTAGGCCGTCCACATATTCGGTGGTGGTGGCCTGCACTACCGCCCCTTTCCAGCCCTTGCCGGCCTTGATGCCGAACAGGTTGTGGCTGCTGCTGCCATCCGCGCCCTTGATTTCGCGCTTGCCCCAGCCCGATTCCAATGCGGCCTGCGCCAGGATCAGTTGCGACGGCACGCCGCTGGCGCGGCTGGCGGCCTGCGCCGGCGCGGTCATGCGTGACAGGAACTGGTCGACATAGGCTTGCGGACTGGCTGCGGCATTCCGTCCGGAACCGGAAGCCGCGTCATACAAGGAAAGGTTTTGCACGCTGCCAGGAAGCGCCGGCGCCGCGGCTGCCGGCTGGCTGAAGTTCTGGTCGGCAGCCGACGCCGGCATCTTGCCGAGCGGCGACGGCTGCTGCTGGGATTGGTCGACCGCGCGGCTAAGCTGAGCGTGCATCGCTTCGGCCAGGCCCAGGCCGCGCCCGGACAGGTTCTGCGCCAACTGCTGGTCCAGCATCGAGGTGTACATTTTTTCCTGCTGGCTATCGAACATGCCATCCGAAGGCGTCGCTTCGCGCATGCTCTTCAGCACCATCTGCATAAACATCGCTTCGAACTGGCGCGACACCTGCTTCAAGCCGTCTTGCGGCGAATTCCTGGTAGTGCGGCGCAAGGCGTCCACGCCCTGCACATCCAGCGCAAAGCGCTGGTCGAGGTCACCGCTGCGGCTGTTGCTGATAGGACCGGAGGCGCTCATTTCCGGCCTCAGATGACTTCAAGTTCGGCGCGCAAGGCGCCGGCGGCTTTCATCGCCTGCAGGATGGAGACCAGGTCCTGCGGATTGGCGCCCAGCGTATTCAAGCCCTTCACCACATCGGCCAGCGAAGCGCCGTTCTTGACTACCTGCAAAGCACCGCCGGCCTGGTTCAGCTGGATTTGCGAAGTCTGGGTAACCACCGTACTGCCGCCCGAAAACGGCCCCGGCTGGCTGATCACCGGCTGGGTATTGATCACCACCGACAGATTGCCATGCGCCACCGCGCAATCCAGCACGCGCACGGTCTGGTTCATCACCACCGAACCGGTGCGGGCGTTGATGACTACCCGCGCCACCGCCTGCGCCGGCGTGATGTCGAGGTTTTCCAAACGCGCCAGGAAGCTGACCCGCGCTTCCGCCTGTGCCGGCGCCGCCACCTGGATCACGCGTGCATCGAGGGCGCTGGCGATGCCGGCGCCGAAACTGCGATTGATCGCATCGACTGCCTTTTGCGCCGTGCCGAAATCCGAGGCATTCAATTCCAGGGTCAAGGTGTTGGCCTCGCCCAGCGGCGAACTGACCGCGCGTTCGACGATGGCGCCGGCCGGAATGCGGCCGGAACTGAGCTGGTTGATCTGCACCTTGCTGCCGTTGGCCGAGGCGCCGGCGCCGCCCACCACCATGTTGCCCTGGGCGATCGCATACACCATGCCGTCGGCGCCCTTGAGCGGCGTCATCAGCAAAGTGCCGCCGCGCAGGCTCTTGGCGTTGCCCATGGAAGATACGGTGACGTCGATGTTCTGGCCGGGACGGGCGAACGACGGCAAGGTAGCCGTGACCATCACCGCCGCCACGTTCTTCAGCTGCATGTTGGTGCCCGGCGCCATCGAGATGCCGAGCTGCGACAGCATGTTGTTCAAGGTCTGGGTGGTGAACGGCGTCTGCATGGTCTGGTCGCCGCTGCCGTCGAGGCCGACCATCAGGCCGTAGCCGATCAGCGGATTGTCGCGCACGCCCTGGATGCTGGCCAGTTCCTTGAGCCGCTCCGCTTGCGCCGACGGCGCACTACAGAGGAAACAGAACGCCAGAAACATAGCGCCGCAATTGCGTCCGGAAAATGGCAAAAACCGTAGAAATAATGATCGCATGGTCAGAACGGTAAGACGTTGAGGAAGAAGCGCTGCAGCCAGCCCATGGTCTGTGCTTCGTCGATGTAGCCCTTGGCGCTGTATTCGATCCTGGCGTCCGCCACCTGGGTCGAGGCCACGCTGTTGTTGCCGCTTACCGTGCGCGGATTGACCACGCCGGAGAAGCGGATGAATTCCGTGCCCTGGTTGATCATCATCTGCTTCTCGCCGCTGACCATCAGGTTGCCGTTGCCCAGCACCTCGGTGACGGTGACGGTGATCACGCCGTTGAAGGTATTGGCGGCATTGGCGCCGCCCCTGGCGGTCAGTGCGTTGGTGGCTTTGGCATCGGTATCGAGGTTGCCGAACAGGCCGCCGAAAATCTTTGGTATCGCTGTCAAGCCGCTGCTGGTGCTGCCGTTGCGGCTGGCGTTGGCCGCCGAGTTCTTGCTGGCGTTGACGTTTTCGCTGACGATGATGGTCAGGATATCGCCGACATTGCGCGGCCGCCGGTCCTCAAACAAGGCCTGGCTACTATAGCCGGACTGGTAGATGGCGCCGTTCACCGCTATCGGCGGCCGTACTTCGGCGCGCGCGGTCATCGGCTGCTGCACCAGCGGCTCGCGCGGCAGCTGCGCGCAGCCGCCCAGCAGCATGGCGGCCAGCGCCATGCTGCTGGCGCAATATTTGATAGCCGCCGTCATCACAACTGCGTCAGGCGCTGCAACATCTGGTCCGAAGTAGTGACCGCCTTGCTGTTGATTTCGTAGGAGCGCTGGGTCTGGATCATGTTCACCAGTTCTTCCACCACATTCACGTTCGACGATTCGACATACCCCTGGCTCAGCGTGCCGGCGCCATTCTGGCCTGGCGTGGTCTGGTTGGCGGTGCCGGAAGCATTGGTTTCCGTGTACAGGTTCTCGCCGTTGCTTTGCAAACCGGTCGAATTCAGGAAGGTAGCCAGCTGAATCTGGCCGACCTGCACGCTGGCGGTGCTGCCGGCCTGGGTCACCGATACCGTGCCATCCTTGGCGATGGTCATGCTGGTGGCGTTTTGCGGGATGGTGATGGCGGGCTGCACCGGATAGCCGCTGGCGGTGACCAGCTGGCCGGTGGAATCGGACTGGAACGAGCCGTCGCGGGTGTAGGCGGTGGTGCCGTCCGGCATCTGCACCTGGAAAAAACCGTCGCCGGTGATCGCCACATCCTTGGTATTGTCGGTCTTGGTCGGATTGCCCTGGGTATGGATGCGTTCCGTCGCCACCAGCCGCACGCCGGTGCCAATCTGCAAGCCGGACGGCAGGTTGGTCTGGTCCGAAGTCTGACCGCCTACCTGGCGCAGGTTCTGGTACATCAAGTCTTCGAACACCGCGCGGCTGCGTTTGAAGCCAGTGGTGCCGACGTTGGCCAGGTTGTTCGATATCACGTCGAGCTGCTGCTGTTGCGCATCGAGGCCGCTCTTGGCGATGGAAAGTGAACGTATCATGGTGAAATTCCTGTCGAAAAATAAATTAGCTGCTCATGCTCAGCAGCTGATTGGCGCGCTGATCGTTTTCGTCGGCGCTCTTGACCGCCTTCATCTGCATTTCAAAACTGCGCGCATTGGCGATCATTTCCACCATCGCCGACACCGGATTGACATTGCTGCCTTCCACCGCGCCGGTCTGCAGCGTCACCGCCGGATCTGCATCCGGGGCAGCGGCGCCGGCACGCATCCGGAACAAACCATCGTCGCCACGCAGCAAATCGCTGGCGGCCGGATTGACCAGTTTCAAGCGGCCCACCTGGGCCACATTGGTGGCCGGATCGCCGGCGCCGATGGCGCTCACCAGGCCATCGGTGGATATCATCACCGCCGCGCCGGGTGGCACCGCCATCGGTCCGGCGTCGCCGACCACCGGCAGCTTGTTCATCGTCATCAACTGGCCATCAGCGCCCACCTGCAGGTTGCCGACCCTGGTATACGCCTCGCCGCCGTCCGCGGTCTGCACCGTCAGCCAGCCGTCGCCGCGCACCGCGACATCCATCGGCCGTCCGGTTTCGGTCAGCGGCCCGGTGCTCATGTCGGCGCCGGGCGTCGAGGTCACCACAAAAGCCCGGGTTGCTGCTTCTTCGCCCACCACCGGCACGGCGCGGAAATTGTTCAGCTGCGCACGGAAGCCGGGTGTCGAGACGTTGGCCATGTTGCTGGCCACCGAGGCTTGCTGTTCCATGGCCTGCTTGGCGCCGCTCATGGCGATGTAGATCATGCGGTCCATGTGCTCTCCCGGTTTGCTGCCGTTGCATTAATGATGGAAGAATCCATCATCAGCGCATGCTCACCAGGGTCTGCATGACCTGGTCCTGGGTTTTCACGGTCTGTGCATTGGCCTGGTAGGTACGCTGCGCAATGATCATGTTGACCAGTTCGGCGGTAAGGTCGACGTTGGACGATTCCAGCGCGCCGGAAGTCAAGGAGCCGACCTTGGTGCCGGCGCCCGCCGTCCCGACCAGCGGCTGGCCCGACGCTGCCGTTTCAGCCCAGACATTGCCGCCCTTCGATTGCAAGCCGTCCGGATTGGCAAAGGAAGTCAGGACTATCTGGCCCAGGGTCTTGGTCTGTTCGTTCGAGTACTTGCCGGTTACCGTACCGTCCGGATTGATGGCGAACGCAGTCAGGCTGCCGGAGGTATAACCGTCCTGAGTCTGCTTGGCGACCGCGTTGTCGTTGCCGAACTGGGTGGTGCCGGTCAGGTTGATCGTAAAGTTCATCGGCGCCGCGCCGTTTGTCAGCGGTACTGCGGCTGGAGCCAGGGTGCCGGCGGCGGGCGTCAGCATCTTGCCGGCCGTATCGAAGGTCAATGCGCCGATATTGCTGCTGGCGCCGCCGTCCACGGTCTGGTAGACATCCCAGGCATTGGCCGCGGTTTTTACGAAGAAATTCGTGATTTCATGCGGATTGCCCAGCGAATCGTAGCCGGTCACTGCATTCTGGTAGTTGAAACTGGTGGAATCGGTCGCGTTGAACGGCGCCGTGGCTGGCACCGTGCTGCGTGAATCGATGTTGTATTGCGCATTGATCTTGGTGGTGGCGTTCGGCGTCATCGCGGCAGCCGGCAACTGCAACGCCGCCGGCGTGCCGCCGGCTATGCTGCCATTGGCGCCGACCTGATAGCCGGTCACGCGCAGGCCGCCGGAATTGACAATGTAGTTGTCCTTGTCGATAGTGAACTGGCCATTGCGCGAATAAGACACTTCGCCGGATGGACTGGCCAGGCGGAAAAAACCGTCGCCGTTGGTGATCGCCACGTCCAGCGCACGGGTGCTGGTCTGCACCGCGCCCTGGGTGAAATTTTGCGAAACGCCGGCCACCTGGGTGCCAAGGCCGACCCGCGAACCCGCATACACATCGGCAAACAGGACACTGCCCGCCTTGAAGCCCACGGTGCCCGAGTTGGCGACATTATTGCCGATCACATCGAGATTGCTGGAACTTGCATTCAATCCGCTTACGCCTTGTTGAAAACCCATGGTCCACTCCTTTTGAAATCAATTTGCAGCAATTTTTTCAGCTTCCGAGTTGCGGAAAAATAATGAAAAAAGCCGGATTTATAGAAATTGCTTAACGTCGCTCAATGCCGCCGTACCGGCCGCGCCCAGGTTCAACGTAACGCCGCTGGCTGTCTGCGCCACGCTGGCAACCTGCGAGTACGTCAGCGTATTGGCAGCGACTGCGCTGCCGCCAACGGAAGCCGCCACGCTGATTTTGTAGGCGCCGTCGCCCATCGCGGTGCCGGTATCGTTCTTGCCGTCCCAAGACAAGGTCTTGGTGCCTTGCGGCAGCGCGCCAACGTCGATCGTGCGCACGGTATTGCCGGCAGCGTCGGTGATGGTGACCTTGACCGTATCGGCCGCGCCTTGCATGTCCAGTCCAAAGGAAGTTGCGGCGCTGTCCTTGAGCGCAACGCTGCTGCCCGGCGTCAGCACCGTGTGGCCGATCAGCGACGCCGCCTGCAAGGTCTGGCTGGCGCCGGTCTGCGCCACCAGCGAGGTCAGCGTGCTGTTCAGGTTCTCGATGCCGCTGACGGTGCTCATCTGCGCCAGCTGCGACGTCAGCTCCGCGTTATCCAGCGGGTTCAGCGGATCCTGGTTATTCAGCTGGGTAACCAGTAATTTGAGAAAGCGCTGTTCCTGGTCGGAACTGCTGGATGCGGCCCCGGCCAGCGCCCCTGCTGCGCTGTTGTCGGTTGAAACGCCCGATACTGCCATGATGGTTTTCTCCTGAAGCGGCGCCGGTACGGCGGCCGCGGATTAGTCGTTCAAATGGGAACTGCAATCGATGCTGCGCTACTGGCCGATGGTCAGCGTCTTGAGCATCATGTTCTTGGCGGTATTGAGCACCTCGACATTGGCCTGGTACGAGCGCGAAGCGGAAATCATGTTGACCATTTCTTCCACCACGTTGACGTTAGGCATGGCGACGTAGCCGCCGGCGTTGGCCAGCGGATGCTTGGGGTCGTACACCATGCGCAGCGGCGACTGGTCTTCCACCACACCCGCCACCTGCACGCCGCCGACCTGGTCCTGCTGGTCGCCCGCCGCCACCGCGAACACCACTTGCTTGGCGCGATATGGCTGGCCGTCGGGACCGGACACGCTGTCGGCGTTGGCCAGGTTGCTGGCGGTGACGTTCATGCGTTGCGATTGCGCGCTCATGGCGGAACCGGCAACGTCGAAAATATTCATGGATGGCATGGCTCGATCCTCGCTGGCTAAGACGGAAAATTCATTGCTGCACCGCCGACAGCAGCGACTTGATCTGGGCGCCGATGACGGTCAGGCCGGATTCGTAGTGGACCGCGTTGTCGGTGAAATTGACGCGTTCGACATCCATCTCGACGGTATTGCCGTCGATGCTGGACTGGGTCGGCACTCGGTACATCAGGTCCGGTTCGCTGGTCGCCATGGCCTCGCCCTGGATGTGGCGTGAGGAAGTAGTCGCCATAGTCACCGACTGCGCTTGCCGGCCATGCTCCATCGCTTGCGCCAGGCTGCTGCTGAAATCGAAATCGCGCGCCTTGTAATTCGGCGTATCGGCGTGCGCGATGTTCGACGACAGCACTTCTTGCCGACGCGCCCGCAGATTCAATGCTTCCTGCTGAAAGCGCAGTGCTGCATCCAGTTTGTCTACCATCTTGTACCTGCCCTCAACAGACCTTTTGATGAAAACGATTATAGGTAGCGGCAACTGGCGGCAATCATCGGAACAGGCGGCTGATTCGGCCTCAATTCAAGATACGCAACGCCAGTCTCATTTGGGACCAGGAAAATATTTCGCGACATCCTCGAAGCTCAACTGATAACCGTCCAGCACGCGCTTGATGGTCGAGCCGCTGGGATCGGTCACCCTGCCGGTTTCGAGTTTGCTCAGCACCGGCACCGACAAACCGCAACGCCGGTGCATCGCCGTCAGCGACAATCGTTTGCCGTTCTCGCCGGTTTGCTTCAAACGCATCTGCCGCAGGAAATCCGCCAGGGTAGCCGGGACTTCTTCATCGAATTCGCTCACGTTCGCCATTGGATATCCTTAATTTTCGAAGCGCCTGCCGGCAGATGTTTGCACCGCACGGCAAGCTCCCGCAAACCATTATAGGTACGGCATTGCAATCCAATGCGCCAAACAACAAGCGAAACGCCGCCCAGTTCGGCGCTTGGCGATGTCCCGCTGTTGTCTAGAATCTGATGGCGGACAATCCGTCGCAACGAATTCCGATCGGGAGGAAGATTTCACATGCATGCAATATTATTCCGGCGCCGGCGGCTTGCACTTGCCTGCCTGAACTTCCTTGCGGCGACAGCACTGGGCATCGGCAGCCAAGCCGCATTCGCCAGGGCAACCGAACTGAGCGGCAGCGCGAAACCCGTCATTGAACAATTCCTGCTGGCCCAGGCCGGCGGCTTGCCAGGCAAGGTCAGCATCCGCATCGATACGCCGATGTCAGGCGCCCTGCCCGCCTGCGATGCGCTGGAGCCGTTCCTGCCGAGCGGCGCCCGTGTCTGGGGTCGCGTCTCGGTCGGCCTGCGCTGCAACGACAACGGCTCCGCCGCGCCGGCATGGACGCGCTACGTGCCGGCCTATGTCGCGGTGGTGGCGAATTATTATGTAGCCGGCCGTCCCATCAGTGCCGGCGACACCTTGAGCGCTGCCGATATCCAGCCGCGGCAAGGCGATCTCAGCGCCCTGCCGCGCGGCGTGGTCACCAATCCGCAGCAAGCGGCCGGCATGGTGGCCTCGAACCGGATTGCCCTGGGCGTACCGCTGCGGCTGGAGCTGCTGCGCGGCGCAACCGTGATACAACAGGGGCAAAGCGTCAAAGTGCAGTCGCAAGGATCGGGGTTCGTGGTCAGCACCGAAGGACGGGCGATGACCAATGCCGCTGCCGGTGCGGCAATACAGGTAAAGACGCAGGCGGGGCAGATGCTGAGCGGCATTGCGCGTGCCGACGGTTCGGTCGCATTGCCGAATTAGTTCTTTTTCCATAACAATTTCGACATTTTCCGCCGAAACCCTAAACTTCCTGCGCCAGCTGCCGTTATAACGAACAGATCCCTTAGAGGAAACATCTTGAAAATCGATCAACCTACAAAGCCGCTCAATAGCGTGTCGAGCCCAGCCAATGCGGCGTCCAGCAAGGATAACGCGGCGCGCGCCGCATCTGCCGACGCCGCTGCAGCCGGCACCGCCACCAGCGCCAGCCCGCCTATGCCCGCCGCCCTGAATTCACTGTCGGCGCAAGTGCGCCAGCTGCAAACCCAGTTGCTGCAACCCGGCGCAGGCGATTTCGACGCCGCCCGCGTCGCCGAGATCCGCCAGGCCATCAGCGAAGGCCGCTACCAGATCAATCCCGGGAAAATCGCCGACGGCTTGCTCGATACGGTACGCGACCTGCTGGGCAAGAAACCGTCATGAGCAGCGCACTGCTCAAGCACCTGCAGCAAGAGCGCGCCGTGATGGACGATTTTCTTGACTTGCTGGACCAGGAGGCGGAGGCGCTGATCAAGAGCCGCTTTGGTGAATTGCCGCTCATCACCGAGCG
>NZ_JAQGLV010000028.1 GCF_028292705.1 Collimonas fungivorans | reverse complement strand
CGGGTGAATATCCAGTCGATCGCCATCTGCAGGAACAGGCAGCCGATGAACACCAGCAGCAAGGTCGGGATGAGCGCATCGAGTAATGCGATTTCGCGCGGCATGGTCAAGTCTCCGAAGTATTGGTTGAGGTTTCGGCCGGCGTCAGCACGGTGACACGCTCCAGCATGGCGCCGCGCATCAGGTGCAGGTTGGCCAGCACCGCCGGCAGTTCGCCGCAGACGGCGATCGCCGCCAGCACGGCGTCCAGCGCGGCGCGCAGGCGGACTTGGCTGGGGCGGGCAAACAGGTAGGCGATGCTGCGTACGCATTGCTCGATCTTGTCGTGTGCCTGCGGATCTGCGACGGCCAGCATCTCCAGGCGCAGCTGGATGACGGCGCGGCCGATTTCCAGCACCGACAGCAGCCAGGTCATGATGTCGCGGTCATCCGGATTATCCAGCGAGTGAGTGATCGCAAAGCGCGACAGCAGGTCGCGGGTGCCGCTTTCAAAACGTCCGAGCAGACCCGCCAGCGGCCGGCTGCAGGCTTCCTCCACCTGGCGCCGCAGGGCACGGGCCAGGCGGCGCTTGATCCAGCGGCTGTCGGAAGGATCGATGATCTGGTACAGGACCGATGCGACGGCGACCCCGATCAGGCCGCCCGCCATGCCGTTGAGCAGCGCCAGCATGTCGAACTGGTAGTTGCTGCCGATGCTGGCGTAGGAAAAGAAGAAAAGCAGGATGCCGGTGCCGACGCCGGAATACTTTTTGGTGGTGGTGAGCCAGGCGCCGATCAGGATGAACGGCGCCAGCGCGATGCACAGCATGGTGAAATTTTCGGCTTGCGATTGCAGGTAATAAGCGGACAGGAAACCGAAAAATCCGCCCAGCGCGCCGCCGATCATGAATTGCCGCACGATCTTGATGGGAGAGGGCGCCGCCGCGAACAGCGCGCTGACGACAGTCGCCATGACCACCGCATCGGTGCCGGACACCCAGCCCGATTCGATCCAGAACAGCGACGATATGCCGAAACCGATCGCCGCCCGCAATGCCGAGGTCACCACCAGCGTCGGGTCGGTGCGCGCCACATAATGCGCGGGCAGCTGGACATCGTCCGGCATGTGCATCTCGGTCTGGATCACGACGGCATGGATTCTTGCATAGACCTGCAACTCATCGGCGAACCTGGCCAGCAACTCGGTGGCAGAGTCGAAATCGAGGATGTGGCTGCTATCGCTGGCGCTGTTGTGGGCCGCCGCCAGGCCCCGGCGCAGGGCCGCCAGGCGCTGCGGCAGCGCGCTGCGCACCTGCGCCAGCAGCGTGCGGTCTTGGCTGGAGAGGGCGCGCACGATCGCCTGGTACTCCATCAGCAAGGCTTTCAGCGTGCTTTGCTTGCCGCCGTTTTGCAGGCGGCCGAACAGCTGGTCGAGCGAATGGAAGGTGGTGGAAGCGGTCATGAAAGCGTTGTTCAGCTGGCGCAGCTGCAAGCTTTGCAGGTGGCCGGTTGCGCTTTCGAACACCGATGAGGTGCGTAGCGCTTCCAGTGTAATGACTTCGCCGATAAAGCGCAGCACCATCCGCTCGCGCGCCGGCCGCGCACTGGCGGCGAGATCGTCGAGGGCGATGAACGTCTTGAAATCGGCGAAGCGCTTGCGCACCGTCAGCAGCAGGACGTCGGACAGGCGCTTGGGAAACAGCACGTCGCTGACCACGCCGGCGCACAGCAGGCCCAGCATCACTTCGCTCAGGCGCGTCATGGCGATGTCGAAAGCCTGGTCCGGCTGCAGCGCCGCCGGCAAGCCGACAATGACCAGGGTGTAGCCGGCCAGCACGAAGGCATACGACTGGAAGTTGCGGAAGATGGTCGAGCCGGCGGTGCAGAACGCCAGCCAGCAGGCGCCCGCCGCCAGGAACAGCACCGGCTGCTGCGAAAACGAGGCGGCCAGGATGATCGACATGATGACGCCGACCGCGGTGCCGATGAAACGGTAAAACCCCTTGGCCAGCACCAGGCCGCTGCGCGGCTGCAGCACGATGATCACGGTGACCATCGCGGTGCCCGGCTTGGACAGGTCGAACAGCAGCGACAGGCCCAGCGCCAGCAGGGTCGCCAGCAGGATCTTGCTGACATACAGCAGGTCCTGGCCATGGCCTTCCAGCCAGCTGACGGCGGCATGTTTCAGATGGTCCGGCCAGCTCTCGCGGCTGCTTGCGATGTCGTTCATGGTCAGCGTCGCTTATTTTTCCGCCGCGACCGCATCGGCCGGTTGCGGCAAGTCGTCGCCGAGGCCGCCGCCCAGCGCCTGCATCAGCTGCGCCCAGCTATCGAGGTAGCTGGCGCGGATCTGCGCTACCCGTATCTGCTGCTGCAGCAGGACCAGCTGGGTCTGGATCACATTGATATTAGCGGTCAGGCCAGCCTGGTAGCCGCGCATGGCCAGGTCGTAGGATTGCTTCGCCAGCGCCAGCGCCTGTTCCGACTGCGCGCGCTGCTGTTGCTGCGATTTCAGCCTGATGATCTGGTCGGCCACGCTTTGCAGCGCTTGCACCAGCGTGTTGTTGTAGCTTTCAATGGCGCCGTCGAGGGCGGCGGTCTGGGCGCCGAGGTTGGCGCGCAGGCGGCCGCCTTCAAAAATCGGCAGCGAAATCGCCGGCCCGGCGCCGCGCACCGCGGACGACGCGCTGAGGAAATTGGTGAAGCCGAGCGCTTGCAGGCCGACGAAGGCGGAGATATTGATGTCAGGGTAAAACGCGGCCTTGGCGACATCGATGTTCTTGTCCATCGCCTCCACCCGCCAGCGTTGCGCAATCACGTCCGGACGGCGGCCGACCAGGTGCGCCGGCACATTGTCGGGCAAGCCGATGGCCAGCGGCGCGCTGTTGTCGGCGCCGACCAGGCGGGCCGCCAGCTGCGGCCGCTGGATCGCCTCGCCGCTGCCGGGGCCTTTGCCGCTCAAGGCCGCAATCTGGTTGCGCAGCAGGGCGATGTTTTCATCGATTTTCTCGATGTTGGCGCGTGCGTCCGGCAACGCGGTTTCGGCCTGGCTGACTTCCAGCCGGGTGCCGAGGCCTGCCGCCAGCCGGCGCTGGGCGAAGCTGGCGATCAAGGTTTGCTGCGCCAGCGTGGTGACGGCGATATCGCGCAGCGCGTATTGGGTCGCCAGCTGCAGGTAGCCGCGCACTACCGCTACTTCCAGGTTCAGCTGGGCGCTGCGGGCTTCGGCAGCGCTGACGTGGACGGTATCGAGCGCCGATTCCAGCGCGCTGCGGTCCTTGTCCCACAGGTCGAGATCGTAGCTGGCCTTGACGGTGATTTCATTGTCCCAGTTCCA
>NZ_JAQGLV010000013.1 GCF_028292705.1 Collimonas fungivorans | reverse complement strand
GCATCGGCCAGGACCATGACCGCATCGTAGGCGTATGGTGCATTGATCTGTACGTCAATGCCAAACCGCTTCTTGTAGGCTGCCCTGAAGTTGTCCATCGCGGCCTTGCCGGTCCCCTCCACGCCGCCCGCTTCCGCGCAGACAACCTGGTCGTCCGCCATCGCCCCGCCCGACAGTTTCGCGATTTCGTCGGAACAGATGCCGTCGCCGCCCATCATCTTCGTGTTCATTCCAAGCTGCTTCATCTGGCGCAGCATCGGTCCGGCGACAGCGTTCATCCCGCCATAGAAAACCAGATCTGGCTTGGTGGCCCTGATTTTGGTCAGGATCGCGCTGAAGTCGGTCGCCTTGTCATTGGTGAACTCGCGCGCGATGACGGTCCCTCCCTGCTGCTGCAGCCCCTTGGCAAATTCGGTAGCCAGGCCCTGGCCGTACGCGGTCCGGTCGTCGATCACGGCGACGCGGCGCGCCGCCATCCCCTTCACCGCGTAACGTCCGAGCGCGCGGCCCAGTTGCGTGTCATTGGCCACCACGCGGAACGTCGTGTTGAAGCCCTGCTGGGTGTACTTCGGACTGGTGCTCGAGTGCGAAATCTGCGGGATGCCTGCGGTGTAATAGATCTTCGAGGCCGGAATGGTCGTGCCTGACGTCTGATGACCAACAACGCCATTGACCTTGGCATCGGCCAGCTTCTGCGCGACGGTTGTGGCCTGCCTCGGTTCGCCCGCGTCGTCTTCCGCCACGAGCTCGAAACGCACCTTCTTTCCACCGATGACGACTCCGCGCGCATTGAGCGCTTCGATTGCTAAACGGGCGCCATTCTCCGTGTCCTTTCCGAAATAAGCCACAGGTCCGGTGACCGCCGCGACGTGGCCAATTTTTACCACCTCCTGGGCCGATGCCACACCGGCCAACGACAGGGCAATTACAACTACTGCATGCTTCTTCATTATTCCTCTTGAACTAGTAATACTCTGAACTTTGGCCTGCATCGGCTTCGGCAAAAACCAGAAAAAAGCCGCTGGATTAGTGTACAGGCGGCACTTGGGCGCAGCGGAAGGTATGCAAACCGTTCAGCTTAGCACCGGCCATGCGCAGAGGAAACGAATTTAATTGCACAACAATCTGCAAAAATTAATTTGACTGCATCCGATGAGGGCGCCAGCGCCAACCGCGGGGCGGTTGGCGCTACAGGAGCGTGCACGCAGTCGGCATAGAAGGCCACGAATGCGCCATCCGCCGGGTCGGCGCCGGCCAGGTTCACGCACACTTCCCGCTCGCCATGGCCGATCAGCAATTCGCCGCCGCTATAGATGGACGGCAGGACCAGCACCAGCGTGGCGAACATGCCGTCGGCTTTCTCCGTGTCCCGGTGTTCAATGAAAAAGCTGCCGGTATCGTAGATCAGCAATTTGTAAAGCTGCGCGTTGACGGGCTCCGGCACCCCCAGCCCATCCGCGGCGCGGCCGACGATACCGCCAAGTGTCTGCGCCCAGTTGCGCCCAGCGAATGTGATCTGATCTGCGTCGATTTGCCACGTACGGCGCACCGCCGTGTCGATCACCGTTTGCTCGCCGCGTCCGAATGGCGCCAGTTGTGCGCGGGCGCGCAGCGGCGCCACCTGGTCTTGCTGAAGCCGCGGCGACAGCAGGCCCAGTCCCTGCACGCTCAGATTCGGCGGCGCGATGGCCACTGTCCCTTCCACGTAGTAATCGCCATGGCGGCGGATGCCGCGTAGCTGGCGGCCCAGCGCAGCGAACGAGAACCCTCGCTGAACCTGGGCGGACGAACCGGCTCCTTGCGAACTGGCCTATCCCGATGCCAGAAATGAAGCAAGCATTGACGATCAGCCCGCCCACACTTGCTTCAACTGCGGCCCTCAGAGAACGAAGCGCTGCATCATCTCAGAACGTGTAGGCGGCCCCGACATTGACGAAGCGGCCGACCGCGCCGGCGGAATGCAGCGACAGGTTGTACGGGAGTCCGCTGCCGTAGGTACTCACATCAACTGGAGGGGCCTGATTAAAGAGATTGGTCACCGACGCATGCAAGGTCCACTTTTTGTCGAGCTTGTAATGCACCGACAGATCGGTCTCGAGGAAGGAATGGACTTTACAGAACTGCTCAGGGGTGTTCCCGCTAGGGAATACGCCATTCATCGTCCCGCCGTCTGCGCACGTGAATTGCCCGCTCGTAGGGTCGTTCAAGTTATATCCGGAGATCCAGTGCAGGCTGGTTCCCACCTCCAGCGGGCCTTTCTCCCACGTCAGGTCGACTTGCGCCCGGTCTTTTGGATTGGCGGTATCGGCACCGATGCCCGCAGGACCGTGTGTACCCGCCAATTCATAGGACACGCCGCTGATGTTCATGACATAGCTGAAGGCATGAGCGAATTGGAATTCGGTCTTCAGCTTTCCGTACTCGCCCAGGTTGAATTTGTAACGCGTATCGAATTCCATCCCCCGAGTCCTCGTACTGTTCGCATTGATCGGGGTCGCCGGATAATATGCAATCCTGCCGATGGCAGGCGTACAAGAGGTGCTGCCGCCGTTACCATCGGCGCAGTCCGAGAGTTCGGGCGCATTGCGTACCGGAGTGCCGGACAAGGGTCCGCCGACGATTTGATCCTTGATCGTTATCTGGTACAGATCAATCGCGGTGCTCCATCCTTTGACAGGTTCCAGGATCACACCGAGCGTTGCCGAAACAGACTTCTCTGGTTTCAGGTCGGGATTGGTAGTGCTCAAGCCGATCAGCGACTCGTTGCACGAGGCAATTACTGTCCCTTTTGGATACATGCCATTGGCCATATAGCCGCCTGGGCAGAGTACGGGGTCATTTGAGCTCCCTACCCCACCGCTGCTGGCAGAGTTGCCGTTCTCGGCCGGACCTGGCGCTCTAAAGCCTTTCGCCAGGGTTCCGCGCAAGGCGAATGCCTCGCTCGGCGTCCATTTGAAAGCCAGCTTGGGCGTGGTCGAGTTGCCGGCCAGGCTGTAGTGGTCGAATCGGACAGCCCCGTCGATTTCCAGGCTCTTCAGCACCGGGGCGGTAAATTCCATATAAGCGGACGTCGCCGTTTCGGAGCCGAAAGCGTAGGCGCCGTTGGTAAGGCCATCCGGATTGGGCATGGCTGGGGCCGACAATTTGGTATGGAAGGACCCGCCTCCCAGGCTAACGATCAAATCGCCACCTGGTAGATTCGCCAGGGAACGCGAGGCGTGCAATTCGGCAAAATCCAGCTCCGAGGTGTCAAACGACGACACGGTTGGGAAGATCGCCGCGATATCGGCGGCGGTATTCGCGCCGGTGACCGAATAGGGATTTACCGCGCGATTCAATGCGGCGTTCATCGCAGGGACGTTCAAGCCGCCCGTGCTCACCCGGTTCAGGTTATCCCTGGTATAGCCAAGCGAACCATCGATGTCCCAGGCTCCCCACGTGCCGCTAAGATTGGCTACCAGACGGTATGCTTTGGAATCGGTAGTGATATCGCGTGCCGGCGCCCCTGGAATCGGCCCGCGCACAATGGCCGGCACGCCAAATGGGTTACCGGGATAATTGGCAGGCAGGCGAATGGCTGGAATGGCGGTCCCGGCAATATAGTGCGGGGGAACGCCGGACATCATTTCCAGCTGATTCCCGTAGGACGATGGGAAATTGGTGAAGCCCTGGGGCAAGGTATCCTTGCTCTGGAATAAGGACGCCTTGAAATCGGCCTTCCACCCATCGCCCAGTTTTTTGGTGTAACTGGCCAGGATGTTGACGTTCTCCGTCTTCTGTTGAATGACTTTATTCGGATCCTCGTACGCGCATCCGCCGGATGCCATCTGCGCGTAGCTGCCGCACACGGTGCCGGGGAAAAATGCAAAAGCTGCGCTGTTATTGGCGCCGCTCACTCTTGGGGTATTTGGATTGAGCATGTATGGCGACAGCACGATCGGCGCCGTATTTTGCGGGGTGATGACACCGGGCGACTTGTTGGCGCCGCCATAGGCCGACATATCCAGCGCTTGCCACAGTCCGCCGTCCCTGCGCTGCGTATAGTGAATCGGCTCCTGGCGCCGGTACTCCAGGCTGACGTACGCGTTATAACCATCCGTTTCAAGATCGCCGAGCCCGTGGCTGGCCGTCAGGTGGCTGGTGGTGCCGCCGCCCTGGGTCGTGGTACCTGTTTCAGCCGAGAGCCTGGTGCCGACAAAATTCTTCTTCAGGATAACGTTGACCACGCCGGCCATGGCGTCGGAGCCGTACACGGCGGAGGCGCCGTCTTTCAGGATTTCAATGCGTTCAACGGCATCGAATGGAATGCTCGACAGGTCCACAAAAGAGCGCGAACCATCATCGGCCAGCGGGTAAGACGCCATCCGGTGGCCGTCGATCAGCGTCAGCGTCGCATTGTTATTGAGGCCGCGCAGGGAAATGGCGCTGCCACCCGCTGCGAATCCCCCCTGGAAGGTTTGGCTCAGCGTACCTGCACCATTGGCCGTGATATGTTGCAACACTTCCGAAATCGAGGTGTAGCCGGAGTTCTTCAGGTCGGCTGCTGTGATCACTTGCACGGGGCTGGGCGTCTCGGCATCCGCGCGGCGGATGTAGGAACCGGTGATCTCGACGCGCTGCGTCGGCTGGTTTGCCTCTGGCTCCGGGTCCGCGGCCTTCTGCTGCGCCATTGCTGACGCGGCGAACGTGGCCGAAAATGCTCCCGCTGCAATGATTTGCGCAATCGCCAGCGGTAATACTTTCAATCTGCTCGACATTTCTACTCCTTTAGAATTATTCAAAATCTCCGGTTACGTCCACTACTGGTCTACCCTCGCTCGGCAACGAAGGATTGACTATTTCAAATTCATTGATGGCTCGGCTTGCTCGCGCTGTGGACCACCGGGGCAAGTTCACCTTGCTTCCAGGTGGCGCGCAGCGGGTGCGCTTCGGTGTTGAACACGACACCGTCAAAGTCGAGGGCGCCAGGCGCGGCGAAGGTCAGATAGAAATACTTGAAGGTCTCCGCGAACACGAAGCTTTCCATCGAATCGCGTTTGATTTTTTTGGTAACGTCCGACAGTGCCGCATAACCGCCTTCGGTTCGGCAGTGGCGAACGAAATCGTCGAACATCGTGCGCGCCGCCTTGCGATAAAGCGGATCAGCGGTGTAATGCCAAAGGTAATAATTGGACTCGATAATCTCGGGCCGCAACTGATAGCCGTCCTGGCGTATCTTCATGGTCCGGTAGTCAATCACTTCCGGCTCGATACCGGTCAGGTTCCACATCCGCATACCGGATGCCTGCAGGCGCTTGGCCCTATCCAGGTCGCCCGACAATGCCAGCACGGCGGGGAAAAACGCGTCAAGCGCGCCATAGTCGCTGTCGGTGCGCTTGCCGGTGTTCATGTCGGCATGGCCATACCAGAGATTGCCGTCGACTTCATCGGCCAGATATTGGTTGATCGCGGCAATACTGGTCTTCCACATCGCCAGGCAATCTTCGTCACCGAACAACTTCCAGCATTTCAGCAGGTATTCGTAGTACGAATCGGTACCGCTGGCGACACTGGCGTCGCGACCAATCCATTGGCCTGTTTCGATATTGATGGTATCGGCGACCAGGCCGATCTTCGAGCGACGGTTGAATGTCTCGACCAGGGCGCGCTTGGCTTTTTCGTAGTAGATGGGGTTGCCGGTGAGTTTGCTGAGCGTTCCGAACTCCAGCAACAAGGTACCGGTCTCCGCAGGATTGCTCTCGACGCCGCGCACCTTACCGGTGCGCAAATTTACGAAGACATAAGGCAGGCCGGTGGGGGAATCGAAGGCCGGAAGCAGGCGGCGTCCCAGGTCATCCGCAAGCTTCAGCAGGCGCACATCGCCTGTCAGTTGATAGCTGGACAGCAAGCCGCCCAGCAAGCGGATCGTGATCTCGAAATTCTTGACATAGATGTCCTTGTCGAAGGACAGCTCGGTGGCGATCAGCTCCCTGGCCTTGTCGGCATCGGTGCTCAAGCCCATGACGATGAGGGTATCGAGGGCGTCGACCGTCGTCATCATGAGGGACTGGCCGTACCAGTCATGCGCTTGATGGCTGAGCGGCTTCAGGGCATCGTGGCCCCAGGCAAACTTCTCGTAGTTGCGCCAGGCATGCAGGAACTCCGCTTTGACGGCGGCGCTCTGCCTGGCATCGACCACCGGCGCGGCCGGGGCCGCACGGGATACCGATAATGCAGCCGCCTGGATGGCGACACCCAGCGTCACGGCACGAAAGATTGATGGCTTCAAAGCGAGTTCTCCTAGTGTTGAGATGGGCGGTTATTCGTTGCGCAGAATGGAGAGGACC
>NZ_JAQGLV010000371.1 GCF_028292705.1 Collimonas fungivorans | reverse complement strand
ATGTCTCCTCGGCACGCCTAGCGCTACGGGCCAAGGCCGGCGCAATATACCGACAGGGGAGGCCTGATACGACACTAGTGTAGTACTTCGCATTGCTTGCATATGTGCGATTCACCACACTAAAACGGTGCAGGGATCGGCTCGGTTGACTGGCTCGCCATGGGCAGGGCGAGATTGTTACGAAACTTACAGTTCGGCAATCTATCTTGTTTTCCGGCACGAATTTTCCGCACCTATTTTCAACCCTTGCTCCAGTAGTCGGGTTGCGCATAAATCGATTTCAGGCGATCGATGAAGAAGCGCACCTTGGCCGGCAGGTGGCGCTGTTGCGGATAGACCGCCATGATGTCGTAATGCGGCAGCGCAAACTCGTCCAGCACTGTCAGCAGTTCGCCCGAAGCCAGCTGCGATTCGATTTCCCAGGTCGAGCGCCAGGCCAGTCCCAGGCCTTCGCTGACCCAGCGGTGCAGCAGTTCGCCGTCGTTGCAGTCGAGGTTGCCGGCAGTCTTGATGATCACCGGCTTGCCGCCTTGCTGGAAGTACCAGCCGCGCTGCTGGCCGCCTTGCAGGTTGAAGGAAAGGCAGTTGTGGTCGGCGATGTCTTCCAATGTCTTGGGAATGCCGTTGCGGTGAAAGTATTCCGGCGTGCCGCACACCACGCGGCGGTTGCCGGCCAGCTTGACCGCGACGAAATTCGGATCGATGGTGCCGCCGATGCGGATGCTGATGTCGTAGCCTTCGCGCACCAGGTCGACCACGCGGTCGGTCAGGTTGAACGAGATCTGCACTTCCGGATTGGTGGCGATGAAAGCCGGCGCATGCGGCGCCACATGCTTGCGGCCGAACGCCGCCGGCGCCGACACCACCAGGTGGCCGGTAGCCTTGTGGCGGCCTTCCGAGATGATCTTCTCGGCAATATCCAGTTCGATCAGCAGCTTGCGGCAATGGTCGAGGAACACCGTGCCCTGTTCGGTCAACGTCAGGTGGCGGGTAGTGCGGTGCATCAGCTTGGTGCCCAGCCGTTTCTCCAGGGCGTCGATGCGCCGGCCCAGCATCACCGGCGTAATGTTCTGCTCCAGCGCCGCGCTGGCCAGGCTGCCTTTCTCGACCACGCTGACGAAGGCTTCAATCTGCTTGAGTTTGTCCATGTCTCTTCCATATTAGTATTTTCCTTAGTATTCCATACTTGATGTATCGAATAAAGCGATTGTTTGTGTTCTTATCAAACAATATGTTTGGTTATAGCATGTGCTTCATCCACTCGGCAGTCTTCAGGCATCCCTCCGTCCGCAGCGCATGGCGCGGAAAGCGGGGCCAGGGGACACGGGCCGCAGGCAGTGGCAATGAATCATTGGCAATAATTCGACAATTTGGAGGCAACATGGCAAAGATGAAGGCAGTGGACGCAGTAATGCACGTATTGGCGAAAGAGGGCTGTTCGCAAGCCTTTGGCGTGCCGGGCGCGGCAATCAATCCGTTCTACTCTGCGATGAAACGGCACGGCGGCATCCAGCACACGCTGGCGCGCCACGTCGAAGGCGCTTCCCATATGGCGGAGGGCTACACCCGCGCCAATCCAGGCAATATCGGCGTCTGCATCGGCACTTCCGGCCCGGCCGGCACCGACATGATCACCGGCCTGTATTCGGCCCAGGCCGATTCGATCCCGATCCTGTGCATCACCGGCCAGGCGCCGCGCGCCCGCCTGTACAAGGAAGATTTCCAGGCGGTCGACATCGAATCGATCGCCAAGCCGGTCACCAAATGGGCGGTCACGGTACGCGAACCGGCCTTGCTGCCGCGCGTATTCCAGCAGGCTTTCCACATCATGCGTTCCGGCCGTCCAGGCCCGGTCCTGATCGACATGCCGTTCGACGTGCAGATGGCGGAAATCGAATTCGATCCCGACACCTACGAACCTTTGCCGGTGTACAAGCCGAAGGCATCGCGGGCGCAGATCGAAAAAGCCCTGACCATGCTGAACGAAGCCGAGCGGCCGTTGCTGACCATCGGCGGCGGCGTGATCAATGCCGATGCAGCGGACCTCGCGGTTGAATTCGCCGAGCTGACCGGCGTGCCGGTGATCCCGACCTTGATGGCCTGGGGCGCGATCCCCGACGACCATCCGCAAATGGCGGGCATGGTCGGTTTGCAGACCAGCCACCGCTACGGCAACGCCACTATGCTGGCGTCCGACTTCGTGCTCGGCATCGGCAACCGCTGGGCCAATCGCCATACCGGTTCGATCGAAGTTTTCACCAAGGGCCGCAAGTTCGTCCACGTCGATATTGAACCGACCCAGATCGGCCGCGTGTTCGGTCCGGACTACGGCATAGTTTCCGATGCGAAGGCCGCGCTGACCCTGTTCGTCGAAGTCGCCAAGGAATTGAAAGCAGCGGGCAAGCTGCCTGACCGCTCAGCCTGGCTGGGCGAGTGCCAGGAACGCAAGCGCACCTTGCAGCGCCGTACCCATTTCGACAACGTGCCGGTCAAGCCGCAGCGCGTCTACGAAGAAATGAACCGCGCCTTCGGCCGCGATACCTGCTACGTCAGCACCATCGGCTTGTCGCAGATCGCCGCCGC
>NZ_JAQGLV010000364.1 GCF_028292705.1 Collimonas fungivorans | reverse complement strand
GACCGTAGTAGCATTTTTCACCGTTCGGATCAGTGACCCACAAATCCATGTCGGCATTGTCCGCATCCCAGGTCATGATCACGCGCAAATCGAGCGGCATGTTCTTCAGCAGGCGCGGATCGATACGACTGGTGTCGAGCGACACGCCGGAGGTGGCGACAATCGCGTTCAATTCTGCCAGCACGATGGTCTCGATTTCCGGGAAACGGGCGTCCCAAGGGCGCAGCACCACTTCGTACAGCTGGTCGATGGCTTGCTGGTACTGCTTGTTGGCGGCATACGCCAGCCCCAGATCGCGGAACGATTGCGGCTCTTCTTCGGCCAGCCGCCTGACCTTCTCGAACACCGGTATCGCCAATTCCGGCGCGCCGGCTTGCAGCAGGCGGTAGCCCAGTATGCGCAGTACGGCGCGGTTTTCCAGGTCCATCTCGGCCAGGTTGGACAACACACGCAACGCCAGGTCGCGCTGCCCTTTCTCCAGCAGGATATCGGCGGCGTCGAGGAAGAAAGCGCTGCTGTTCGCGTAGCCGGGCTTTTCGTCGAGGTAGATGGCGTACACGGTTTCCGGCGTGGCCGATTTGAGACGATCGATATATGGCGCTGTCGCACTCCATTTTTTCAGCGCCATCCTGATCTCGGGCGCAGTCGAAACGATATCCGAATCCGCCTTGGATTTTGCCGAATAATTCGAACCCGCTTCAAAATTCTGCCGGGCGCTGACAGCGGGAGCCGGAGCAGACGGTGCTTGCATCACCGGTGCGGCAGCATCGATGTCCGGCCGTTCTATGTATCGGAGCCGGCCCGGCACCTGCGGCTTGGATTGCGGCGCGGCGCCTTTAGGGAAATCTTTCTCCCACCATGCGGCCTTGCGCTGGAATTGTTCAATCACGGTTTCCAGATGCTTATCGCGCGCTTGCCTGATATCCGACTCGCGCAGTGCTTTCAATTGCTTGAATGCGACCTGGTATTCCTCCGGCGGAGCAACGTCATAGCGTACATAGTCGTCCAGGCGCTCCAGCACGATCAGCGAAGTCTCGCGCGTCGCCAGGCCGAACTGCTGGCCGATGCGGCGGATTTCGGCGCGATGCAGGTCCTGGTCGGCCGCCAGTTCGCGCAAGCGATATCCCGCCCACAAATAAGCCGCCAGCGGATGAGCTGGCGCGGTGGCGGAGACCGGCACGGTCTTGATCTGCTGGCGGCCGCCTTGTCGCAGGCTGAGCGTCAGTTGCGCATCGGCGCCGCGCAGGCGGCCCGCCACGCGGATGACGCCGTTGGCCACCTCATGCGATTCGACTTGCAGGTCGGTAGCGCCAACCGCGTTCAGGGCATCTATATGGGTCGACTCGGTCAGCAAGGCTTGCGCCGCCGCTGCCACCAGTTGCGGCGACACCTGCAGCAGGCGACCGCCGGTGTTTTCAGCCCAGGCAGCGAGCTGGGCGCTGTCCGCCGTCAGCGCGGCGTTCAGCACATACAGCCGCTGGCCGGCGCCCAGCTTGGGGAAAGGCGCGCTGCCGTAATTGCTCAAGCCGTCGCTGACCAGCAGATATTCGCCGACGTCGGCCTGCGGCCGCCAATCGCCAAGAGCGCTGGCGCCATCGTACGCGATGTTTTGCAAGGCCTGGCGCAGCGCGCTCCAGTCGCCGTTGACGACACGGAACCAGGCGCTGGCTTCCGGCCTGTCGCGCAGCCGTGTCAGACGTATCTCTGCGTTGCCGGCAGTTTTGAAGTAGCGGTCGAGCACGGCAAATTCGGAATCGTGATCGCGCGCCGCGCCGGAACCCGAACTGTCCCACAGCAAGCCGATCACCTTCGGCAGGCTGCGCGCCGTACGTGTCTCGGTCACCGGTATTTCGGTGACAAACCAGGTCTGGTCGTCGCGCAGCTGGAGATAGGTCTGCGGCTTGTCGCTGGCAGGAACCAGCATATTGAGCACGCCGCTGGCGGCGAACCGGCTTTTGACTATATGCGCCTGGTACTGCTCGCCGGCCTGTGTAAACGTGACTGAACCTAGTGCGCCGCCGGCTTGCGGCGCGGCGCTGGCGCCATGTACCGCCAGGTTCAGGTCGAAGTCGCGCACCCGATCGTCATAGGCCAGCGGCAAGTTGTACACCCAGTGTTTTCCCTGGCGCGACAGCGCTTCCATGTACTTGATCTCTACAGTGCGGCTGCCGTTGGCGGGAATCGGGAAGATGCGCAAGCGGAAATTGTTGCCTTGCGTGGTTTCCAGCAAGCCGGGATCGACCCGGCGCCGCTCGATCGCTTCGAATACCTGGCGGCCCTTGGCTTTCTCCACCGGCACCGCAGGCCGCAGTTTGCCTTCGATATCCAGGGCAAACGCCGTGATCTGCTGGCCGTCCAGCAAGGGAAACTGCAACTGTCCCTCGAGCGGCCGCTGGTTGGGGTTGAAAAACACCATCCGGACCGTGGTCTGGGCCAGGCCGCCGCTGATTTCTCCGTCGATGTGCAGGCTTTGCAGCACAATCGGCTGTTCACCGCCGGCCACTATCAGCGGCGGCGGGCGCACGATCGATTTCGCTTGCGCTGCGGGAAGCAGAAGGACCAGCATGGATAAAGCGCCAAGCAAGCGTCGTAACATTTTATTCTCCGTTAGTGCCGATACCCTGGCTTGTCATATGAAACGAGCCAGGTTCACAAACGGGGTTAAATAAATTGATGGCGGCGTAAAAAAAAATGCCGCTGCATCCGGCTGTTGCATTCTTGCACGGCTGCGCTCACAATCGCCGCTATCACCCGACAGTACAAAGAATCACAACAACAAGCCGCCATGTACGCCGAACTTTCCGATGAAACGCTGATGCTCAAGTACCGTGACGGCGACCTCGGCGCGTTCAAGGAACTGTACCGGCGCCACAGCCGCGGCTTGTATCGTTTCATTGCATGGCGCTCGCCGCGCCGCGACTGGGTCGATGAAATCGCGCAGGATGCCTGGGCCGGCGTGCATCACGCACGCGCCCGCTACCAGCCGGAATCGAGTTTCCGCACTTACCTGTTCCAGATTGCGCGCAACCGCTTGGTCGACCTGCTGCGCCAGCACCAGGTGTTGCTGAGCAGTGATATCGGCGCCGCAGATGAAGCCGGAGCGGAATTCGACTATTTGGCCGACGCCGCCCAGGAAGCAATGTCGCCCGAAGCCGCGCTGGAACACAGGCAGCGTATCGCCGAGCTGCACGCGGCGATACGCAGCTTGCCCGGCGAACAGAAAGAGGCCCTGATTTTGCAGCAATTCAACGACATGAGCCTAGGAGAAATCGCGCAGATTGCCGCTGTGCCGGTAGAAACCGTCAAGAGCCGCTTGCGCTATGCGATGCGCAAACTGCGCCAGCACCTGGTGCCGGACCTGACTTCCAATGAGGAGGCGGTATGACTGCCGAAGACAACAAGCACGACGACGCCGAATTCGAGGCATTCCTGCAAGGCCAAGGCGACCTGGCGCGCAAACTGCGAAGATTGCCGCAGCCCTCGCCCTCGGCGGATTTGGATGCAGCAATACTGGCGCAGGCAGAAGCCCTGACCGCGGCTGCGGTCCCAGTGCGCGAGGCCGCCAACGACGCTCCGCCGCCCAAGACAGGCAAACCCGGGAAACCGCGCTGGCGCTGGAACACGCAACTGGCGCTGGCCGCCAGCGTGGTGCTGGCTACCCTGGTGACGTTGCGCTGGCAGAACGAGCCGGTAGTGGAGCCTGCTGAACCAGCGAGAAAAATCGAACAGCCGGAGCAAGTTGCGCAAGCGCCGCAGGCAGAAGCCCCGCCGCCGGCTGCACCTGCCGCCGCTCCACCGCCTCCTGCAGCAGGCAAGCAGCGCACGGCGCCGCAACCGGCTCGGCCCAAACCCGCCAGGCAGGAACCACCGCCTGCGGCATCCGCGCCTGCTCAAGCCAAAGCCGAAGCCGGCGTTGCGGATTCAAATCCGCAACTTGGCGCCGCTGAAACTGCAACCCGTCAAAATTATGCGGCGGCGCCAGAGCAGCTTGCGCGCAAGGAAACGCCCGATTCACGCGTCAGGGCGATAGTCATCCCTGTACCGAAGGTTGCCGCCGCGCCGGAGCCCTCTGTGCCGGCGCCAGTCGTCGCTCCGGCCAAACCCGAGGCAAGCACCAAGGCCGAAGCCTGGTTATCGGTGATCGAGGAAATGATCAAGGCGGGATTGCGCCGGGATGCCCTGGACGAATGGGAAAAATTCAACCAAGCCTACCCAGGTTATCCGGTGCCGGAAAAACTGAGCACTCAAATCAAGGCGCTGGAAAAATAGCAGGCCGCCCCGATCGGCGCAATACGATCCGGCCAGTTTCTTCAAGCGCCTCGATCAAGTTATGTTGAGCAGGCAAATAAGACAAAGCAAATAGCATCGTCACCGTCTCTCGGCAATAATGAAGGGCTGGAAAGCCATCTTGTGCTCCGCTCCTTGTTTTGCGCAGCATGATTGCATTGATAGCAGTATTACGCTAGAATGCTATCAATGCAATCATCGTTTCAGGAAACATTATGGCAACAAATCTGGTGGTCAGAAATGTAGAGGAAGATGTAGCCTTGGCCCTCAAGCAGCTCGCGGCATCCCACGGCCGCAGCGCTGAAGCCGAGCATAGGGAAATTCTGCGAGCCGCATTGCAGCGTCCGAAGCGGCAATCGCTTGCGGAAGTGTTGTCTAGCATGCCGAATGCCGGCGAAGATGCGGATTTCAATTCGCGCGATATTCAGGAATAAAGCATGTATCTGGTCGACACGAACGTGATCAGCGAAGCACGTAAAGGAAAAAAAGCAAACCGGGGAGCCAGGGAATTCTGGCAGTCTGTCGATCCGGATTCGCTCTACCTCTCAGTGCAGACGATAGGTGAAATCCGCCGCGGCGTCGAGATCATCAAGAACCGCGGAGATACGGTGCAAGCCAAGGCGTTAGAGCGATGGCTGGATATTCTTGTCGCCGGATATGCTGACCGCATCCTGGCTTTCGATGAGGATTGCGCCCAGGTTTGGGGCAAGCTGATGTCACCCAGCAATCAGCATCCGATCGACAAGCAGATTGCCGCCATTGGCTTGATCCACGGACTCACGATCGTCACCCGCAACACCAATGATTTTCTCGGCACAGGGGTGCGCCTGCTGAATCCGTTCTCATAAAGAAAACGGCGCTCCCCTGCCCTCCGCAACAAATGGAGGATGGCCTCAGGCCACCTGTTCTTGAATTGCCGATTTGCGCGCGGCAAGGTGCGCCAGCATGTCGTCGACCATGTCGGCCAGGCTGTATGCGGGAGACCAGGACCACTCTTCGCGCGCCTTGGAATCGTCGATCGAGCGCGGCCATGCATCGGCGATCGCCTGGCGGAAATCCGGCTGGTACGTGATGCTGAACGATGGGTAATGCTGCCTGATGATAGCCACCAGCTCGCGCGGCGAAAAACTCCACGCCGCCAGGTTGTAGGAACCGGCCACTTTCAGCTGTTCCTTCGGCGCGCTCATCAATTCGATGGTAGCGCGCACGGCGTCCGGCATGTACATCATCGGCAGCGTGCTGTCGACATCCAGGAAACTGGTGTAATCGTCGCCCGCCGCAGCAGCGAACAAGGCCTGGATCGCATAGTCGGTGGTGCCGCCGCCGGGTTCGGCGGAATAGCTGATCAGGCCAGGATAACGCAGGCTGCGAATATCCATGCCGTATTTTTCCGCATACCAGCTGCACCAGTGCTCGCCCGCCAGCTTGGAAATGCCATAGACGGTCTTCGGATCCATGGCGCCGACCTGCGGCGCATTGTCGCGCGGAGTCGACGGGCCGAAAGCGGCGATCGAGCTGGGCCAGAACACTTTCGACAGCTTGGCCTGGCGCGCCACTTCCAGCACATTCAGCAAGCCGGTCATGTTCAAGTTCCAGGCCCACTCCGGATGCTCTTCGCCTTTGGCCGACAAGGCGGCCGCCAGGTGATAGATTTCACCGATATCGTGTTGCTGCACTACCTCGGCCAAGTGTTTGGCATCGGTCACGTCCAGTTTTTCGTAGGCCAGTTCCTGGTGCCGGCCCAGCGCTTGTATATCGCTCGCGACAACCTGTTTTGCGCCATGCAGCTTGACCAGTGCGGTCGTCAGTTCGGTGCCGATCTGGCCGTTAGCGCCGATTACCAATATTTTTTTCATCGCTTGTCTCTTCAATTCTGCTCTTCAGTTCTTCACCAGGCCCAGCTCTTCGCCGGCTTGCCGGAAAATGCCCACGGCACGCTGCAATGTTGCTTCGTCATGCACCGCCGACATCTGCACCCGGATCCGCGCCTGTCCTTGCGGCACCACCGGATAGAAGAAACCGACCGCGTAGACGCCCAGCTCATACAGGCGGCGCGACAGGTTTTGCGCGACCACGGCGTCGTATACCATCAGCGGCACGATCGGGTGGGTCCCCGGCTTGATCTCGAAACCGGCTTCCGTGATGGCTTTGCGGAAATAGACGGTGTTGCGTTCCAGGCGGTCACGCAGTTCGGTGGATGCTTCCAGCAGGTTGAGCGCCTCGATCGAAGCGCCGACGATCGCCGGCATCAGGGTGTTCGAAAACAGGTATGGCCTGGAGCGTTGCCGCAGCAGGTCGATCACTTCGCGCCGGCCGGCGGTGAAGCCACCGCTGGCGCCGCCCAAGGCTTTGCCGAGGGTGCCGGTAATCACATCGACCTTGCCGAAGATGCCGCGCGCTTCATGCGTGCCGCGTCCGCGCGCACCCATGAAACCGGTGGCGTGGCAGTCGTCGACGCCAAGCAAGGCGCCGTATTTGTCGCACAGCTGGCGGATCACATCGAGCTGCGCCACGGTGCCGTCCATCGAAAACACGCCGTCGGTAAACACCATCGAGAAACGAGCGTTGTCGGCCTTGGCCTGCTTCAGGCAGCGCTCCAGGTCTTCCATGTCGTTGTGGGCGTAACGGTAGCGTTTCGCCTTGCACAGGCGGACGCCGTCGATGATCGAAGCGTGGTTGAGCGCATCACTGATGATTGCGTCCTGCTCGCCCAGCAAGGGCTCGAACAGGCCGCCGTTGGCGTCGAACGCCGCAGCGTACAGGATGCAGTCTTCGGTGCCGAGGAACTGCGCCAGGCGCTGTTCCAGTTCGCGATGGATATCTTGCGTGCCGCAGATGAAACGCACCGAACTCAGGCCGAAACCATGGCTGTCCAGAGCGGCGTGGGCGGCCTTGATCAAGGCCGGGTGCGAAGACAATCCGAGGTAGTTGTTGGCGCACAGGTTGATCAATTCGCCATTGGCGGTATTGATCTTGCCGCCCTGCGGGCCAAGGATCAGGCGCTCGCTTTTCAGCAGGCCGGCGGCCTGGATCCCGGCCAGCTCGTCGCGCAGGTGGCCGTAGAAGCCGGGAGCGCCAGCCTGGGTAGTGATGTCTTGTGTCATTGTCTGCCTCGATCTTATATAATATATTGCTTTAATTCGATATATCGAACAAGAATTCCACGATAATGCACAAAAACGAGGTTGTCAACCAGATGAGCAGCAATTCAGGAAAAAATTTGGAGGATGCACCGCCCAAGGTCGGCGATACCTTGGTCAAGCTGCGCCAGGCCGACGGGCTCTCGCTGGATGCCTTGTCGAAACGCGCCGGCGTCTCCAAGTCCATGCTATCGCAAATCGAGCGCAACCAGGCCAATCCCACGGTTGCCGTGGTGTGGCGCCTGGCCAACGCCCTCGGCGTGCCGATCTCGCTGCTGGTGGACGGCAACCAGCCGGTGCCGGCCTCGATTGAAACCTTGCCCAGCCACGCCACGCCTTCGCTGCGTTCGCGCGACGGCCATTGCGTGCTGCGCATCCTGGGACCGATCGAGCTGGCCGGCCAGTTCGAATGGTATGAACTGTCGGTGGAACCCGGCGGCTGCCTCGACTCGGAGGCGCACGAACCGGCTTCGCGCGAACACCTGACGGTCTTGTCCGGCATGCTGGAAGTCCAGAGCGGCAGCAACGTCACCAAGATCAAGGTCGGCGAAACCGCGCGTTATGCGGCGGACCGCCCCCACTACATCAAGAATGTCGGCAAGAATGCCGCCACCGCCCTGCTGGTGGTGATCCATAATGGCGGCCAGTAACCAACGACCGGCGCTGCCCGCACAATAAAAAAGGCTGGAAGACAATCATGTCTTCCAGCCTTTTTGACTTTACAGCCGCTTGATCCGCGCTTAGTGGGTTACCCGGGTAACGCCGCCGGAAGACAGCAAACGCACACGGTCGCCGACGTTGAAACGCTCGTCCGCATCCTGGGTAATGGCGCGCAATTCGCCGTTGCTCAGGCGTACTGTGATTTCCAGGCCCGGACGCTGGTTCAGGTTGTTTTCCACCTGGTTGCCGGCAATCCCGCCGAGCACTGCGCCGACTACGCCGGCCGCAATCGATCCGTTGCCTTTGCCGATCAGCGAACCGGCGCCCACCGCGCCCAGCGCGCCGCCAGCCAAGGTGCCGGCGCTACCACCGCTGTTCTTGTCGATAGTGACCGGACGCACCGAATCAACTACCGCCATCCGTACCGATTGCTCGCCCTGGGCTTGGTGGCTGGTATATACGTTTGCCGAATTCGGCGTTACAGCGCAACCGCTCAAGGCCACCAGGGCCGCGACTACGATCAGGTTCTTCATTCTTGATAACTCCATCATAAATTGCTCTTGTACAAAAAATTGCCGCATGACCCGCGAAGCGCACCAACAGAGGGGTTGCCCGGGCACGGCGCCGTTGCTTGCAGCATTGGACAGTGAATCACTGGATCAGGTTTTCGCCAACTCTGCTCATTTTATCAATTTTTTAGAAGCAACTGGGATTTTGCCCAAAATGCCTCGCTTGGCATGGAGAAAATCAGCGTATTAATTCAGGTTCAGCAATAAAATCATTCCCACGAAACTGCGCAACAAATTACTTAATGGCAACTAAAAACTATATAATCAATCTTCGCTGCCAAATTCAATCCCAGCAAGGCTCCCATGAAAACACTGTTCAAAGCCCTAAGCATCATGTTTTTTTTAGTACTGATGGTCGGCTTTGGGCTCTGTGGCTTTCTAGGGATTGTGTCTGGCAGTAGCTACAAAACCAATGGGGATGGCCTGTCGTCCATTTTTTTTCTTGGGTGCGCAGGAGTAGGAATTAGTATCGCGCTCGGCTTCGTTATATATCGCATTGCAAAAAAATCAGATTTTGCGATACAGCCAGATCAAGACGAATCCAAATAATGAAAGCAGTTGTCTTTTCCAGCACGACTGCACACCTCATCCATCTGTTTTTTGAATGGGCAGCCATCGCCTCCGGCGTCCAGCTATATCGCTGGCAACGTGCCCGCCAAGGCCTCTCCGGCATCTTGGAACCGGGACAATACGCCATCATCATCGGCTGCGTACTCGGCGCAGCGATCGGAAACAAGTTGGTGTTCTGGATGGAGTTTCCGCAGTTATGGGCATCGTCTTCGTTAGATATCAATCTCTGGATGTCGGGACAATCTATCGTCGGTGGTTTGCTCGGCGGGTTGTGTGGCGTAGAGATTGCAAAAAAACTGATTCGCTCTCAACGCTCCACAGGCGACCACTTTGTTTTGCCATTGATGCTGGGCACCGCCGTCGGGCGCATCGGTTGTTTTCTGGCAGGACTACACGACGGCACTTATGGCGTAGCCACCCACATGCCTTGGGGGGTCGACTTTGGCGATGGCATTTTTCGCCACCCCACGCAACTGTATGACATCCTCTTTGTATTAGTTTGGGGTGGCGCCATTCTATTTTTTCAAAAACGCTGGCGCGAAAGTCCGGGCCTTCTCTTCAAGTTTTATCTATCAGGCTATTTACTGTGGCGCTTACTCGTCGATGGCATCAAACCGATTCCTTATGAATATGCCGGTGGCCTTAGCGGCATACAGATCATGTGTTTGTTGGCTTTACTGTGCTATCTCCCATTTGTAATCAAACAATTTTTGAATTTTAAAAAAAATGCGCCTCTTTTCCCGTGATCGATCACGTGCAGCATTACTGATAGTGAGTTTGAGTTTGATTGGTGGTACGGGTTGTATCACTGCCTCCATCGTCAACAGCGTGCAACAAAAAAATGCAGAGCGTGCGAATGCAGAAATGCAGAAAAAAAGAATTGAAGGGTATAAAGTAGCAGCCAGTCGCGGTGATCTGGAGGCCATGACACAACTTGGAATGGAATATATAAATGGTTCTCCAAGCCTGGAAAGAGACATCCCCACAGGTATCACTTTACTCGAACAAGCCGCTGCCAAACAATATGGTCCTGCGGAATATGTCTTGGGCTGGCTTTTACTCAACGGCTCCAACCGACGGTCCTACGCCAGGCCTCTCAACGCAGAACAATTGCCCCTGGATCCCCTGCGCGGAGTTGAATTATTAAAACGATCGTCTACACGTTCTTGCAGCCCTTCACCTGTGTTTTTCAATCGCTTTTCTGCGTTTGACGTTAGTGAAATATATCGCAATGGCGGGATTATCGGGCAAGACATACAGCAAGCAGACCTTTGGCTTGCGCGCAGCATTTTAGACTGCAGATATCCATTCGACACCGCGATTAGATACAAATTTCAAATTTCAAAAGAAACTGACACAGCGGCTAAAATTAAAACCTTATCTTTTCTCTTGATGCAACCGGGCAGTGACACACTCACCAAACTGCAGGCATCCATGTCTCAGGCAGACATACAAGCGGCACAAGAAAGAATGGCATTGCTACGCCAAGCTGCCATCGAATCAAGACAACAATATCCCGCACCGCCTAACTCGAGCCAACGATGACGCGTAAAATCCGCCCCTACCTTTTTTACGATACGACTACTTCAGTCTGCTCTACCTGCCTGCATCCGGTTGAAGCCAAGATCATCTTTAAAGATGATCATGTCTACATGGATAAGTGGTGTACTGCGCACGGCAGCGAACGCGTGCTGGTTAGCGATGATGTCGAATATTATCGTTTGTGCCGCGAAGTGTTCGTCAAACATCTGGAAATGCCGCAAATGTTTAACACTAAAATGGAATACGGCTGTCCCTATGATTGCGGCCTGTGTCCAGACCACATGCAGCACTCTTGCTTATCCATTGTCGAGATTACCGACAACTGCAATTTAAATTGCCCCGTTTGCTATGCAGAAAGCGGCACGCATCGGGAACAGCATAAACCCTTGGCGGACGTCATCAAGATGCTTGACGCTGTTGTGGCCAATGAAGGCGAGGCTGATGTCATGCAATTGTCCGGCGGCGAGCCCACTTTACATCCGCAATTCTGGGAAATTCTCGATGCTGCCAAAGCCCGTCCGATCAAACATGTGATGGTTAACACCAATGGCATCGTATTGGCGCAAGATCCTGAGTTTGTGCAACGCTTGGCAGGCTATGCGCCAGGAATAGAAGTGTATTTGCAATTCGATTCCATGCGTGCAGAAGTACATAAGGTATTACGCGGCGCTGATTTAAGCCGCATCCGGCTACAAGCATTGAAAAATCTGAATGCAGCTGGTTTATCCACCACTTTGGTGGTAACGCTGAAAAAAGGTTTGAATGATGATGAGATTGGCACCATTATCGACTTCGCCTTGACGCAACCGTGTGTTCGCGGCGTCACGTTGCAGCCGATTCAAGATGCTGGTCGTGTTGAAAATTACGATCCTCGCCTGCATCGCCTGACCGTTTCTGAAATACGTCGCAAGATCGCAGAGCAAACCAGTGTATTCACCTTGCAAGATATCGTCCCGGTGCCTTGCAATCCCGATACTCTGGCAATGGCTTACGCCCTCAAAACCGACGAAAAAATCGTCCCGCTTACCCGATATCTTGACCCGCAATCGCTAGTGGAAGGTAGCGGCAACACGATAGTTTTTGAGCGCGACGATGCGTTCAAAAAGAATATGAAAGACCAGGTATTTAAACTGTTTTCGACTAACCATTCCCCGGAATCACAAGCCAACTGTCTTTCTGAATTAATGTGTTGCCTGCCTTTGATTTCTGCGCCGCAGACGCTGCGATACGACAATGTTTTTCGGGTATTGATTGTGCAGTTTATGGATGCATATTCTTTGGATGTTCGCGCCCTGAAAAAATCCTGCATACATTTTGCCCAAGCTGATGGAAAAATGATTCCATTTGAAAGTTACAACCTGCTCTATCGCGATAACAAACGACTTACGGCCATCCGCAAAAGCATTGCGCGACAAACCACCGCCAGACATGATCCCAACCGTATCCCGATCAAACTGTTGTAGCTAGGGTCAAGGTCGGACGCCTTCACCTCGAATCATCGCTTCTACCGTCTGATCCATCCTCTGATTAACGGCCGCCGGCGACATCGATGAATGTGCCGGTCGAATACGATGCTTCGTCCGACACCAGCCACATGATCGCGCGCGCCACTTCCTCGGCGCTGCCGCCGCGTTGCATCGGCACCGTATCCTTGACCCGGTCGACCCGGCCCGGTTCGCCGCCGCTGGCGTGGATGTCGGTATAGATCACGCCCGGCCGCACCGCGTTGACGCGGATGCCTTGGTCGGCGACTTCCTTCGCCAGGCCGACCGTCATGGCGTCGATCGCACCCTTGGAGGCGGCGTAATCGACATATTCGCCCGGACCGCCGAGCTTGGCCGCCATCGACGACAGGTTGACGATGGCGCCGCCCTGGCCGCCGAGGCTGGTAGACATGCGCCGCACCGCTTCGCGGGCGCACAGGAAACTGCCGACGATGTTGGTGGTGAACACACGCTGCAAACGCGCCACGTCCATCTCCTCCACCCGCATCTGCCGCTCCAGGATGCCGGCGTTGTTGACTAGCGCGGCCAGCTTGCCGAGTTGCGCATCGACGGTCTGGAACAGCTTCAAGACATCGGCCTCGACCGCGACATCCCCGGCTACCGCCAAGGCTTCGCCACCGGCCTGGCGGATGGCATCGACCACCTGCTCGGCGGCGCTGCGGTTATGCACATAATTGACGCATACGGCATAGCCGCGGGCGGCCGCCAGATGCGCGGTGGCGGCGCCGATGCCGCGGCTGGCGCCGGTAATCACGATCACTTGTTTCGACATGCTGCCCTCATTCGTATTTGCGGGCATCCTCGATGACTTTGCCGTCATTCGGCAGGCTGCCCGGCGCGACAAATAAAACTTCGCCGCGCAGTTTGGTTATCTCGCGCAGGCTGTCCGCAATCTGTTCCGCGGCCGATGCCGGCGCGTCCTGCGCCTCGCAATGCAGCGTCATGACATCGTTGGCCATGGCGCCGCTGACCACCAGCCGCGCTTTCATGACCTGAGGATGGCGCTTCAGCACTTCCGCCAGCTGCGACGGATGGACGAACATGCCGCGCACCTTGGTCACCTGGTCGGCGCGTCCCATCCAGCCCTTGATGCGGGTATTGGTGCGGCCGCAGGGCGAGACGCCTTCCAGCACCGCGGACAAATCCCCAGTGGCGAACCGTATCAAAGGATAATCGGGGTTGAAAGAAGTCAGCACCACCTCGCCCACTTCACCGGCGGCAACCGGGTCGCCGCTGCCGGGCCGCACGATTTCCAGGATCAGGTCCTCATCCAGGATCATACCCGGATTGAGGCGGCCGTTGCTGAGCGACTCGTAAGCGATATTGCCGACGTCGGCCGAGGCATACAATTGCAGCACATGCGGCACGCCGTTATCGTGGAACCACTGGCGCAGCGACGGCGGCAAGGCTTCGGCGCTGAGCAGCGCCCGTTGCACGGTGCCGATATCGGCGCCCATCTCGCGCGCCTTTTCGATGATGATCTTGAGGAAGGACGGCGTACCGACATAAGCGTCCGGCCGCAAGGCCGACATCGCCTGCACCTGCAGCTCAGTCTGGCCGATGCCGGCCGGGATCACGGCGCAGCCCAGCTTGCTGGCCGCGCCTTCGACCATGAAGGCGGCCGGCGTGAAATGGTAGGCGAAACAATTCTGTATCAGGTCGCCGGCGCGCAGCCCCAGGGCCCGCATCGGCCGGGAAAAACGCCACCAGTCCTGGCCGTAGCCTTCAGGATCGAAAATCGGTCCGGGCGATACATATAAGCGCCGCAACTGACGGTGCGGCGTGGTGTTCAGGCCGCCGAACGGCGGTTGCTCCGCCTGCAGTTCATGTAAATCGGATTTGCGCGTGAGCGGCAATTGCGCCAGCGCAGCGCGGTCACGGATCTCGCCGGCAGCTACGCCGTGCAGGATGCGGCCCCAGCCGGTTGCAGCCTGCGCCCGCGCGATCAATTGCGGCAAGCCGCCCATCAGATCCGCCTCACGTTGCAAGGGATGGCGTTGTTCAAGAAAGTCGAGAGTATCGGACATGGCGGACCTGTATGCGTGGACGGAAAAACGGCGTAGCGATAACCTCAGGCCAGCCAGCGCTTGCGGCGCCGGTAGAATTTCATGTCGCGGAAATTCTTGCGCCCCGCTCCCGACACCCCCAGGTAGAACTCTTTCACATCCTCGTTGCTGGCCAGCTCGCTGGCGGCGCCTTCCATCACCACCCGGCCGTTTTCCAGGATGTAGCCGAAATCGGCGTAGCGCAGCGCCACCATGGTGTTTTGTTCTGCCAGCAGGAAAGACACGTTTTCCCGCCGGTTCAAATCCTTGACGATCTCGAAGATCTCCTCGACCACCTGCGGCGCCAGCCCCATCGACGGCTCATCCAGCAAGATCATCGACGGCTTGGCCATCATCGCGCGGCCGATCGCCGTCATCTGCTGTTCGCCGCCGGAGGTATAACCGGACTGCGATTTGCGCCGTTCTTTCAGGCGCGGGAAATAGTCGTAGATCCTTTCCAGGTCGCGCCTGACCTGGATATTGCTGACCTGGCGCGTATAAGCGCCGGTCAGGAGATTTTCCTCCACTGTCAGGTGGCCGAAACAATGGCGTCCTTCCATCACCTGGATCACGCCGCGCCTGACCAGGTCGTTCGGCGTCAGGCGGTCGACCCGCTCGCCCTTGTATTCGATGCTGCCTTTGGTGACATCGCCGCGTTCCGCCGACAGCAGGTTGGAGATCGCTTTCAGCGTCGTGCTTTTGCCGGCGCCGTTGGCGCCCAGCAAAGCGACGATCTTCCCTTCCGGCACCGCCAGCGATACGCCTTTCAGCACCAGGATGACGTGGTCGTAGATCACTTCGATGTTATTGATGTTGAGTGCTGTACCCATGCTTTCCTCAGCTATGCAGTAAAAAGCGCCGGCAGCCCAAGCGGGCACCGGCGCCGGAACTACTTCATGCAGGCGGGCGTGATGCCTTTTTCTTTTGCATACTTCGCAGCGGAAGCCTTGAACAGCGGATGGATCAGGTTCTTGTTGCCTTCGATCCAGTCGGACACCAAGACCCACTTGCCGCCATCCCATTGCTGGATCTTGATCTTGCCCGAGCCCTCATGGTTGTCGCAGGACGTCTTGATCTCAGGTAGCAGGCCGGAAGCGCCCAGCTGCTGCAGTCGTGCGTTGGTGATGTTCAGGTTCTCCAGCCCCCAGCGCACGTCTTCGCCGCTCATTACCTTGCCCTTGCCGTACTTGGCCTGGGCGGTGCGTATCGCTTCCACTGTAGCCAGCGCAGCCGATACACCGCGGTTGTACAGGATCGAACCGATCTTGGCCTTGTCCTGCATGTTGCCCTTGCCGGCGCCGTACACCACCTTCTCGATATCGGCGATCAGCGGCACGCTCTTGCCGGATACGTTCCAGGTGGCGCTCAGGTAACCCTTGGCAGCATCGCCGGCCGGCACCGTGTCTTCCTCAGAGCCGGCCCACCAGGAGCCGATGATCTTGTCGCGGGCGAATCCGACTTTCTGCGCTGCCTTCAAGGCGGTCTGGTTCATCACGCCCCAGCCCCAGAAAATGACGTAGTCCGGATTTTCCTGGCGGATCTTCAGCCACTGCGCGCCCTGCTCATTGCCGGGATGGGCCACCGGGATCTGCACCAGCTTGAATTTACCTAGCGTCGCTTCGGCATCCAGCGCCACTATCGGTTCCTTGCCGTAGGCCGAGTCGTGGTACAGGAACACGATCTTCTTGCCGGCCAGCGAACCGCCGTTCTTGCTTGCCAGGTATTTCACGATCGCCGACACCTGCATCTGGTAGGTCGTCACCAGCGGAAAGGCATACGGGAACACCGAACCGTCCACCGCATCGGTGCGGCCGTAGCCGACCATCAGCAGCGGCACCTTGTCTTCCGCCGTCTTGTCGATCAGCGCATAGGCGATGCCGGTCGCCATGGCGTTGATGGCGGTGCCCTTGGTGACCGGGTTCTTGCCTTTCAGGCGCTCGTAACATTCGACGCCCTTGGCGTTGTTGTATTCGGTTTCGCATTCTTCCCAGGACAGCTTGACGCCGTTGATGCCGCCTTCCTTCAGGTTGACGTAGCTCAGGTAGTCGATATAACCGCCGTAATACGACTGGCCGTTGGTGCCGTAGGGGCCGACCCGATAGCTGGGAATCGCAATGAATTGGTCGCTTGCCTGCGCCATCGCGGGCAAGGCCGGCGCCAGCAGGCAGGCCGCAGCCGCCATGGCGAGCATGATCCGTTTGAGGTTTTTCATTATCTTGTCTCCTTTTGTCGTGCTAATTATTGGGACTGGGGGACTGCTAAAAAACTGCCGCATCGGTCTAATGCGGGAACGGCCACAGGCGCAGTTTTTCCTTGGTGATCTGCCACAGGCGCGCCAGCCCGTGCGGTTCTGCAATCAGGAAGAAAATGATCAGGGCGCCGAACAGCATCATCTGGATATGCGACACCGTGGCGTTGGTGAACGGCAGGTGCAGCCAGGTCGCCAGCGGCGGCAAGACGTTGTCCAGGAAAATCGGCAGCAGCAGGATGAAGGCGGAACCGAGGAAAGCGCCGAGGATGCTGCCGACGCCGCCGACGATGATCATGAACAGGATGCGGAACGACAAGTCCAGCGAAAAGCCGTCCGGCTCCACCGACCCCAGGTAGCAGAAGGCGTACAGGGCGCCGGCGACGCCGCAGAAAAACGAGCTGACGGCAAACGCCAGCAGCTTGGTCTGCATCAGGCGGATGCCGATCACTTCCGCCGCCACGTCCATGTCGCGCACCGCCATCCATGCGCGGCCGGTGGAAGAACGCACCAGGTTTTTCGCCAGCAGCGCCATGACGCAGACAATCGCCAGCACGAACAGGTATTTCCTGACCGGGCTGTTGATGGCGATGCCGAACAGGTTGATCTTTTGCGCGCTGATCACGCCGGAAGAGCTGTCGTTGGAAAACCAGGGAAACTTGGTCAGCACCCAGATCACGAAAAATTGCGCGGCCAGCGTCGCCACCGCCAGGTAAAAACCTTTGATCCGCAATGAAGGCAGGCCGAACAGGACGCCGACCGCAGCCGCGCAGCAGCCTGCCAGGATGAAGGACAGCAGGATCGGAATGCCCTCCACCCGCAGCTGGAAATTGTAGGCAGCATAGGCGCCGACCGCCATGAACGCGGCCGAACCCAACGACAGCTGGCCAGCGTAGCCGGTCAGTATGTTCAGGCCCAGCGCCGCCAGCGCAAACACCAGGAAGGGAATCAGTATCGCGGAAAACCAGTATTCGCTGCCGATCAGAGGAATGCCGACAAAGGCGACCGCCAGCACGATAGCCATGCCGATGCGGTCCTGCCGGATCGGGAATATCTGGCTATCCGCGATGTACGAAGTTTTAAACTGTCCGGCTTCACGATAAAACATGGCATGTCTCCATTCTAATTCTCAAGGTCCCGCCAGCGCCAAAAATGTCACACACGATCGATATGCCGCTCGCCGAACAGCCCCTCCGGCCGCACCAGCAGGAACAGCAGCGCGAACACATAAGGGAACCATCCTTCTATGCCGCCGAAATTACCGCCGAACATGTCTTGCATGACCGGCGGAATATAGATCTCCGCCAGCTTTTCGGATACGCCGATAATCAGGCCGCCGGCAATCGCCCCGGGGATCGAGGTAAAGCCGCCGAGAATCAATACCGGTAAAGCCTTCAAGGCCGTCATCGTCAACGCAAACTGGACGCCGTTGCGCGAACCCCACAGCAAACCCGCAACCAGCGCCACAAAACCGGCCACGCCCCAGACGATGACCCAGATATGGCGCAAGGGAATGCCCAGCGACAGTGCCGCCTGGTGGTCGTCCGCCACCGCCCGCAAGGCCCGGCCGACCTTGGTTTTCTGGAAGAACAGCGCCAGCAGCAGCACCAGCCCGATCACCATGCCGGACGCAAACAGGTCGAATTTGGAGATGCCTATGCCGAACCTGTCCATGACCGAGGCAATCGGCTCGTCGACGATACCGAGGTTGATTGCCCGCACTTCGCTGCCGAACAGCATCGGCCCCAGTCCTTCCAGGAAAAAAGCCAGGCCGATGGTGGCCATGAACAAGGTGATCGGCGGCTGGTTGACCAGCTTGCGCAGCACCAGGCGCTCGGTCGCCACCGCCACCACGATCATTACAGCAAAAGCGCCGATGATCGCCGCCCACATCGGCCAGCCCTTGTCCATCAGGCCGACCACCGCCAGCGCCGCAAAATAGACCATGGCGCCCTGGGCGAAATTGAATACGCCGGAAGCCTTGTAGATCAGCACGAAACCTAGCGCCACCAGCGAATACATCAGGCCCGAGAGCAAGCCGCTCAGTGTCACTTCAAGGAAAAATTGCATTGTCGTCTCCGTTCAGTGCGAGCTGCCGAGGTAGGCTTTGATGACTTCGGGATTGTTCATGACTTCGTCCGGCGTGCCGTCGCCGATCTTCTTGCCGTAATCAAGCACCACCACCCGGTCCGAGATATCCATCACCACTCCCATGTCATGCTCGATCAGCACGATGGTGCTGCCGAACTGGTCGTTGACATCCAGGATGAAGCGGCACATGTCCTGCTTCTCCTCGACGTTCATGCCGGCCATCGGTTCGTCCAGCAGCAGCATGCTTGGTTCGGCAGCCAGTGCGCGCGCCAGCTCCACCCGCTTTTGCAAGCCGTAAGGCAAGCGCCCGACCGGCGTCTTGCGGATGTGCTGGATTTCCAGGAAATCGATCACCTCCTCCACCTTGCGCCTGTGCTGCATTTCCTCGTTGCGCGCCCGCCCCCACCAGATGGCGTTGGCCAGCAGGCCGGAGTGCATCTTGGTATTGCGGCCGGTCATGATGTTGTCCAGCACCGTCATGCCCTTGAACAAGGCGATGTTCTGAAAGGTGCGCGCAATCCCCTGCCGCGCCACTTTGCTGGGATGCATGCTGTGCCGCGGTACGCCATGGAATACGATGCTGCCTTTTTGCGGATGATAGACGCCGTTGATGACGTTGATCATCGAACTCTTGCCGGCGCCGTTGGGGCCGATGATGGCGCGGATCTCATGCTCTTTCACATTGAACGAGATATCGGTAAGCGCCTTGACGCCGCCGAACGACAGCGAAATATTCTGCAGGTCGAGCACCACTTCGCCGATGTTGCGCTCGCGGCCCATCACCTGCTGCTCCGGTTTGTGCAAGGCCGCGGCCGGCGGCGCCGGTTCTGCCGGCAGGACTTCTGCCGTGACATGTCTTTTCATGATCGCACTCATCTCAGTCAAGCCGCTTTATCGAAAGAGTTAAAAGTCCTGGCGTCGGCGATCTGCAGGTCGGCAGCGATCATGCCCTGCCGGCCGTCTTCGAACTTGACCTGGGTTTCTATGTACTGCGATCGCTTGCCGCCATACAGGGCCTCGATCAGCACAGCGTACTTGCCTGCGATGAAATCGCGCCGCACCTTGCGAGTGCGCGTCAGCTCATCGTCGTCGGCATCCAGTTCCTTGTGCAGGATCAGGAAGCGATGAATCTGCGACGCCGCCAGCAAAGGATCTTGCACCAGGTCGGCATTGACCTTTTCCACGCAGCCGGCGATCAGCGCGTACACCGCCTGCTGCGCGGCGAGGTCGGCGTAACTGCTGTAGGCCAGGTTGCGCCGTTCGGCCCAGTTGCCGACCGCATCCATGTCGATGTTGATGAAGGCGGTGCATTGCTGGCGCTGGTTGCCGAACACTACCGCTTCTTTGACGAAGGGAAAGAATTTCAGCTTGTTTTCTATGTACTTCGGCGCAAACAGGGTGCCGCCGGCCATCTTGCCCACATCCTTGGCGCGGTCGATGATTTTCAAGTGGCCGTCGCCATCGAAAAACCCGGCGTCGCCGGTGTGGAAATAGCCGTCGGCGTCGATAGCCTCGGCGGTGGCCTCAGGCCGCTTGAAATAGGATTTCATCAAGCCGGGCGAGCGCACCAGCACCTCGCCCTTGGCGTCGATATGCACTTCTACGCCTTTCATCGGCCGCCCTACCGTGTCCAGCTTGACGTCGCCGGAAGGCTGCATGCAGACGGTGACGCAGGTTTCGGTCATGCCGTACAGCTGCTTCAGGTTGATGCCCAGCGAACGGTAGAAGTCGAACAGGTCGGGGCCGATCGCTTCGCCGCCGGTGTAGGCGACACGGATCCGCGACATGCCCAGCACATTCTTCAGCGGGCCGTAGATCAGCAGGTTGCCGAGTCCGTACAGCAGGCGGTCGGCCAGCGACACATCCGGCTTCTTGTCGAGTATGCGTATGCCGACGCGGCGGGCGATGCCCATGAACGCGTGGAACAGCTTGCGCTTGATCCAGCCGGCGTCTTCGATCCGGATCATGACCTGGGTCAGGATGTTTTCGTAGATGCGCGGCGGTGCAAAATAATAGGTCGGCCCGATCTCGCGCAAGTCGGTCATCACGGTATTCGGCGATTCCGGGCAGTTCAGGCAGAAGCCGGCGACATGCGCCTGCGCAAACGAATACAGGAAATCGCCGACCCAGGCCAGCGGCAGGTAGCACAGCAGGTCGTCGTCCTGGTCCAGCTGGTCGAACTCGACCAGCGTGCGCGCGGTGGCGATCATCGCCGCATGCGAATGGCACACGCCTTTCGGTTTGCCGGTGGTGCCGGAGGTGTACAGGATGATGGCGATGTCGTCGGCGCGCCCGGCGTCGACTTCGTTCATGAAAAAACCGGGATGCGCCAGGTCATAGGCGCGCCCTATCTCCACCACCTTGGCAAAGGAAGACAATTCGGGCTGATGGTAATTGCGCAGGCCGCGTTCGTCATCGACGATGATGCGGCTGATGCGCAACAGCGTCTGCTTGATCTCGAACACCTTGTCGACCTGCTCCTGGTCTTCCACCACCACAAAATCGATTTCAGCGTCATCCAGCACGTAAGCCATGTCGGCCGCAGGGGCGTCCTGGTAGAGCGGCACCGGCATCCCGCCCAGGCACTGGGCAGCAGACATCGCCCAATACAGCCGCGGGCAGTTATTGCCGACAATCGCCAGGCTCATGCCGCGCCGGAAACCGAGCGCCGCCAGGCCGCAGGCAAAAGCCCGCACTTCGCCGGCCACCTGGGCCCAGCTGGTGGCCTGCCAGATGCCGAGATCTTTTTCCCGGAACGCCGGCTGCTGCGGGCGTTCCTGTGCATGTTTCAGGAGCAGGTCTGGAAATGTCTGCACTCCTGGACGTCGTGTTGTCTCCACCATCGTCCCACCTTTTTTATCTGGTCCCACGGCATCGAGGTCGAAGCCATGTGCCTGTCAGTGTCAAGTCAGTCTGGGCCGGCATGCTTACGTCGCACTTACTCTAGCCGGTTATGTGCTGCTTTTGTGCGATGATAGTAGTGTCAGTCGGGAGATGGGGTTGTCATCTCGCAGACAATTGCCGAAATATTTATTAAACGACCCAAACGACCCGCGAACGACCCGCGATATTGCAGCGCATCATAATGATCAAAGAAACTTCGATTCAAGACATGCTGGCCAAGACCATGTGGGCGCGGGCACTCACCGATGCGCAGCTGGCGCGGGTGGAAGCCGAGATGTTCAGCCGCAAGATCGCCGGCGGCGCCTTTGTCTGCCGCAAGGGTGATCCGGTCACCCACTGGATCGGCGTGCATGAAGGGCTGCTGAAGATGAGCAGCGTTTCCCCCGAAGGCAAAACGGTATCCTTTGCCGGCATGGCGAACGGCGGCTGGCTGGGCGAAGGTTCCTTGCTCAAGAGCGAACCGCGCAAATACGATGTGGTGGCGCTGCGCGACAGCGAGCTGCTGTACATGCCGAAAACCACTTACCTATGGCTGCTCGACAACAGCATCCAGTTCAACCGCTTCCTGGTCACGCAGCTCAACGAGCGGCTGGCGCTGTTCATCTCGCTGGTGGAATACGACCGCATGCTGGAGCCGGACGCGCGCGTGGCGCGTTGCCTGGCGGCGCTGTTCAATCCCTACCTGAATCCCGGCATCGGCCGCGAGCTGCAGATTTCCCAGGAAGAAGTCGGCAATCTTTCCGGCGCCTCGCGCCAGCGCGCCAACCAGGCGCTGCAGGTGCTGGAAAAAGCCGGGCTGCTGAAAGTCGATTACGGCAGCATCACCATCCTCGACCTGGACGGCCTGCGCCAGTTCCATTCCTGACCCTGATGACCCGCAAGCGCAGCTTTCCGCCGGTAGTCGATGAGCAGGTCCGCCTGTTGATACTGGGCAGCCTGCCGGGCAACGTGTCGCTGGCGCACAGCCAGTATTACGCCCATCCGCAAAACCGCTTCTGGAAACTGCTGGCGGAAGTGGCCGGCGTCGACCTGCCGGCGCTGCCCTATGGCGACCGCTTGCAAGCTCTGCTGGCCAGGCACATAGGCTTGTGGGATGTGGTGGCGGAAGCGCAGCGCGACGGCAGCCTGGACAGCAATATCCGCGACCATGTCCACAACGACTTGCCCAGCCTCGCCGCCAGCCTGCCGCGGCTGGCCGCCATCGCCTTCAACGGCGGCACCGCCGCCAGGCTCGGACTCAAGGCGCTGGGACCGCAGGCCGCGGATTACCGCATCATCCTGCTCCCCTCCAGCAGCCCGGCCTATACCCGGCCGTATGCGGAAAAGCTGGAAGCCTGGCTGGCGCTGCGGGACTGCCTGGCCTGAGCGCTTACAAAAAACAGGCAGTAGCGGCCACCGGCATGGTTGACCGTCCTAATCAGACAATATTTAGCGCTAGTTGCTGCTGGGGACGGTATCATTGCCCTACATTTTTACCTGACGCTATTTATTCCGCTAATGCTGATCAAACGCAAATCCATAGAAGCCGACGCCAACCGCATGGACGGCCCGCGCAAACGCTCCGAAGTTGCAAAAAAAGACACACCAAAACCGCCGCGCAAACCCAAGTTTGCCCCGGTCACACTGTCCGAACAGGACGGCGTGCGCTTCCTGCATTTCGGCACCGAGTGGGTGCAAGGCGCCATGCGGCTGCGCAAGCCGGACTGGCCGGAACTCGAATACGCGCAGCAGATGATGGCCTGGATGCTGTTCAACCCGGAACCGCAGCACATCGTGCAGCTGGGCCTGGGCACCGCGGCGCTGACCAAGTTCAGCTACCGCCAGTTTCCCGCCGCGCGCGTCACCGCGATTGAACTGAACCCCTCGGTGCTGGCGATTTGCTCCTCCATGTTCAAGCTGCCGCCCGACGACGAGCGGCTGTCGGTGCTCGAGATGGACGCCATGGATTTTGTCATGGACCCGCTCAACCACGGCAGCATCGACGCCCTCCAGGTTGACCTGTACGACGCCACCGCGCGCGGCCCGGTGCTGGACACGCCCGAGTTCTACAGCGCTTGCGCCGCCTGCCTGACGGACTATGGCGTCATGACCGTCAACCTGTTCGGCGACCACCCCAGCTATGCCAAAAACCTGAAAGCCATGATGTTTGCCTTCGACGATGTCTGGTGCCTGCCGGAAGTCCACGAAGGCAATGTGATCGCCATCGCTTTCAAGAAGGCGCCGCCGGTCGATTTCAGCGCCCTCTATGAGCGCGCCGCCGAAATCACCGCCGCCACCAAGCTGCCCGCCAAGTCCTGGGTCAACGGCCTGAAGGCCTGGCATTCGCCGCAGTAACAGACTAGGCTTGAAGCCATGGCATACCAGACAAACGCTGCTCAACCCGCAGTTCAACCCACCGATACTCCTATCGCAATGAACACTGCATCGCCCAAAATACTAGACCTGCAGCAGATCTTCACCTGGCTGCTGAACGACGGCACGGTTGACAAGAACGAGGTGAAGGCCTTCTATACCCAGGCGCAGGGAATTTTCCGCAACGCCCCGATCGCGATCCATCCGCTCAATGCGGTAGCCCAGTGCAAGCGCCAGTCGGCGCTGCCGCCGCATCGCGCCATCACCCTCGAATGGCTGACCGAATGGCTGGCGCGCCAGGTGCAGATGCCGTTCTACCGCATCGATCCGCTGAAGATCGATTTCGCCAAGGTGGCCGATGTCATGTCCGCCAGCTACGCCACCCGCTTCAACATCCTGCCGGTCGAGCTGAGCCTGACCGACCTGGTGATCGCCACCGCCGAACCGTTCCGCACCGAATGGCAGGCCGAGATCGCCAAGATTTCACGCCGCAATATCCGCCTGGTGATCGCCAACCCGCTCGACATCACGCAATACATCACGCAGTTCTTCACGCTGGCGAAATCGATCAAGAGCGCCCACAAATCGGGCGGCCAGGAACTGGCGCTGCGCAACAACTTCGAGCAGCTGGTCGAACTGGGCAAGTCGAACAAGCAGGTCGACGCCAATGACCAGCACATCGTCAACATCGTCGACTGGCTGTGGCAGTACGCGTTCGAACAGCGCGCCTCCGACATCCACATGGAACCCAAGCGCGACTTCAGCGCCATCCGTTTCCGCATCGACGGCGTCCTGCACCAGGTGTACCAGGTGCCGGCAGTGGTCATGATCGCCATGACCGCGCGCATCAAGCTGCTGGGGCGGATGGACGTCATCGAAAAGCGCCGGCCACAGGATGGCCGGATCAAGACCCGCACCGCCGGCGGCCAGGAAATCGAGCTGCGTTTGTCGACGCTGCCGACCGCCTTCGGCGAAAAGCTGGTGATGCGGATTTTCGATCCGGAGGTGGTGGTCAAGACCTTGCCGGAACTCGGCTTTCCAGCCGACGACGCCCTGCGCTGGGATGCACTGACCAAGCGCCCGCACGGCATCATCCTGGTGACCGGACCGACCGGCTCCGGCAAGACCACCACGCTGTACACCACGCTCAAGGCGCTGGCCACCTCTGAAGTCAACGTCTGCTCGGTGGAAGACCCGATCGAAATGGTGGAAGCCTCGTTCAACCAGATGCAGGTCAACCACGGCATCGACCTCACCTTCGCCGACGGCGTGCGGGCCCTGATGCGGCAGGATCCAGACATCATCATGGTGGGTGAAATCCGCGACCTGGAAACCGCCGAAATGGCGATCCAGGCCGCCCTCACCGGCCACCTGGTGCTGTCGACCCTGCATACCAACGATGCGCCGTCGGCGGTGATGCGCCTGCTGGAACTGGGCGTGCCGTACTACCTGCTGGAAACCACCTTGATCGGCATCATGGCGCAGCGCCTGGTGCGCACCCTGTGCACCCACTGCAAGAGCGCCGACGGCCAGGTCGCCGACGACGTCTGGGCCACGCTGGTGGAAAACTGGAACGTGCCCAAGCCGGCCAACGTCTACCATCCGGTCGGCTGCCCGGAATGCCGCCAGACCGGCTACCGCGGCCGTACCGGCTTGTACGAGCTGCTGACTGTGACCCAGCCGTTCTCGAAACTGATCCAGACCGAAACCGACATCCATGCGCTGAAACAGCAAAGCATCCGCGACGGCATGAAACCGCTGCGCCTGGCCGGCGCGCTGAAGGTGCTGGAAGGCGTGACCACGGTGGAAGAAGTCTTGAAAGTGACCTCGGCGCTGACCTGACACGGCAATCAGCCGGCATCGCTGCAATCGATAAAGGGCTGCCCGTCATCGCGACGGGCAGCCCTTTTGTTTATTTATCATCCCTCGCGACAAATTGCCCCTGCCTTGCCGCCGAAATGCTTGAAATTCCAGGCGCTTCAAAAAAATAAAGCCTGTCGCCGATTCCGGCACCGATTTCCAATAGACAATTATTTAACCTTTGCGTAAGCTAAGGCACGCTATCGCCGGCGCCGCTTTTTTGTTCGTTGTTTTGCTTGAAAGCGGCGTCAGTACTGGCTCAGGGAGATGTGTGTATTTTGCAATACAGGGAGTAGTCTGCAACGAATAGTTTGCAATAAAAAAGACAGGCGGGAAATCCGCTCCGACCATACGCAGTCAAATCCGGATAAAAATAATGAAATTGACACATTTTAATTTCGTAACGGTAGCACTTGTCTTCGGCCTTATCAGTTCCGCCTTCGCACAGGAAGATCCGACCTTGTTCCTGAACCGCGCCAATGCCAAGATCGCCAAGGCGATGGCCTTCAAAACCAGCTGGGACGGCCCCACCAGCGGCCCCAAAATCGCAGCGCAGAAAAAATCGATCGTGCTGATCGCCTCGAACCTGAAGAACAACAGCGTGCTGCGCGTCGCCAACGGCGTCAAGGAAGCGGCGGCGGTGGCCGGCTGGGACGTGTTCGTGATCGATTGCTGGGGCGTCAACAGCAAACACGCGGAAGCTTTCAGCCGGGCGCTGGCGCTGAAGCCAAACGGCATCGTCCTGGCCGGGATCGACGCCAACGAACAGCCCAAGGAAATGAATGCTTCCCACGCCCAGAGCGTGCCGGTGGTCGGCTGGCACGCCTCCACCAGGATAGGCCCGAGCGACGGTTTATTTACCAACGTTACCGCCGATCCCAAGGAAGAGGCGACCATCGCGACCTTGCTCGGCGTAGTCAATTCCAACGGCAAGGCCGGGGTAGTCGTCTTCACCGATCCCAACAGCCTGTACGCCCAGTCGAAATCGAATGAAGTGGCGGCGGTGGTCAAGCAGTGCCGCAGCTGCACCCTGCTCAGCGTAGAAGCATTGCCGGCCACTACCACGGCCGACAAGATGCCGGCGCTGCTGACTGCGCTGGCGCAGCGCTTCGGCAAGAAATGGACGCACATCATCGGCGTCAACGACAACTACCTTGACCTGCTGGCGACGCCGGCCGCGGCCGCGATCATCGCCAGCAACAAGATCGAAGCACTGTCTGCCGGCGAAGGTTCCGAATCGGCCTACCAGCGCATCCGCAGCAAAACGGTCCAGCTCGCCACGGTGCCGGAGCCGTTCAGCCTGCAAGGGTGGCAAATCGTCGATGAATTGAACCGCTCATTTTCCGGTGAACAAGCCAGCGCCTATACCACCCCGGTCTACCTGGTGACTGAACAGAACATTGCGTTCCACGGCGGCCAGCAAAATACCTTTGAACCGAATAACGGCTACCGCAACGAGTACAAGAAAATCTGGGGCAAATAAAGCGATTGGCCGGCGCCCGCGCGATGGAGGTAGAATCGAGCAGACAGCTCCATTCAACGATGGCTCAAGGAGGAATCCCATGCACCCCCGAAGAATCCTTATCGCGCAAGGCGGCGGCCCGACCGCCGTCATCAATCAGTCCCTGGTGGGAGTAGTGCTGGCGGCGCGCGGCGTGTCCGATGTCGACCTGGTGTACGGCGCCCGCAACGGCGTGCGCGGCATCGTCAACGAAGACTTCCTCGACCTCGGCCAGGAAACCGGCGCCAACCTGGAGCTGGTGGCCAACACCCCGTCTTCCGCGCTGGGATCGACGCGCGACAAACCCGACCTCAAGTATTGCCAGGAGATCATCCAGGTGCTGCAGGCGCACCAGATCAACCACTTCTTCTACATAGGCGGCAACGACTCATCCGACACCCTGCGCATCCTCAGCCTGGAAGCGGAAAAGCTGGCCTTCCCCCTGCGCTGCATCCATATCCCGAAGACCATCGACAACGATCTGGTCAGCAACGATCACACGCCGGGCTTCCCGTCGGCCGCGCGCTTCGTGGCGCAGGCGTTTGCCGGCGCCAACCTGGACAACGCCGCCCTGCCCGGCGTCTATGTCGGCGTGGTGATGGGCCGGCATGCCGGCTTCCTGACGGCGGCCTCAGCACTGGGCAGGAAATTTGCCGATGACGGTCCGCACCTGATCTACCTGCCGGAACGGGTCTTTGTGCTGGAAAATTTCCTGGCCGATGTGAAGCAGGCCTACCAGCGTTTCGGCCGCTGCGTGATCGCCGTATCGGAAGGCATACACGATGCATCCGGCACGCCTATCGCCAGCCTGCTGGCGAAGACGGTGGAGCGCGACGACCATGGCAACGTGCAGCTGTCCGGCAACGGCGCCCTGGCTGACCTGCTGTGCGAAGAGATCAAATCGAAACTGAACATCAAGCGCGTGCGCGGCGATACCTTCGGTTACCTGCAGCGCTCGTTCATGGGTTGCGTCTCGGATGTGGACCAGCGCGAAGCGCGCGAAGTCGGTGAAAAAGCGCTGCAGTTTGCCATCCACGGCAAGCGCAACGGCACCGTCGCCATCAAGCGCAGCGGCGCTTATTCGATCAACTACGCGGTCAACTATGAATTGCTGGACCTGGATGTGGTGGCAGGCAAGACCCGGGTTATGGAAGACGAGCTGATCGCCGCCAGCGGCACCGACGTCACCGATGCCTTCCGGCTTTACCTGCAGCCGCTGCTGGGCGCGGGCATGCCGGACGGTTTCCGGCTGCGCTCGCCAGCGGTTGCAAAAATACGCAACGCCGGCGGCTGATCCGCATCCCGCGATGACGCGGGATGTACGACCATCTTATGCAGAGGCATTTTCCATCGCGCTGTCGTACTGCCCGGCATGCGCCAGGCCGTTCAACCGGCAACGATGGAAAAAGATTTTTTGCGCTTCAGCCACGTTCTGTTCCTGGCCCTTCCAGGTGGTCAGCACCGGCGCCTGCAACGCCCGGCCGTAGGAGAAACTGACCGGCCACGGATGCGCGCCAAGCTTGTTCATTGCATCCAGATGCGCGGTCGCGTCTTGCGCGCTTTGGCCGCCGGACAGGAACACGATGCCAGGAACCGTTGCCGGCACATAACGCGTCAGGCAACGCATGGTGGCTTCGGCCACTTGCTGCACACCGGCTTGCTGCGGACACTTCATGCCGGCGATCACCATGTTCGGCTTGAGCAGCATGCCCTCGAACACAACGCGCTGGTTATCCAGCTCGGCAAACACGATTTCCAGCACCTTTGAAGTCACCGCTTCGCAGCGCGCGATGTCGTGCGAGCCGTCCATCAGCACTTCCGGCTCGACGATAGGCACAATCCCGACCTCCTGGCACAGCGCGGCATAACGCGCCAGGGCGTGGGCGTTTGCCTGGATCGCGGAACTTGTCGGAATGCCTTGCTCGCTGATCTCGATCACGCCGCGCCACTTGGCGAACCTGGCTCCCAGTTGCTGGTACTCCAGCAGGCGCTCGCGCAAGCCGTCCAGCCCTTCGGTGATTTTCTCGCCCGCATGCAGGGCCAGCGGCTTGGCGCCGCTGTCGACCTTGATGCCGGGGATGATACCGCGCCGCGCCAGCAGCTCGGCAAAAGGCGTGCCGTCGGTCGCGCTCTGGCGCAGTGTTTCGTCGTACAGGATGACGCCGCCGAGATAGGGCTCGACACCCTCGGTGGAAAACAGGATTTCACGATAACGGCGGCGGTTTTCTTCGCTGCACTCGAGTTTGATGACATCAAACCGCTTCTTGATGGTCGGTCCGCTTTCATCCGCCGCCAAGATGCCCTTCTGTCCTGCCACGATGGCGCTGGCCACCGACTTCAGCTCGTCGATATTCATTGCTGGTTGCTCCCAGTGATGACTGCAGACTGCAAAAAGCCCTGCGGAACATGCTGCCACGAATGCATCGGCAAGGCAACCGCTTGCCGCACTGTGCGTGACTCCTATGTTGGCTATCGAACTGACAGCAGCCAGTGCAGCGTGGGATTGTGTCCTGCAACCTTCAACGCATGACAAATCTTTTTTTACCTAGGAGACATGGTTATGAAACGTACAGCATCGGCAGCCTGGAGCGGCGGCCTCAAGGATGGCAAAGGCAATATCTCGACCCAAAGCGGACTACTGGCCAATGCCCAATATGGCTTCAATACACGTTTTGAGGACGGCCCCGGAACCAATCCTGAAGAATTGATCGCAGCAGCGCATGCCGGCTGTTTCAGCATGGCCCTGGCGGCCCAGCTGGGCGAAGCCGGCATGACCGCGGAAAGCATCAAGACCAGCGCTGCGGTGACGCTGGAGAAAATTGACGGCGGCTTCTCGATTACCGCGGTGCACCTGGACCTGGTCGCCAGGATTCCCGGCGCAACCCAGGCCAGTTTCGAGGCGGTGGCGGACAAGGCCAAGACAGGCTGCCCGGTGTCGAAGCTGCTCAATGCCAAGATTACCCTGGATGCAAAACTGGAAACCTGAATATAGGTCTAGGTGCGCCACCGTACCGACCATGGCCGGTTTTACCGCTACTGTTGACTCCAAGGCTAGGGCATTTCCCTACGCCTGAGTATTGATAAAGAGGTGTTCTTATGAAAACCATGCAAAAACTTACTGCCACAGCAATCACTGTTGTCATGTTGCTTGGCCTCGGCGCATGCGACGGCATGTCGCGTCGCGGACAGAACACGGCGATCGGCGCAGGTGTAGGCGCAGTCGGCGGTGCGGTATTGACCAACGGCAGCGCGCTTGGCACAGTGGGCGGCGCCGCAGTCGGCGGCGTCATCGGCCACGAAGTCGGGAAATAAGGAATTGGCGCCGGCAGGCAAGCTTGCTGGCCTTCAGCATAACAACGCCGCATAAGCTTGCTGTTCGACGGCATAGCAGCCGCATGCCGCGGCTTCCAGTCCAAGCCTGTCGAGTACCTTGAGGTTGCCGCGCCGGTATTCTATCAAGCCGCTGCGTTGCAAGGCGCTGGCGGCGGCGGTGATGCCTTCGCGGCGCACGCCGAGCATGGCGGCCAGGAATTCGTGGGTGACGCGGAAGCTGTCGGAATGCGCCCGGTCCTGGCTCATCAGCAGCCAGCGCGCCAGGCGCGGACCGATCAGGTGAAAACGCAGGCAGGCGGCCGAAGTCGCCATCTGCGCCATGCGCACATACAAATAATGGTGCATGGCGCGCAGCAAAGCCGGGCTATGCGCCAGCTCGCTGCGAAAATCATTGACGCCGACACGCCGTGCGGCGCCGGGGCTTTGCACCACTGCATGCACCGGCGCTGTCGCCACACCCAGCGCCATCTGCACCCCCAGCATGCCTTCCCGTCCTACCATGCCGACTTCCACTCCGGGGCTGCCCTCAATCCGGGCAACCAGTGAAATCGACGCTTCGGTAGGGAAATACACATGGCGGATAGAGTTGCCAGGTTCGCACAACACTTCACCCAGCCCCAGTTCTACCTGCTCACTGACAGACAGCAGGTGCAGGCGATCCTTGCGTGGAAGCAGCTCGATCAGATGGTTCTCGACGGTGCCCAAACTGGTTCTCCGGTATATTGCCGGTCCGTCAGATGCACGGGCCGAGATGAAGATCGCGTTGTTGGCGAATACGATGTCGGGGTAGTAACAGCAGTGTGCGGCAAGCAGTTGCGGCTGACCGTCTGCTAGCGCACATAACGAAGATTGAATTGAGGCAGCCCTCCATGCCTGAAACAACACCGATAGCGATGGAAGCTGGATTTTTATCCAAAAAACAAGCTCTCATGTTAAATTTCCGTACCGCAATTCGCGGCAGCTCAAAATCTTCGGAAACAGGGAAATACATGCATAAAAACAAAGCCGGCACAGGCAGCTGCGGCCGCGCACTAGCGGCGACTGCGATATGTGTGTTTTTCTCGGGATTCCTGACCGTCTGCGCCGCTGCATCCGTCCCGGACGCAGTTACCCCCGACGGCGGCCGATATTACGGCCAGCTGGCAGACGGCAAGCTGCAGGGCCAAGGGAAAATAGAATGGGAAAACGGCGCGACTTATGAGGGCGGCTTTGAAAAAGGGTTGTTTTCAGGCCAAGGAAAATACCAGATAGATCTTGGTTATCTGTACGAAGGTGAGTTCAAGGATGGCATGAGGTCCGGCCAGGGCCGCGCTGTCGATCCCAGCGGCACGGTGTACGTCGGGCATTTCGCCAATAACGAATTCGACGGCCTCGGAAAACTGACGTCCCGGAACGAGGAATACACGGGCCAGTTCAAGCAAGGGACATACGCCGGCAAAGGTGAAATAAAGTATCCGAACGGACGCACTTATAAAGGTGAATTCGCCGATGGCCAATACCAGGGCAAAGGGCGGTACGAAGTAAAGGGTGAAGAATTCTACGTGGGAGAATTCGACAAGGGAGAGTTTGCCGGACATGGCCTCTACCAGAGGAAAAACGGCTCCCGCTATACCGGCGCTTTCAAGAAATGGCTGCCGGACGGCGGCGGCCGGCTTACCGATGCAGGGGGCAATGTCTACGAAGGCGTTTTTTCCGGCGGACGCCTGGTCGGCCAGGGACGCTACACCGGCAAGGACGGCAGCAGTTACCAGGGTGGATTCAAGAACTGGAAATACCACGGCCAAGGAATCTACCGGAATGCCAAAGGCGACCAGTACACAGGAAATTTTGCGTACGGTTTCTATGAAGGCGAAGGCACCCTGGTTTACGCCGCGCCACAAAAAGACGGCCGCACCAAGGATAGCGGCAACTGGAGCGAAGGCGTCCTGGAAAATGCTGCAGCCGAAGCGCAAGCCAAGCAGAACATAGAAACCGCGCTGTACCAGCAGCGCGCCCTGCTCGACAAGGCCCTGGCGGCAGTCGCGCCGCGTGAACCGGGCAAGATCAACCTGTACCTGCTGGCTGTCGCCGGCGACGGTTCGCAAGAAGTATTTCACCGCGAAACGGATTTTGTGCGGCAGCAGTTCGACCGCGATTTCGGCACCCAGGGGCGCTCGATAGTGCTGGTCAACAGCCGCAACACGGTGTCGCAGCAGCCGATGGCGACCGTCACCAGCATCCGCGAAAGCCTGAACGCCATCGCCGGCCGGATGGACAAGGAAAAGGACATCCTGTTCCTGTACCTGACCAGCCATGGTTCGCGCGACCACGAGCTGATGCTGGCCCAGAACGGCATGGAGCTGCGCAACCTCAAGGCCACGGAACTGGGGAAAATGCTGGCAGAGTCCGGCATACGCTGGAAGGTTGTGGTGGTTTCGGCCTGCTACGCCGGCGGTTTCATCAATCCGTTAAAAGACGAACGCACCATGGTAATCGCCGCCGCGCGTCCTGACCGCACTTCCTTCGGCTGTTCCGACGACAACGACTTCACCTATTTCGGACGGGCTTTTTTCCAGAAATCCCTGCCTGGCAGCGCTTCCTTCAGCGCCGCTTTCGACAAGGCCAAAACCCTGGTCGCCACCTGGGAGAACGACGATATCAAATCCGCCGGCAAAGATAGTGAAGTGTTGCATTCGGAACCGCAGATATATCACACCTCCCTGATCGACCAGTACCTGAAGACATGGCAGGCGCAGCTGAAAACCACTTCTGCTCAAAGATAGCGGTCCCTGTCCGCAAGCTACTCGCTGGCTGCCGGCTCCATATACGCGAATTCCCATGCGTGGCCGTCCAGGTCGCGGAAACCGTGGCTGTACATGAAGCCGTAGTCTTGCGGTTCTTCCGTGGTCCTCGCTCCGGCAGCGCGACCGCCGGCAACCAGCTGGTCGACCTGGGCGCGGCTGTCGCATGAAACACAGACCAGCACCTCGGTCTGCTTGGTGGCGTCGCACACCGGCTGTTTGGCAAAACCCTGGAAAAAATCTTCGACCAGCAGCATGGCGTACAGGTTCTCGCCAAGGATCATGCAGGCCCCTTGGTCGTTGGTGAATTTTGGGTTGAAGTCATAACCGAGGCTCTTGAAGAAATCCTTCGATTTCGGCAAGTCCTTGACCGGCAGGTTGACGAAGATTTGCTTGTGCATGATCGTTCCTTTCAGATAATTCAGACGGTTGCCTGCGTTGCAGCGATATCGCTGACATCGAGCTCGCGCACCGGGCGCACTTCGATGCTGCCGTAACGCGCAGGTGGGATCTTCGAAGCCCAGTGGATCGCCTCGTTGAGGTCCTTGGCTTCTATCATGTAGAAACCCGCCAGCTGTTCCTTGGTTTCGGCGAACGGGCCATCGGTCAGGGACATCTGGCCGTTGCGCACCCGGATGGTGGTGGCGGTGTCGGTCGGTTGCAGCGCTTGTCCGGCAACAAAGTGGCCGCTGTCGCGCAGTTCCTCGACGAAGGCAAAGCAAGTGCTGTCCGGACAAGCATGCAGTTTGTCCTGGGCAAGGTAGACAAGGCACAGATAATTCATGATGGTCTCCAGTCAATGACGAGGATGGTGGGTGGCTGCCGGTGGCGCAGCGCGCCGCCGGCGTCGGTTCATAGGCACTTACACTGAATAGTCGAACCGCAGGCAGCGGAATCGACAGCACT
>NZ_JAQGLV010000346.1 GCF_028292705.1 Collimonas fungivorans | reverse complement strand
AATCCACCCGCATCTCGTTCCTGATCCAGTCCAGCACCGAGCGGTGCTGCGGCTGCCATCCCAGTTCCTTGCGCGCCCGCGCCGAGCTGACCCGGCTATTCGAACCGAAGGAATAGACCGCGTGGCCAAATCCCCATTCGTCGATTGCATCCTGCACCGGCCATGGCTGCGCCGGGCCCAGTCCAAGCCGCTCGGCAATCGCGGTCACGATCTCGGCATACGAGGCCTGACCGTTCTCGACGAAATACAACGAACCGGCGGCGGCATCCCTGAGCGCCAGCAGATACAGTTGCGCGACATCGTCGATATGCACGTTGGACCAGATGTTGAGGCCTTTGCCGACATAACGGGCGATGCCGCTGCGGCGCGCCTGCGCCACCAGCGGCGGGATCTGCACGCTGTCGGCATGCAGGCCGCTGCCGGTGCCGTAGATCATGCTGTTGCAGAGGATGACCGAACGCACATCGCGCTGGGCGGCAGCGCGTATCAGCCGGTCCAGCGCGGCGCGCGCGGCTTTCTCCGGCGCCGGAGTGTACGGCGTGTCTTCACTGAATACCTGCTGCGATGCCCATTCGCCGCGCGCGTCGTCGCCAATCACGCTGGAGCCGCTGGTATGGATGAACGCCTTGCCGGAACCGGCCAGCGCATCCAGCAGGGTCTGCACCGCAAACAGATGATCCGAACTGGCGGCGTTGATCACGGCGTCGGCCAGCCCGGCCTCACGCCGCAATGTCTCGCCATCGTCCAGGGTGCCAAGCACCGGCACTATGCCGCGCGCGGCCAGCCGCTCGGCCTGTTCCTGGGTCCGCACCAGGCCGCGTACGTCCATTCCATCCTGCATCAGGCGGGCGGCGACGGAACCGCCGATAAAACCGCCGGCTCCTGTAATGAATACCTGCATCTTGCATCCTTTTCTGACAGAGGGAAAACAGTGGTCCGATGCAGCACTATGCGCGTTTTGTTTCCTGGGAAAAATGCCTGCAACAACAAAGGATATTTGACTTAAAATCAATAACAATCGTTTGCCGTGAAAAATGCCGCGGCAGGTCCGGTCCGAAGCTGCTTACCGGATTGCCGGACCGCCGGATCACCGGCCGTCGCAACAGCATAAACCAGGATACCCATATCCACCTTCGGAGGCGCATGAGCGCTGCACCATCACAACATGCCGACCTGAACCCGCCGCCGGCCGCCAAACGCGCATACCTGGCGGACCTGGTAGCCGGGCTGTCGATCGCCGGCCTGCTGCTGCCGGAGGCGGTAGCCTATTCCAGCATCGCCAACCTGCCGCCGCAGACCGGGGTGATCGCCTTGTTCGCCGGCCTGCTCTGCTACGGCCTGTTCGGCAGCAGCCGCTTTGCCATCGTCTCCGCCACCTCCTCGTCAGCCGCGGTGCTGGCGGCGGCCACGGCATCCATGGCAAACGGCGACACCGGCCTGCGCATGACGCTGGCAATCGGGCTGGTGATGGTTACCGGGCTGTTTTTCCTGCTGGCCGGGCTGGCGCGCCTGGGCGGCATCACCGATTTCATCGCCAAACCGGTATTGCGCGGTTTTGCTTTCGGCCTGGCGCTGGTCATCATTCTCAAACAGTTCGCCGGCGTGGTCGGGGTCCATCCGGTACATACCGACATGACCCGCTTCATCCCCGAGCTGGCGGCGCAGATCGCCAGCTGGAACTGGATCAGCGTCGCCGTGATGGCGGCGGCGCTGGTGTTGCTGTATCTGTTTGCACGCCTGCGCCGGCTGCCGGGCGCGCTGCTGGTGATCGTCATCGGCGTTGCCGCCGGCCAGTGGCTGCACCTGACCCAGTACGGCGTCGGCCTGGTCGGCAGCATCCACCTGCAGCTGGCGACGCCGACGCTGCCGCTGCTGTCGCGCGCCGACTGGCTGCGCCTGGGTGAACTGGGTTTCGCCATGGGCATGATCCTGTACGCCGAATCGTATGGCGCCATCCGCAGCTTCGCCATCAAGCACGGCGACCCGGTGGCGCCCAACCGCGACCTGCTGGCGCTGGGCGCATCCAACCTGCTGTCCGGCCTGTTCCACGGCATGCCGGTCGGCGCCGGTTATTCCGCCACCTCCGCCAACGAAGCCGCCGGCGCCACCTCGCGCCTGTCGGGCTGGGTGGCGGCGCTGGTGATGCTGGCGATTGTATTGACCTTACTGCCGGCGATTGCCCTGACGCCGGAACCGGTGCTGGCGGCAATCGTGATCCACGCCGTCGGCCATACCCTCAACCCGGCCATCTTTCGCCCTTACTTCCTGTGGCGCCGCGATCGCCTGGTGGTGATCGCTTCCGTCATCGCCGTGCTGTTGCTGGGCGTGCTGGACGGCTTGCTGGCCTCGATTGCGATCAGCCTGCTGATGATGCTGCGCCAGTTTTCAGAATCGACCATCTCGGTGCTGGGCCAGCTCGGACAGGGCCACGACTATGTCAACCTGCGCACCCACCCGGAAGCGCAGGCGGTGCCCGGCGTCATGATCCTGCGCCCGAACGAGCCGCTGTTTTTCGCCAATGCCGAACGCATCCTGGGCCAGGCGCGCCAGAACATCCTGGCGGCGGCAGCGCCGGTGCATACCGTGATCCTCAGCCTGGAAGAATCGCCCGACCTGGACAGCTCCAGCCTGGAAGGCTTGCATGACTTTTTCGTTTTCGCCGGCAGCCGCGGCTTGCGCCTGTTACTGGCGCGCCTCAAGGATCCGGTCTATGACATCATGAAAAATGCAGTCGCCCCCGGCTTTCCGCTGGCGTCCCTGAGCGCGCTGAGCGTAGCGGAAGCGGTGCACCTGGCGCGAGCCGGCCAGCAGGCTGCCAACCAAATTATCGAAACCCGACCCGGAGAATGACCATGCGTGCATGCTGGAAAACATTGGCGGCCTCGCTGTGCGCCGCATTGACGATCGCTGCCGCGGCAGCAGCGGATGCGGCAGAGATTGCCTTTTCCTCTCAGCGCGATTTCACCGAAATCAGCCTGACCATCAAGGATACCTATAACGCCAACCCGGATTCGGTTGCGCTGGAAATCACGCTCAGCCAGGACGCCCAGCAGCGCATGGCCGCGGCCAGCGGCGCCGCACTGGAGCAAGACCTGACCGTGGTCATCGATGGCAAGGCGGTCAGCACTTCGCATGTGCAAAGCGTGGTCGACACCCCGCAGTTGCGGGTCGCCATGTCGAGGCAGGCCGCCATGGAGCTGTTGCCGGCCCTGCTCGGCATGAATGCCGCGGCAAATCCGCAAGGCGCACCGGCGGCGCCGGTGGTGCTGGCGGCGCCCGCGCCGGCCGACACCCATCCGCCCCTGCTCGCTGCCGCGCCATATGTCGTCCAAGCCCAGCAGGTGACGCCGCCGTCGGTTTCGGAATCACCGGCAGAAGCCGCGCCGATGCCGGCACTCACAGCGCAAGAGGCTGTCCTGGCGGCGGGCGCGCCGCCGGATCTTGCAGCGCCCCCCGCGGCAGATCCGGCGCCGGCGGATGTCGTACCAGCACTGCCACTGCCACCTCCTCCGCTGCCACCGCTGGCGATCCCTTCATGGGCGCTGGGAGCTTGGCTGCCGACCAGCGCCACGGCTTCACCCTATGCCGACATCAACCAGGGCGACCCGGTGGCGATCTACGCCAACGCCATCGACGCCATCAACTGCAACCGCGCCAGGCTGTCGATACTGGACAGCAGCAATGCACGGGTGCGGCTGCAGCTGGCTCCGGACAGCCAGTGCGTGATCTCCGGCGTCCCAGTCGACCGGCTGCAGCTTTCGCCGGCGCTGGAGCCCGGCAAGATCGCAATTTCACTTTATAGCCGGCAAGACGACATGAACGGGCCGCCATCCAAAGAGAGCATTTATCGCCGCAGATAAGCAGGCCGTTGAGTAGGCCGCCGAGTGAACCGCCAGCCGAGCCAGCAAGCGCCGTTGCGCGCGGGCACACGGCAACGGCGTTTAAGAATTTCCGATACTATAGCGAATCGATTGGCAAATTAGCAGAATGATATCGCATGCTTGAAACTCATTGCAGCTTTACGAGTCTCAGCCAGGCAGGTGACAGTCATGTGAAATACCACGGTGCTGTAGCGTCTCCGGACTTCTGATCAATTTATTCACGGCCAACATTTATGCAACGCTACACAACCCCCGCCATTGTGCTGCACTGGCTGGTCGCCATCCTTATCGTCGCCACCTTTGCCCTCGGCCTGACCATGGTCGACATCCCGGGCCTGACGCCCACCAAGCTGAAATATTTTTCCTGGCACAAATGGCTGGGCGTGACCGTGCTGGGGCTGGCCTGTGTGCGCCTGCTGTGGCGCAAGACGCAAGGCGCGCCGCCTTATCCGGACAGCATGCAGCCGTGGCAGCAGCGCGCCGCGCATGGCCTGCACATCCTCTTGTATATCCTGATTTTTGCAGTGCCGATCTCGGGCTATTTCTACAGCCTGGCCGCCGGCGTGCCGGTGACCTATCTCGGCCTGTTCCCGATGCCGGTGCTGATAGCGCCGAATCCGGACCTGAAACCGGTCCTGAAGCTGGTCCATTACACACTCAACATGATCATGCTGGGCGCGGTTTCCCTGCATGTGCTGGCGGCGCTCAAACACCATTTTATCGATCGCGACGGCGTGCTGAAACGTATGCTGCCTTGAACATACCCTTGAACATACCTCTCCATCACAAGGAATACTCCATGACCCATTTTCTGTTGCGCACCACCGCCATCGGCCTGCTCGCCCTCGGCGCCAGCCTGCCGGCCGTCGCCGCTCCCCTGAAACCCGACCTGGCCAAGAGCAGTGTCACCATCGTGTTCAAGCAAATGAACGTACCGGTGGAAGCCAAGTTCAAGCAGTTCACGGCGCAGATCGATTTCGACAGCGCCCAGCCTGCAGCCGCCAAAGCCAGCGTCGACATCGCCATCCCGAGCTTCGACCTGGGCGATCCTGAATACAATAAAGAAGTGCTGAAGAAAGAATGGTTCAATGCCGCCCAGTTCGCCAAGGCCAGTTTTGTCGCCAGCTCGATCAAAGCCAGCGCCGGCGCGCCGGCCGGCAGCAAATACGACGTCGCCGGCAAGCTGACCATCAAGGGCAAGACCACCGATGTCAGCTTCCCGCTGAGCGTCAAGAAAGAAGGCAGCGCGCAAGTCTTCGACGGCAGCCTGCCGATCAAGCGCCTCACCTACAATATCGGTGAAGGCGAGTGGAAAGACACCAGCATGGTGGCAGACGAAATCGTCATCAAGTTTCACCTCGTAGCAAACTAACAGCGTATTTTTCTCTCATCCAAAGGGTAATCAATAATGAAACTGAAACTCATCATCGCCTCTTTGCTGGCGGCCAGCGCAGCCAGTGCATTCGCGGCGGCCGACACTTACACCATCGACCCCAACCATACTTACCCGAGCTTCACCGCCGACCACATGGGCATCTCCTTCTGGCGCGGGAAATTCGAAAAGACCAGCGGCAGCGTGACGCTGGACCGGGCCGCCAAGACCGGTTCCGTCGATATCCGCATCGATGCAAGCTCGCTCGATTTCGGCCATGCCAAGATGAACGAACATGCATCCGGCCCGGACATATTCGACGTCAAGAAATACCCTGACGTGACCTACAAAGGCACTTCGGTCAAATTCGACGGCGACAAGCCGGTCGCGGTCGACGGCGAACTGACCCTGCACGGCGTCACCAAGCCGGTCACGCTGACCATCAATTCGTTCAAGTGCATCCAGCATCCGATGCTGAAACGCGAAGTCTGCGGCGCCGATGCAAGCGCCTCCTTCAACCGCAGCGACTTCGGCATCACCTACGGCTTGCCGATGTTCTCGCCGGAAGTGAAGCTGGCGATCCAGGTCGAAGGCATCAAGAGCAACTGATCCGGTTACAGCCTGCAGCTGGCATGAAGCCGAGCGGTATGTCACCGCTCGGCTTTTTTCATTTCCGGGCATGAAACGGGTAATTCATCGTCTTGCAATTTGTCGCTCTGTAATTCATCGTCTTGTAACACTGGCCCGATAAAATCCTGGCTTCGCTTTCCATTTCGCGGAGCAAGCCATGTCCTCCAGCAATCCCCCTGCTTCCAAACGCCGCAATTTCCTGCGCACCGCCGCTGCCGGCGCCGGCGTGCTGTTGACCGGTGCGCCGCTGCACATGGCCATCGCACAGAGCGGCGCGCCGGCCCTGGTTACTTCGGACCGGCTGCGGCCGCAGCTGCCCAGCGGCGTGATGAGCGGCGACATTACGCGCGACAAGGCGATTATCTGGAGCCGCGCCGACCGCCCCTCGCGTATGGTGGTGGAGTACGCCAGCAACGAAAATTTCCAGGATGCGCATACGCTGCAAGGGCCGCTGGCCCTTTCCGGCAGCGACTACTCGGCCAGGGTTGACCTTACCGGCCTGCCCAGCGGACAAACCGTCTTTTACCGCGTGCGTTTCCAGGACATCCAGAATCCGTCGGTCTACAGCGCACCGCTGAGCGGCAGCCTGCTGATCCCGGGCGGCGCCGAGCGCGATATCACCTTCGCCTTTTCCGGCGACGAGGCCGGCCAGGGCTGGGGCATCAACGAGGCCTGGGGTGGCTACCGGATCTATGAAACGATGCGCCGCTTCAAACCCGATTTTTTCATTCACTCAGGCGACCAGATCTACGCCGACGGCGTCATCGAAAAGGAAGTCAGGCTGGACGACGGCACGCTCTGGCAAAACCTGGTGACGCCGGCCAAATCCAAGGTGGCGGAAACGCTGGACGACTATCGCGGCAATTTTGCCTATAACCTGCTGGACGCCAACAAGCTCCGCTTCGCCGCGGAAGTGCCGTTCCTGGTGCAATGGGACGACCATGAGGTGCGCAACAACTGGTATCCGGGCCAGAAAATCGGCGCGGCGGAAAAGCGCTACCAGGAACGCGACCTGTCGACCCTGGCCGTCAACGCCAAGCGCGCGATGTTCGAATACAACCCGTTCCGGATCGAACCCAGCGATCCCGAGCGGATCTACCGCATGTTCAACTACGGCCCGCTGCTGGAAGTGTTCATGCTCGACGAACGCAGCTACCGCGGCGCCAACTCCAGCAACCGCCAGGGCGCCCTGACCCAGGACGCGGCTTTTCTCGGCGCCGCCCAGTTGCGCTGGATCAAGCAGGCTTTGCTGCGCTCGCGCTCGACCTGGAAAGTGATCGCCAGCGACATGCCGATTTCCATCGTGGTGCCGGACCTCAACCCGGATGTGCCGCAAGGTACGTTCGAAGCCTGGGCCAACAACGATAACGGCAAGCCGCGCGGACGCGAGCTGGAAGTAGCCGACCTGCTCAAGTTCATCAAGCAGCACGACATCAAGAACGTGGTGTGGGTCACCGCCGATGTGCACTACGCGTCGGCCACCTACTACATGCCCGAGAAAGCCAGCTTCACCGACTTCAAGCCGTTCTGGGAATTCGTCGGCGGCCCGTTGCATGCCGGCACTTTCGGTCCGGGCGAGATCGACCGCACTTTCGGCCCCGACGTGCGCTACGTCAGCATTCCTGCCGACATGAAACAGAACCGTCCTCCCAGCGAACTGCTGCAATTCTTCGGCGTCGGCAAGATCGACGCCAGGAGCAAGGTCATGACGGTATCCCTGCACGATATCGACGGCAAGGACCTGTTCAAGGTCGACCTCCATCCCGAGGTTTAGCAAACGCCCTGTTGGCCCGGCGCCAACAGGGTTTGCCGGCTTGCCCGCGCCCGGGTGAAGCGCTACCATACGGCTGACTTTGCCAACCCGTGATGCGCGCCCATGTTCCACCTGCCTCGTTCCTTGCGTCAGCTAGCCGTCTGCCTGGCCATGTTTGCAGCATTGCTGCCAAGCGTGGTGCAGCTGCTGCCGGCCGCCCATGGGCAGCCGCTGAGACTAGGCGAACTGTGCAGCACTGCCGGCCACGTCAAGGCGCCAGGTCCGGACAGCCCGGCGGCGCCAGACCAGGACCATCAAGGCCATTGCCTGCTGTGTTTCATCCATGCCGCCGACCTCGGCCTGCCGCCCAGCCCGGGTCTGTGGCAAGCCCCTGCCAGCGCCGGCGTCGACCTGGCGCCCGCTTTATCCACTCCGTACGCCAGTGTCGTCTGGCTCACTCCGCAATCGCGCGGCCCGCCTGCCTTTTCTTGATTTTGTCAGCTGACGCAAGCTTCCATGCCCGGGAGTTTGCCCTTACGCCCAACAACTTGAACAAGGAACGCCATGGCTACGCCATCACGCCGCCGCATCCGGCCAGCAGTACTGCCGCTTGCCGCGTTTTCCGTTATTGCACTGTTTCCCCATGCTGCCCTGGCTTGCGCCAGTTGCGGCTGCACGCTCAGCTCCGACTGGGACAACCTCGGTATCGGCAGTTCATCGGGGCTGAAAATGGATATCCGCTACGATTACCTGAATCAGAATCAGCTGCGCAGCGGCAGCAGCACGATTTCGCCCGGCGCCGCCAGCAGGATTTCGAATAACGGCGATCCGCAGGAAGTCGAAAAATATACCCGCAACAATTACCTGACGCTGGGCCTCGACTACAGCATCAATCCCGACTGGGGCGTCAGCCTGCAGCTACCCTACATCCTGCGCAGCCACAGCACGCTGGGCACAGCCTCGGACGGCGTTACGCCAGGCGATGGCGGCGGCCAGTACGATTCGAGGACGTCCAGCATCGGCGATCTCAAGCTCATCGGCCGCTACCAGGGTTTTACGCCGGAACACAATTTCGGCCTCATGTTCGGCCTCAAGCTGCCGACCGGCAGCCATACCGACACCGCCATGTCCAGCGATCCCGGCGCGCCAAGCCCGGTGCCTATTGATCGCGGGCTGCAGCCGGGCACCGGCACCACCGATGCCATCCTCGGCGCCTACTACATGGATACGCTCAACAAGGATTGGGATTATTTCGTCCAGGGCATAGTCCAGAAAGCGCTCAATTCCAGCGATCAGTACCGCCCCGGCGACGGCGCCAACCTGAACCTGGGCCTACGTTACATGGGCAACGCCGATTTCACGCCGCAAATCCAGCTGAATGTGCGGCGCGTGCTGCACGATACCGGCGCCGATGCCGACACCGTCAGCACCGGCGGCACCCTGGTCTATCTCAGCCCGGGAGTGACGGTGCCGGTCAGCCAGCAAATCTCTGTGTATGGTTTTGTGCAATTGCCGGTCTACCAGAAGGTCAACGGCGTACAGCTTGCTCCCCGCTATACCGCGACCCTGGGCATGCGTTACTCGCTCTAGCCTGCACGCGCGGGCCGCCAAAGGGCGGTTCGCGCTATTTCCCGGATATGAGTTAGTTCTTTATCAACGATAAACGGGTATGTATCCAGTTAATCAGATGTTGCCTTAAATGCATGAATCGGGAGGTATGCGGTAGAAATATCACAATTGTTTTCAATTGTATCGATAGTCATGTCAGCCATATCCAATCCGACGACGTTTAACACCTACCTCGGTCATATTGCCAGGTGCGGCGCACAACATTGCTTAGTCGTGCTGCGGTAGACAGATTGATACGATTGATTGATACATAAGGTGCGCCAGCTGCAAGGCCACATGAGCTTCACCAACTCCATGGAGAATAAAATGAAAGCATTGTTTATTTCAGCAGCAGTTGCAGCAGCCTTACTGACATCGGCAGCCAGCTTCGCCCAGGCTCCGGCCGCGGCGCCAGCCGGCACTACCGGCCTGTGCAAGGACGGCAGCTATTCTTCCAACGCTACCAAGAAAGGCGCTTGCTCCGGCCACAAGGGCGTAAAAGAATGGTATTCCGCCGCGCCAGCGGCCGCCGCACCTGCAGCAGCCCCGGCAGCAGCGGCCCCTGCCCCAGCCAAGGCAGCAACTCCAACGCCGGCCCCAGCTGCGGCTCCTGCCCCAGCTCCCGCTAAAGCAGCAGCTCCGGCTGCTGCGGCACCAGCCGCGATGGCGCCAGCCAAACCGGCTGCCGCAGCCACCGCTCTTGCAGCCGGCGGCGGCGCCGGCAAGGTCTGGGTCAACAGCGCCAGCAAGGTATATCACTGCGAAGGCAGCAAATACTATGGCAAGACCAAGGCCGGTTCTTACATGACGGAAGCGGAAGCCAAGGCGGCCGGCAACCATGCCAACCATGGCAAAGCCTGCGGCTGATAGCTGAGCGCAACGGGGCCTGCTGGCCCCGTTGTCGTTTCTGGCCAATGCGAATGAAAACCGGCAGTGCGGCAGCCGATAAAATTGGCTTCGGTTTTATCTATCTTTAACAATTGGGCCGCTATTTTTGATGCTTTTTACGCTACTCTTGCCGGGTAGTCTAAAGATGGTCAACTCTGAAAGGAAATCTCATGGGCTTTATCGCTTGGTTGATAGTGGGCGCGATTGCAGGATGGCTGGCAGGCGTCCTGGTCAAGGGCGGCGGCTTCGGTGTGCTGGTCGACATCATCGTTGGTATCGTCGGCGCTTTCATCGGCGGCTGGCTGGCAGGTATCCTGGGCATCCAGGTTGGCGGCGGCTGGATTGCATCGATCGTGACGGCCACTGTAGGCGCCGTGATCCTGCTGTTCATTCTGCGGCTTATCAAGCGCGCCTGAGTTGCAGCACTGATTGCAGCACTGACGTATCAAAAAAACCCGCGTAAATGCGGGTTTTTCTTTTTCCGGACGCCGACAAGCCTCTATTTAAAGTCGCAAGCCATTTGCTCCCTCAGCGGCAATGCCTGCGCACTGCGATGGCAACGGCCGAGGTAGTCGAGAAAAGACGGCGCCGGCGGTAATCCTTCACTCAATATCCGGCGCTGGTCGAAGATGTAGTTCAAGCGCGAAAAACGGCCATACAGCGTCAATGCCTTGTGCAGCATGCGGGTATTGACCGTCCCCCTCGCCGTGGCGCCGAAAGACTGCGCCATCTGCTTCAGCGCTGCTTCCGTTACACGCTCGTAAGGCCGGCCTTGGGCGCCGCCTTCCATGCCCTGCAACGCCTGCAGCAATTCGCCCACCATGCTGCTGCCGCCCGGTCCTGCCGAGATGTGATACACCGGGAAAGCCAGCGTCGGCTTCAAGGTCAGCGTCACTATCGTGCTGGCGCAATAATCGACCGGCACGATATCCAGGTAAGCGCTGGGCGGACAGACAAAACGGTTCAGCTGAGAGACCACTTTCAGCAGCCAGAAAATGCTGGCCGACGGCTTGCAGCCCAGCGACGAATGGCCAACGATGATCGAAGGCCGCACCGACACCAGCGGCAGCTCCGGGAAACGTTCCCGCAGCTGATTTTCTGCACGCGCCTTGGAGGCGGTATACGGCACCAGGTGCGCATGCTCAAGCGGCAAACGCAGTGTTTCGGTGACGATGGCGCCGCGCGCGACGCCGCACGCCATTGCGGTTCCAACATACACGAAACGGCGCAGCCTGGCCACCTCGGAGAAACGTTCCGCCAGGCGCATGGTGGCGTCGACATTGACCGTCCAGATATCCGGCCGGTCAGCAAACGAAGTGACGGCAGCGCTGTGGATGACATGGCTCACGGCATCGAGCCGCGGATCCGAGAATGCATCCGCATCGTTCAAGTCAGCGACGATGACCTGGCGCTCCAGCACCAGCGGCGGCGGCACTCCCGGCGGGGTGAAACGGGCGAGCGATTGACGCACCCGCTGTGCGCCTTCGGCTGCCGATTGCGCACGTACCAGAAAAAGCATTTCCTTGAAATTTTCAGTATCCGCGAGCGCCGCGGCAATCGCGCCGCCGACAAATCCTGTAACGCCGGTGAGGAATATGCACACCGGTCCGGATTGCGGCAGCCGCGCCCGAATATCCTGAGCCTCCTGCAGCTGTTTCGAGCGCGGGAACAAGTTAAAAACCATGTCGAGTCACCAGTCTTGGTCTGCTCAAAATGAATAATTGACGCTGGTGAATCCGCTGTAGTTGGTCTTGGCCAGGACCAGCGGGCTGTCGGCTGCTTTTTGCATATAATGCGTGGCGCCGACCATGGTGGAGACCGACCAGGTCTGGTTGAAGCTGTGGGTCCACACGACCGAGGCATTCAGTGCGTTCAGGCCCGATTCGGCCTTGTATTGCGCGTAGCCTGAGTTGCGGCTCTGGAGAGCAGTGACGCCGAAGAAAGCCTGGTTGTATTTGGCGCTGCCGAAATAGGCGGTGCCGCTGACGCTGACCTTGTCTTTCGCCAGCTGCAGCACGGTGCTGCTCAATTGCGCGCGATAGCTGATGCCGCGTTCGCGGTTGCTGAGCGGCTGCGACAGGCCGACCGAGAAGGTGGCGCTGCGGCCCAGCTTGACGCCGGCGTCGAGGTTGGCCAGCACCGAGCCCTTGATTTCGCCCATGCCCTTGAGCTTGTCGGAGCCGGGCTGCAAGCCGTCGTTGGAATCCTTGCGGCCGGCGCCGTAGCCGATGGCGGCGCTGGCGAACAGCGTGTCGCTGATATCGTGACGGTAACCGGCGCCCTGCAGGCTGTCGACGAAGAAGCCGCTGGGAGAAACGATATTCAATACCGGCACCGGCACCGCTCGATACTCGTCGCTGCCGGCATAACGCGCCGTGCCGCCGACACCAAGCCCGATTGTAATCTTGGTGTCCTGCAGCCAGGACCGCGGCTGGCTCGGCGCGACCTGCTGCGCCGCCGCCATGCGCGATGCAAGAAGGCTGCAAACGGTGACTGCGATAATTGACTTGATCTGGTGTTTCAAATTTTTCTCCGGATGGTAAAGGAAACCAGTGCACATTCTCGGCAGTCCCGTCTCGCGTGTCTGTGAGACAACGGTGGGAAAAATGTGCGAGTCCGTATCATTTATGTGTTTGTTTGTAATGGCCCCATCAGGCGCCTGGCGGCGGCGCTATCATGGAAAAAAGAGGGAAGAACGAAATGAAGAAGGTTTTACTGATCGAAGACGACGCTCGCCTTGCCGAATTGATATCGGAATACTTGTGCCGCTACGATTTCCAGGTGACGCTGGTGCTGCGCGGCGACCTGGCGCTGGACGCGATTGCCCGGGAACAGCCGGACGTGGTGGTGCTGGACCTCATGCTGCCGGGCATGGACGGCATGGACATCTGCCGCGCCATCCGCAAGACGTCGTCGCTGCCGGTGCTGATGCTGACCGCGCGCGCCGACATTTTCGACCAGGTGGCCGGCCTCGAAATCGGCGCCGACGACTACATGCTCAAGCCGGTCGAACCGCGCCTGCTGCTGGCGCGCCTGCGCGTCATCCTGCGCTGGGTGGAACTGCGCGGCCAGCCCGCGCACAGCGCGCAGCTGCAGTTCGGCCAACTGGCCATCGACCTGTCGGCGCGCCAGGTTTGCTGGAAGGGCCAGGAAGTCGATCTGAAGACAGCCGACTACAACCTGTTCGTGATCCTGGTGCAGGCCGCCGGCAAAGTCCTGAGCCGCGACGAGCTGCTCAAGCGCTGGCGCGGCATCGGCTTCGACGGCCTCGACCGCACAGTCGATGTCAGCATTTCACGCTTGCGCAAATGCTTCGACGACGACGCTAACGAACCGCGCAAGATCAAGACTGTATGGGGACGCGGATATCTGTTCAGTCCTATCGCCTGGGACGAATAATGCTAAGGATCCTGATACGCTTGTATTTAATCGTTGCCGTCCTGTCGATCCTGTCGATCATCTTCGTGCAAAGAGGTTTCCCCCATCTGTTTTCGACGCAATTCACAACCCAGATGCATCGCGAATACGTCAGCGAAGCGATGCTGCTGCGCGGATACCTGGGGCCGGTCCGGGACAGCGCCCAGCAAGCCAGGCTGGACAGCATGAACCGTCTCAACCAGCAACGCTACAGCCGCGTATCCGAAGATCAGATGCGCTCGCTGTCGGCGGCGACCCGGCAGGACCTGGCGCAATACGGCATGGCATGGAGCGGCAGAGGCGACGTCAACCGCTCCAACATCTACATCACGCTGGATGACGGCAGCCTGCTGGAAGTTCATCCGCAGACTGGCGGCTGGATAGAATGGGTTGCCTATGTGGTTATTTTCAGCGTCATGCTGGCGGCGATAGTGGTATGGCTGACGCCGCACTGGCGCGACCTGGAAAAACTGCGCATCGCCGCCGCCCGCTTCGGCGACGGCGCGCTGGATGCGCGCGCCAAGCTGTCCGAGAATTCATCGATCAAGCAGCTGTGCGCCTACTTCAACAACATGGCGGACCGCATCGGCGCCCTGATCACGGCGCAGAGGGACATGGTCAACGCCGCCTCGCACGAACTGCGCACGCCGCTGGCGCGGCTGGAGTTCGGCCTGGTCAACCTGATGGACACCACCGACGACGACAACGCTCACAAACGCATACAGGCGATGCGCAAGGACGTGGAAGAACTGGATATCCTGGTCGGCGAATTGCTGACGCTGAGCATGCTGGAACAGTCGTCGCTAGCCGAGCCCAGGGAAAAAATCATGCTGGAAGATTTCCTGCGCTCCGCCACCGGCATCACCAGCGAAGAACTGGCCCTGCGCCGCAACACCATCAGCTGGCATATCGACCCCACGCTGAAAGAGATCGTCACCGAGCCGCGCAGCCTGGGCCGCGCCTTCTCCAACCTGGTGCGCAATGCATCGCGCTATGCCCGCAGCACCATCAGGGTGCGCGCGGAGCCCGGCGTCGATAGCTGGATGCTGATTGTCGAAGACGACGGCGTCGGCATCCCCGAGCAAGAACGCGAGCGGATTTTCGAACCGTTTTACCGGCTCGACCGCAGCCGCGACCGCGCCACCGGCGGCTACGGCCTGGGCCTGGCGATCGTCAAGAAGATCGCCGACCGGCTGGGCGGCACGGTCCGTGTCGGCAGCTCGGAGCTGGGCGGCGCGATGTTTGTATTGCGTTTTCCACTGCTGAATCTGGGGCGGCAAGCGCAGGCTCAGTTGCCAGCCTAGTTGCAAGCGTGGTTGTTAGGTCGGTAGCTCGCACCTATCACCTTTACTTATTCCAAATAAGACAAACTGACAGCCACGCACGCAGGGGAAGCACTAAACACGCCGGGCGCATCGGGAAATCATTTTTGCTTTTTTTATTCATACTATTTCCCTAGCGAATCAGCGTGGCGCGCGCTAGAATCCCAAGACCAATTTTGGGAGGATTTCATCTGTGATGTGTACTACCCGTCGTTTCACATTAGCCGCTCTCGCCCTTGGCATTGCATCGTTCAACGCCGCAGCGGCGACCCCGAACGATTCCGCGCCGCTGGGAAAACTGCCGCGCTGGGCCCAGCCGCTGGCCTATCAGCTCGACTTGCGCGTCGATCCGCAACAGTCCGACTATAGCGGCAGCGCCACCATCGACATCGACCTGAAACAAGCCGCCGATCACTTGTGGCTGCACGGCCAGGATCTCAACGTCAGCAAGGTCACGCTGACCGACAAGCGGAAAAAAACCTACGCTGCGCAATACAAGGTAGCCGCGCAAAAAGAAGGCGTGGCGGCGATCGAGTTCGGCCAGACGCTGCCGGCCGGACGCTACAGCGTCACGCTGGAATACAGCGCGCCGTTCAATCAACAGCTGGAAGGCGTGTACAAGGTCAGCAGCCAGGGCGCGCCTTACGTCATCACGCAGATGGAAGCGATCAGCGCACGCTACGCTTTCCCCGGTTTCGATGAACCTGCTTTCAAGACGCCGTTCACGCTCAGCCTGACCGTGCCGGAAAACCAGGTTGCCGTCGCCAACACCCGCCAGGTCGGAGAACAGAAACTCGACAAAGGCTGGCACAAGCTCAGCTTTGCCCCGACCAGGCCGTTGCCGACTTACCTGGTGGCGTTCGCCGTCGGCCCGTGGGATGTGGTCAACGGACCGGAAATTCCGGCAACCAAATGGCGCCCCCAGGCAACGCCGCTGCGCGGCATAGCGCCGCACGGCGAAGGCGAGCGCATCAAGCCTGCGCTGGCGCAGACGCCGGCAATCATCACTGCGCTGGAAGATTATTTCGGCTTCGGCTACCCGTTCGACAAGGTCGACCTGCTGGCGGCGCCTGACTTTGCCGCCGGCGCCATGGAAAACCCGGGTCTGGTGACTTTCCGCGATTACCTGATGCTGCTCGACGCCAACTCGCCGGCGCACAACGTGCGCGGCTCGTTCAATGTCACGGCCCATGAACTGGCGCACCAATGGTTCGGCGACACCGTCACCATGCCATGGTGGGACGACCTGTGGCTCAATGAAGCGTTCGCTACCTGGATGCAAAGCAAGATCACGCGCCAGCTGCACCCAGAATACCGCGCCGACCTGGAACTGATCAGCGGCGCCAGCTATGCGATGCAAAGCGACAGCCTGGTCAGCGTGCGCCGCATCCGCCAGCCGATCACCGGCAACGGCGATATCGAGACGGCGTTCGACGGCATCACCTACCAGAAAGGCGCCGCCGTATTGAACATGTTCGAACGCTACCTCGGCGCGGAAACCTTCCGCCAGGGCGTGCGCGCGTATATCAAGCAGCACCAGTTCTCCAGCGCCACCGCGGACGACCTGGTGGCGGCGCTGGCCAAGGCTTCCGGCAAGGACCAGCGTTTTGCGAAAGCGATGCAAAGCTTCCTCGACCAGTCCGGCGTGCCGCTGGTCGACACCAGCCTCAGCTGGGAAGACGGCAAGGCCGTGCTGCACCTGAAACAGCAGCGCTACCTGCCGCTCGGTTCGACCGGCGAAGCCAAGCGCCTGTGGGGCATTCCGGTATGCGTACGCTATGGCGTCGCCGACGGCGCCGCCAAGACCCAATGCGAACTGCTGGACCAGGAACAAGGCAAGATGGTGCTGCAAGGCGCATCCGCCAGCAGCTGGTATATGCCGAATGCGGATGCCGCCGGCTACTACCGCTTCAACATGGCGCGTGACGACCTGGCGCGCCTGACCGCCAGCCTCGGCCAATTGCCGGATACTGAACAGCTGGCCTACGCCGATGCCGTCAACGCCGGTTTCGACAGCGGCGCCCTGGATGCCGCCGCCGTGCTGGCCGCGGCTCCGCGCCTGGCGCAGTCAAACACGCGCGAAGTGGCGACAGCGCTGATCCCGACGCTCAAATGGCTGTCCAGGCACGAAGCCCGCAACCCGGCCCAGCAGGCACGCCTGGTTGAACTGGCGCGCCAGATGTACCTGCCGCGCCTGCAGCAGCTCGGTTACCAGCGCCGCGCCAATGAAAGCCAGGACGATGCGCTGCTGCGCGCCTCGCTGGCGAATTTCCTGGCGCTCGACATGAAACTGCCGGAAGTACGCCAGGCCCTGCTGGCGCAAGGCAAACAAGCGCTGCAGCCGAATGCCGACGGCCAGCTCAAGCTGGCGGCAGCCAATCCTGACCTGCTGCGTTCGGTGCTGGCGGTCAGCACGCAGGATAGCGGCGACAGCGCCATCGACGTCTTGATCAAGGCGCTCGGCAGCACCAGCGAACCGGCGCAACGCATGGCGATCCTGACCGGCCTGGGTTCCGCCACGGCCGCCGGCAGCGCCGAACGCGCCCGCAACCTGGCGCTCGATCCGCGCGTCAAGGTCGGCGAAATCAGCACCCTGCTGTACGCCAGCCGGGAAGACGGCGAAGGCCGCGACGCCATGTGGACATGGTTTACCGCCAACCATGCACAGCTGATCAAGCGCAGCGGCGATTCGTCCGGCGGCAAGCTGCCTGGGCTGGTGGCCGGCGACAGCTGTTCGCAGCGCGAAGCGGACCGCCTGACGACCTTCTTCCAGCCTTTGCTGAAACAGTTGCCTGGCGCCGAACGCGGCCTGGCGCAGACCCGTGAAAAAGCCCTGCTGTGCACCGCTTTGCGCGACAAACAGGATCCGGAGGCAATCCTGCATTGATCCCGGCCTGAGCAAACGCCTGCATTTTGGCGTATAAGCTGAGCTTTGATCCTGCGTTAACCCGATTTTTAGAATGCCTTACAAGGCTGTTTTTTCCGATGACTTCTCATAAGGATTATTTACTCGTGAAACGATCTCTGATTTGTGCAGCAGTGCTGACACTGGTTGCAGGCTATACCAGCTCCACCGCCAGTTTTGCCCAGACCCCACGCACCGTGGCTGCCGCCATCGTTGCGCCAGCGTCGCCGCTGGCCAGCGGCATCGACATGCAGAACGCCGACCTGGCGGTACGCCCCCAGGACGACTTCTATAGCTATGTCAACGGCAACTGGCTCAAGAAAACCGAAATCCCCGCCGACAAATCGTCGTGGGGCGCGTTCTACGAGCTGCGTGAAAACTCCCTGAACCAGCTGCACACCATCGTCGATGCGGTCAGCGCGGAGAAGAACATCACGCCCGGCTCCAACCAGCAGAAAATCGCCGACCTGTACGCCAGCTACATGGATGAGCCGGCGCTGGAAACACTCGGCGCCAAGCCGCTGGATGCCGAGTTCGCCAAAGTCGATGCTCTGAAGGACAAGAAACAGATCCCTGGCCTGATCGCCCACCTGAACAGCATCGGCGTCAATGCGCCGTATGACATCGGCATCCACCAGGACGCCAAGGATTCCAGCAAGGTGATCGCCGACCTCGGCCAAAATGGCCTCGGCCTGCCGGACCGCGACTATTACCTGAAAGCCGACGACGCCAAGCTGAAAGACACGCTGGCCAAGTACCGCGCGCATATCGAAACCATGCTGACGCTGTCCGGCGACAAGGCCGCGAAGAAAAATGCCGCCAGCATCGTCGCCCTGGAAACCGAACTGGCCAAGGTGCAATGGACCAAGGTCGAGAACCGCGATCCGGTCAAGACCTACAACCGGGTCGAACTGGCGCAGCTGCATGCACTGGCTCCGCATTACGAGTGGGACGGCTACCTGTCCGGCGCCGGCCTGAAAGACAAGGTGACCTACCTGGTGGTCAGCCAGCCTAGCTATATCAAGGGCTTCGACAAGATCCTGGAAAAGACCCCGCTGCCAGTCTGGAAAGCGTATTTCAAATGGCATGTGCTGAGCAGCTTCGCTTCTGACCTGTCGAAGCAGTATGTCGACCAGAACTTCGCCTTCAAGGGCACCGTGCTGCGCGGCGTGCCGGAAAACGAGCCACGCTGGAAGCGCGGCATCAATGTGGTCGAAGCCAGCGTCGGCGAAGGCCTGGGCCAGCTCTACGTGCAGCAGTTCTTCCCGCCTGAAAATAAAGCGCGCATGGAAAAGCTGGTGGCCAACCTGATCGCCGCCTACAACCACAGCATCGACGGCCTCGACTGGATGGGCGCCGACACCAAGAAGCAGGCGCAAAAGAAACTGTCGACGCTGATGCTGAAGATCGGCTATCCCGACAAATGGCGCGATTATTCAGCCCTGAGCATCAAGCGCGACGACCTGGTCGGCAACGTGATCCGCGCCCGCGAGTTTGAATTCAAGCGCAACATCGACAAGCTCGGCAAACCGGTCGACCGCACCGAATGGGGCATGACGCCGCAAACCGTGAACGCCTACTACAACCCGGAGTTCAACGAAATCGTGTTCCCGGCGGCGATCCTGCAACCGCCGTTCTTCAACGCCAACGCTGACGACGCAGTCAACTACGGTGGCATCGGCGCGGTGATTGGCCATGAAATCAGTCACGGTTTCGACGATCAGGGCAGCCAGTACGACGAAATCGGCAACCTGCGCGACTGGTGGACCAAGGAAGACCATGAGAAATTCTCGGTCAAGACCAAGGCCCTGGTGGCGCAATACGGCGCCTACAGCCCGGTTCCCGGCTACAAGGTCAACGGCGAGCTGACCCTGGGTGAAAACATCGCGGACAACTCCGGCCTGACCATCGCCTACAAGGCTTACCACCTGTCCCTGGACGGCAAGACGCCGCCGGTGATCGACGGCCTCACCGGCGACCAGCGCTTGTACATGGGCTGGGCCCAGGTATGGCGCGGCAAGGTGCGCGACGCCCAGGCTATCGTGTATGTAAAAACCGATCCGCACTCGCCGCCACGCTTCCGCGGCAACGGCACGCTGGGCAACCAGCCTGGTTTCTACAGCGCGTTCGACGTCAAGCCGGGCGACAAGATGTACCTGCCGCCGGAGCAACGCGTCCTGATGTGGTAACACCGCAGTCATTGCTGCGATCCGGAAGCCACCGACTCTGTCGGTGGCTTTTTTTATTGGCGGCCAGAGCAGGCGCCGGATCCGCGCTTAGACGGGGTTGCCCAGACGGGGTCGCCTAGACGGGGTCGCCTAGACAAGATAGTTGTTGCGAACCCGTTCGACATCGATCTCGAGCACCTGGCGCAGGTAACGCTCCATGCCGCCATATTCTTCATCGATCACCGCCAGCGCCGCATCCAGGTAAGCCGCCTCGACCGTCATCAGCGGTGCGATCAGCTGCGGCGGCAACTCAACCTTGAACACCTGCGCCAGCACCTGCGGGTTGGCCATGGCGTTGTGGCGGTTCGATTCCAGGTAATTGGCGATGATGGCCGCGTGGCCGACGCCCAGCGCGGACAACAGCAAGGCGCTGGCAAACCCGGTGCGGTCCTTGCCGGCCGTGCAGTGGTAGAGCATGGTCTGGTTCTGTTCCGCGCGCTGCAGGAAACGCTTGAACTGCGACTGGTAGCGTACCGGGAAGGCGCGGTAAAAATCGATCATGAACTGCCGGCTGCTGTCCGGATCGCCGCTCTTCAGTATCGGCAGCAGTATTTCCTGCGACAGGTTGCCGACCATGACCGGATCGGCGATCCAGTTGAAAGAGGAGGCAAACGCCGTCTCCGCTGAATGTTTTTCGGTCTCGGTGCGGAAGTCCAGCACCACGTCCAGCCGGTAGTCCTTGAGTTTGCTTATATCGGCCGCCGACGCCATGCCCGGATTGGCGCCGCGCAGCAGTCGTCCGG
>NZ_JAQGLV010000361.1 GCF_028292705.1 Collimonas fungivorans | reverse complement strand
CATTTTGCTGTCAGCCGCCGGCCATGGCGTTCAGAATTCAAGCATATCTGCACGGGAGAACAACGATGAACGACCACACCTTCAGTTACCAGGATGCGCAAGACCGGGTTGAACGCAAAATCGGTTTTTTCAGGCACCTGGCGATATACCTGATCGTCAATAGCGGCCTGGCGCTGCTGAACTACCTGCACAATCCCGGCCATGCATGGGTATTCTGGCCGGCCCTGGGCTGGGGAATCGGGTTACTATCACACGCCTTGGCGGTGTTCCTGCACGCTCCGGGCGCGCAGTGGAAACGGCGCATGATAGAACGCGAACTAGACAAACATAACCACAATCCTCACGCATGAAGCCGACCACCGCATTGCCGCAAAACGACCAGCCGCTGGCCCAGCGCCTGCTGCGCAGCCTGCTCGTCAACATCGGCATCGACGTCGTCTGCGCCCTGATAGTCACCTATGTGATGCGCATCAACGATCTCTTCTGGACCAACCTAGTGTTTTCGCTATGCATCGGCATGCTAGCGCTGCTGTTCATCCAGACCGGCCGCTATCTGTTCCAGCGCAAAGCAACGCTGCATAAAGTCCATTTTCTCGCATTCACAATGGTGGCTTCCGGCCTTGCCCTGTTCCTCGGCATCCGGCTGGCCAGCTGGCTGCTCGGCCTGCCCGTGGATGATTTCTCCATGTACATGAATATCGGCGGCCTCGGCCTGGTGATCCTCACGGTGTCGGTCTGCATCGGCGCCACGCTGTTCTTCTGGAATCTCAGCACGCTGGCTGAACTGCGCAACCAGGCGGCCACCGAAAAAGCGCGCGCGGTCGGCATCGAGAAACAGGCATTGCAGGCACAGCTGCAGATGCTGCAGGCGCAGATCGAGCCGCACATGCTGTTCAATACGCTGGCCACCCTGCAAAGCCTGATTGCGCTTGATGCACCGCGGGCGCAGCAGATGCTGGACCAGCTGATCCATTTCCTGCGCGCCTCGCTATCCTCGTCGCGCATCGAACAGACCACGCTGGCGCAGGAATTCGCCCTGATGGAGGCTTACCTGGAACTGATGTCGCTGCGCATGGGCAACCGTCTCAGCTTTGACCTGCAGTTGCCGGCAGCTTTGCGCGACACCGTGATAGCGCCGATGCTGCTGCAGCCGCTGGTGGAGAACGCCATCAAGCATGGCCTGGAACCCAAGATCGAAGGCGGCCGGGTCGAGGTTATCGCCAGCCGCCGGGGCCAGTTGCTGCTGCTCGACGTCAGCGACAGCGGCCTCGGGCTCACGGCCGGACTGCAGCAGCAGCCGGCCAGCCACGCCAGCCACATCGGCCTCAGCAATATCGATGAACGCCTGCAGGCGCTATATGGCGCCCAAGCCAGCCTGACCCTGAAACCCAAGCTGCCGCACGGCGTTATCGCTCAACTCCAGTTACCCATCCCGCCATGACCAACTCATCCAATTTGCGTGCCCTGATAGCCGAAGACGAACCGATCCTGGCGGCCGCGCTGCAACAAGCCCTGCAGCGCCTGTGGCCGAAGCTGCAGGTCATCGCCAGCGTCGACAACGGCCAGGCGGTAGTCGAGCAGACCCTCAGGCAGCGTCCCGACATCCTGTTCCTGGACATCAAGATGCCCGGCAAGACCGGGCTCGAAGCAGCCCAGGAACTGGCCGAGGAATGGCCGGAGAACGAGGCCTTTCCGCTGATCGTGTTTGTCACCGCCTACGACGAATATGCGGTCAGCGCCTTCGAACATGCGGCCGCCGACTACGTGCTGAAACCGATCAGCGACGCCCGCCTGGGCAAGACCATCGCCCGCCTGCAGCAGCGCCTGCAGCAGAACGGCGACGGCAATGCCGCGCTGGACAGCCTGATCGGCCAGTTGCGCAACATGCAGCCCAAGGCAAGCGCCGAGCCGCTGACCGTGATCCGCGCCGCGGTCGGCAACCAGATCCGCATGATCCCGATTGGCGACGTCATCTATTTCGAAGCCACCGATAAATACATCAATGTCGTCACCGCCGAGCACGAATCGCTGATACGCACCAGCCTCAAGGAATTGCTGCCGCAGCTCGACAGCCGGCAGTTCTGGCAAGTGCACCGCGGCACCATCGTCAATCACCAGTGCATCCAGCTGGCGACCCGCGACGAAAGCGGCAAACTGTCGCTGAAGCTGCGCGGCCGCAGCGAAAGCCTGGCGGTCAGCCGCGTATTCGCCCACCTGTTCAGGCAGATGTAGCTGGCAATCGCCATCCGGAAGGCAGTTTGCGATGGCATTTATGGCAATAAATGCCCTTTGCCCGCCCCCCTTTGCGAGCTGCGGGACCGCAGTGCAACAAAATCCCGCCGGCCGCGCCTGCAAAGCGCCACGCTACGGTAAAATGATTCATATCCTTATTCAGCAAAGCGCAAAGCGTACATATAGATCCTCCATGAGCAACGACCACACCAACGGCCACACCCCACCTGCACCAGCCTCGTCCAATTTCCTGCGCGGCATCATCGAAACCGACCTGACCGCCGGCGCCTACGCCGAGCGCAAGGACAGCCAGGGTCAGCCGTTGCCGCAGGTGGTCACCCGTTTCCCGCCGGAGCCCAACGGCTACCTGCACATCGGCCACGCCAAGTCGATCTGCGTCAACTTCGGACTGGCGCGCGACTACGCCGGCCGCTGCCACCTGCGTTTCGACGACACCAATCCTGAAAAAGAAGAACAGGAATACGTCGACACCATCATCGACAGCGTGCGCTGGCTGGGTTTCGACTGGACCGACAATACCGGCGAACACCTGTACTTCGCCAGCAACTACTTCGACCAGCTGTATGAAATGGCGGAATACCTGATCACCGCCGGCCTGGCTTACGTCGACAGCCAAAGCGCCGAACAGATGACCGCGAACCGCGGCAATTTCGGCGAGCCAGGCAAGGATTCGCCGTTCCGCAGCCGTTCGGCCGAGGAATCGCTGGACCTGTTCCGCCGCATGAAAGCCGGCCAATTCAAGGATGGCGAACATATCGTGCGCGCCAGGATCGACATGGCGTCGCCCAACATGAACCTGCGCGACCCGGCCATCTACCGGATCCGCCACGCCCATCACCACCGTACCGGCGACAAATGGTGCATCTATCCGATGTACGACTACACGCATCCGATTTCCGATGCGCTGGAAAACATTTCGCATTCGATCTGCACCCTGGAATTCCAGGACCACCGCCCGTTCTACGACTGGCTGCTGGAACACCTGAGCAGCGCCGGGTTCCTGCAAAAACCGGTGCCGCACCAGTATGAATTCTCGCGCCTCAACGTGACCTACGTGATCACCAGCAAACGCAAGCTGCGCCAGCTGGTGGACGAAGGCATCGTCGACGGCTGGGACGATCCGCGCATGCCTACCCTGGTCGGCATCCGGCGCCGCGGCTTTACGCCGGAATCGCTGCAGTTGTTCTGCGACCGCACCGGCGTCACCAAGTCCGACGGCTGGATCGACATGAGTTCGCTGGAAGGCGCCCTGCGCGAGGATCTCGATCCCAAGGCGCCGCGCGCCAGCGCCGTGCTGCAGCCGCTGAAGCTGATCATCGACAATTTTCCGGAAGGCGAAACCGTGGCCTGTCACGCGCCGGTCTATCCGCCTGCGCATCCGGAGCACGCCACGGCGTTGCGCCATTTCCCGATCAGCAAGACGCTGTGGATAGAACAGGAAGATTTCATGGAAACCCCGGTCAAAGGGTATTTCCGCCTGTTCCCGCCGAGCGCCGACAAGCCGGGCAGCCGGGTGCGCCTGCGCCATGGTTATGTGGTCGAATGCACCGGCTTTGACAAGGACGCGGACGGCAAGGTGATCGCGGTCCATTGCACCTACTTCCCGGACAGCAAGAGCGGCACCGAAGGCAGCGCCAACTACAAGGTCAAAGGTAACATTCACTGGATCAGCGTGGCGCATGCGATCGAAGCCGAAGTACGGCTGTACGACCGCCTGTTCACCGATCCGCATCCGGACGCCGGCGGCAAGGACTTCAAAGCGGCGTTGAATCCGGAGGCCAAGAAAGTGATCACCGCCTACCTCGAGCCGGGCCTGAAAGATGCCCAGCCAGAGCAGCGCTACCAGTTCGAACGGCACGGCTACTTCATCGCCGACCAGGTTGATTCGCAGCCAGGCAAGCTGGTATTCAACCGGACTGTTACCTTGAAGGACAGCTGGGGCAAGTAACAGACCTGGCAGCTGAAGACAAAGACGTCGCACCGTAAATCCGGTCCGGCGTCTTTCTCCATTCTGGCCGTGGTGTTACATTATGTGATGCATAGACAACAATAATCATCGTTTGAGACGAACTTGAAACAATCGTGAACCAGAAAGCAGCAGACGCAAACCAAGCCGTCATACAGGTAGAGATGCAGGTGCGCGGCATCAACGGCCAGGTAACCTTGCTCAGCGACCGCGTCCAGATAAAACGCGCCGGCGCCATGGCGCGCCTGACGCAATCCCGCAATAGTGAAAAAGACATCCCGGTCGCGGCCCTGAGCGCGGTCCGCGTCCAGTTGCCGGGCTTGCTGACCAATGGCTATATCCGCTTTTACCTGAGCCACGGCAAACAAAGCGACGACACCCTGGTCCGCGCGGCAAGCGACGAAAATACGGTACTGTTCAACCACAGGCAATTCACTAAATTCGCCAACCTGAAAACCGCGATCGAGAAAAAAATCGCGGCCTCCCAGGCGCTTACCCGCGCGCCAGTGGATTTTGAACAGCTGGACCGGCTGGCGGAGCAGTACAAACAGGGGCTGATTTCACGTTCCGAATGGATCAGCACCAAGAAAAAACTGCTGGGACTTTAGGGATATGGGGCAGTTGCAGCGAACTCAGCATGCAAGCACTATAATCACGCCACCTTTCCCGGACACCAAGCTACAACCAACCAAGGAACACCCATGACCATCTCCATGTACAGCGCCTCGATTCCCGTCTTCAAGCAGATGCTGAGCGCGCTCAACGACGTATTGGCAAAGGCCGAAGCACACGCGACCGAAAAGAAAATCGATCCCAATGCTTTCCTGCAGGCGCGCCTGTTCCCGGACATGTTCCCGCTGCTGCGCCAGGTGCAGATCGCTGCCGATTTCGCCAAGAGCGTGCCGGCCCGCCTGGCCGGCGCCGAAGTACCTTCTTATGAAGACAGCGAACTGACTTTCGCCGACCTGCATGCCCGCATCCAGAAGACGCTGGCATTCATCGACGGCCTGAGCGCGGCGCAGATCGACAGCAGCGCAACGCTGGAAATCGTCTTGCGTCCCGGCACGCCGAAAGAAAAGAAGCTGACCGGCCAGACTTACCTGCTGGGCTACGGCCTGCCGCAGTTTTTCTTCCATGTGACCACCGCTTATGACATCCTGCGCCATAACGGCGTGGAAGTCGGCAAGCGTGATTTCATGGGCGCTTATTAAGCTGACAGCAAACCCTGTCGGGCCTGCCTGAAAGATTCCTCGAAGAAAAGCCCCGTTCGTACCTGAACGGGGCTTTTCTTTTTCGGAGACGCGCCTGGGCGAGAACACGCCCCTCAGGCCACCACAACTTCACTGATTTGCATCAACGGAGTCAAGTCAGTGAAATTGGCAACGTCGCCAATGATTTCCGCACCGTGTTTGGCCATGCCAGCCTCAAAGGATGAGACTGAATCGCTGAAGATGTGGCACATGGCGATATATGTCGGCGCGGAACCAGGAGCGCCTCCGCCAATGCCTTTGTCGATGCTGTAATGCGAACAGGCTGCGCCCAGCCTGTCCTTTACCAGCGGCATATGCGTTTGCCGGTAATAGTCATGGTCGAACTTGGCATTCGCGGTGTTCGGGTACATTACGCTGATCTTGATCATGAAATTTTCCTTTCTGGTATCGCTGGCAATCGTTATCGCGGTACAGCCCCGCCTATATCCAGGATGATTTTTTTGCCTTGCACTGCGTGCGCAACCGCTTCCTTGATCCGCTCAATCGGATAGGTTGCCGCAATCGGTTGCAAAATAGCGTCCGGACCACCGATCATGCCCGCGACCTGGCGTAATGTCGAATTGATCTTCGGGATCATTTTCTCGCTATGCTCAAAAAACCCTTCGACAGTAAGTTCACCGCCAATAAGGACGCCGGCAGACAGCTCCATCGGCTTGAGCGTCACCGCGCCATAGACGACCAGTTTCCCCTTGGGGCTCAGCGTCTGCAGCAGGCGGCCGGCAGCCGGACCGCCTAGCACGTCTAAAGCCAGGCGGACATTCAATCCCTGCAGGCGCTCTTTGGCCACAGCGATGTCTTCATCGTCCACGATGACATGGTCGCAGCCACGAGATTTGACGATCTCCACGTCTTCCGCACGGCGAACCAGTCCTATCGTCTTCAGGCCTTTCTTCTTTGACAGCGTAATGAGCCATTGCGACAGGCCGGAAGTGGCAGAGTTGAATGAAATCGCATCGCCATGCTTAAGATCGACGTATTCGCTTAGCAGCAGCGCGGCCGTGACCGGATTGATTGCCAGCATCGACGCTTGCTTGGGATCCGCATCGCCGGGCACGATTACCAGCTGCTCCGCCGGAACCAGCAGGCGCTGCTGAAAACTCTTTACCGTCGGCGGCAGGACCACCCGGTCTCCGGGTTTCACTGCCGTCACGCCGTCACCGACCGCGAGAACTATGCCTGCGCCCTCGTTCCCGATTGTGGCTGGCAGTTCCGGTTTCCAGAGGTAAATCCCCCATGGAACCATCAAGTCATTGAAATTGATTGGCGCAT
>NZ_JAQGLV010000318.1 GCF_028292705.1 Collimonas fungivorans | reverse complement strand
TCGGAGGTCATGTAGGCGCCGTCCAGCCGCATCACTTTGCCGAACTCGGCGGAGTCGGCGATTTCTATGCGCTGGAACGGCGATTGCACCTGCAGCAGTGGCGGCGCCAGCTGCGTGCCGTAGGCGGTATGCGGCGTGAGTTGCTCCAGCGCCAGGGTCTGGTCGTCGGCGCCGTTGCCGCGCTGCAGGTGGTGGGTCTGCCACCGCGCCGGCGCGAAACCGGCGATCAGGACATCCAGCAAGCCGCTGGCCTTGGCGCTATTGTCTTCCGTGAAGTTGCAGACATAAACATCCAGGGTCACCGCATTGCGCTCGGGCCAGGTATGGATCGCCAGGTGCGATTCGGCCAGCAACAGGGCGCAGGTGATGCCGGCAGGGCTGCCGTCGGCGGCCTGGAACGGGTGGAATTTTTCGCCGACCACCGTCAGCCCCGAACGCAGGGTTTGTTCCATAACGAACTCGCGCAGCCGGATCGGGTCTAGCATTAAGCCCGGGGTGCAGCGGCAGTCGTAACAGTCGGCCGTCAGATGTAAACCTTGCATGGTGCGATCAATCGAAAAATACTGGGACAGGAGATTGGATATGAAAATCGCAACGAAACAATACGATCCGGCTTCGCTACGGTCACACGCTTCATGCGGTGCGGCAGCATTTTACCGTTCCAACATAGGAGAGATGTGCCGATTTGAACCGGAATCGACTGCATTTTGGTAAAATATCGGCCTTTGTGGGCTGTTCCGCTGCTTTTCGCCCTCTAATCGCTTTCCAACCGATCTTCAACTGCTGCCTACCTGCTCACACCATGACCTCCACACTTCCGACTACCAAGATGGCCAATGCAATCCGCGCGCTGGCAATGGACGCTGTACAGAAAGCCAACTCCGGCCATCCCGGCATGCCGATGGGCATGGCGGAAATCGCAGTCGCCTTGTGGGCCAAGCACTACCGTCACAACCCGGCCAATCCGCACTGGTTCAACCGTGACCGGTTTGTATTGTCGAACGGTCATGGTTCGATGCTGCAGTACGCCTTGCTGCACCTGACCGGCTACGACCTGCCGATGGACGAGCTGCGCAATTTCCGCCAGATGCATTCGAAGACGCCGGGCCATCCTGAAGTCGATGTCACGCCGGGCATAGAAACCACCACCGGTCCGCTGGGCCAGGGCCTGACCAATGCGGTCGGCATGGCGCTGGCGGAAAAGCTGCTGGCGGCGGAATTCAACCGCGCCAATTTCCCGGTAGTCGATCACTACACTTACACTTTCGTCGGCGACGGCTGCCTGATGGAAGGCATTTCGCACGAAGCCTGTTCGCTGGCCGGCACGCTGCGCCTGTCGAAGCTGATCGCGCTTTACGATGACAACGGCATCTCGATCGACGGCCATGTCGAAGGCTGGTTCAAGGACGACACCCCGATGCGTTTCGAGGCCTACGGCTGGAACGTGATCCGCGCCGTCGACGGCCACAATGTGGAAGCCGTCAGCGCCGCCATCCACCAGGCCAAGCTGTCCGACAAGCCGACCCTGATCTGCTGCAAGACCGTGATCGGCAAGGGTTCGCCGAACCTGGCCGGCACCGACAAGGTGCACGGCGCGGCATTGGGCGACAAGGAAATCGCCGCCGTGCGCGAAGCGCTGGGCTGGACTTCGGCGCCGTTTGAAATCCCGGAAGACGTCTACGCCGCCTGGGACGCCAAGCCGCAAGGCAAGCAGTTCGAAGGCGACTGGAATGCGCTGTTCGCCGCCTACGCTGCCGAATACCCGCAGCAAGCGGTTGAATTCACGCGCCGCATGAAGGGCGAATTGCCTGGCAATTTCGAACAGACCGCGAGCGACTACATCGCCAGCTGCGTCGCCAAGAAAGAAACCATCGCCACCCGCAAAGCCAGCCAGAACGCGATCCAGGCGCTGGCGCCGGTGCTGCCGGAATTCCTCGGCGGTTCGGCCGACCTGACCGGTTCCAACCTGACCAACTGGAAAGAATCGGTGGCAGTGCGCGCCGACCAGCCGGGCAACCACATCAACTACGGTGTGCGCGAATTCGGTATGAGCGCCATGATCAACGGCATCGCCCTGCATGGCGGCTACATCCCGTTCGGCGCCACTTTCCTGACCTTCTCCGACTACAGCCGCAATGCCCTGCGCATGGCGGCGCTGATGAAGATCCGCTCGATCTTCGTGTTCACCCATGACTCCATCGGCCTGGGGGAAGACGGCCCGACCCACCAATCGGTGGAACACGTGTCGAGCCTGCGTCTGATTCCGCAGCTGGACAACTGGCGTCCATGCGACACGGTTGAATCGGCAGTAGCCTGGGAACAGGCGGTGAAACGCAAGAACGGTCCGAGCACGCTGATTTTCTCGCGCCAGAACCTGCAATACCAGGAACGCGATGCGCAGCAGATCGCCGACATCAAGCGCGGCGCTTACATCCTGAAAGATGCGCCGGACGCCAAGGCTATCTTGATCGCCACCGGTTCCGAAGTGGAACTGGCGATGCAGTCCGCCGCTGCGCTGGCGCAGGAAGGCATTGCGGTGCGCGTGGTGTCCATGCCTTGCGCCGACGTCTTCGACCGCCAGGAAGCTGCATACAAGGCCAGCGTATTGCAGCGCGGCCTGCCGCGCGTGGCGATCGAAGCCGGCGTGACTGCGTTCTGGCACAAGTATGTGGGCCTGGAAGGCGCCGTGGTCGGCATCGACACTTTCGGCGAATCGGCTCCGGCCCCTGTGCTGTTCAAGCATTTCGGCTTCACCGTTGAAAACGTCGTGGCCAAGACCAAGCTGGTACTAGCATGAATCTGAGAGCTGCAAGAGCTATCGGCAAGATGGACATCACCAACGTCGTCGGTGATGTCGTGATCCGCCGTGCCACCGTCGCCGATGCGGGGGTGATTGCGGCGGTGCGTATCGATAGCTGGCGCACCACTTATCGCGGCATCATTCCGGACGATTACCTCGACGGCATGAAGATCGAAGACAGCAAGGCTATCTGGACCCGCATCCTGGCGGCGACATCGAGTGCGGCCAATGATGCGGCCAATGTATTCGTGGCCGAGGTCGACGGCGAGGTGCTCGGTTTTGCTGCCGGCATGACGCTGGCCGAGGCCAAGCTCGGGTTCGATTCCGAGCTGACCGCGATCTACCTGGAGCCATCGGTGCAGCGGGCCGGCATCGGCCGCAAGCTGGTGGCGCACGTGGCCGCCGCCCTGGCCAGCGCCGGCGCCAACAACATGCTGGTATGGGTGCTGGCGGACAATCGCCCGGCGCGGCAGTTTTACGAGATGCTTGGCGCCGAACTGCTGGCCGAGCAGCCGTTCAGCTGGGATGGTCTGGATTTGCAGGAAGCCGGCTATGGCTGGCGTACTATCAGGGTCAATTGAAACGAATTTATTGTTAATACCTTAGGAGAAAACCATGACTATTCGCGTCGCCATCAATGGCTATGGCCGCATCGGCCGCAACATCCTTCGCGCCCATTACGAAGGCGGCAAAAAGCATGACATCGAGATCGTCGCCATCAACGACCTCGGCGACTCAAAAACCAATGCCCACCTGACCCAGTACGATACCGCCCACGGCAAGTTCCCAGGCACGGTGACGGTCGACGGCGATTTCATCGTGGTCAACGGCGACCGCATCAAGGTATTGGCGCAGCGTAACCCGGCTGAACTGCCATGGGGCGAGCTGGGCGTGGACGTCGTGCTGGAATGCACCGGCTTCTTCACCACCAAGGAAAAGGCTAGCGCCCATATCAAGGGCGGCGCCAAGAAAGTCATCATCTCCGCACCGGGCGGCAAGGATGTCGACGCCACTGTCGTGTTCGGCGTCAACCACGGCGTGCTGAAAGCCAGCGACACCGTGATCTCCAACGCTTCTTGCACCACCAACTGCCTGGCGCCGCTGGTCAAGCCGCTGAACGACAAGATCGGCGTGCTGAACGGCCTGATGACTACTATCCACTCCTACACCAACGACCAGGTGCTGACCGACGTCTATCACGAAGACTTGCGCCGCGCCCGTTCCGCCACCATGAGCATGATCCCGGCCAAGACCGGCGCTGCCGCTGCGGTCGGCCTGGTGCTGCCTGAGCTGAACGGCAAGCTGGACGGTTTCGCGATCCGCGTGCCGACCATCAACGTCTCGCTGGTCGACCTGTCGTTCGTCGCCGCGCGCGACACCACTGTCGATGAAGTCAACGCGATCATGAAAGATGCGTCCGAAAACGGCGCCTTGAAGGGCTTGTTGACTTACAACGTCGAACCGCTGGTGTCGGTCGATTTCAACCACAACCCGGCTTCTTCCAACTTCGATTCCACGCTGACCAAGGTGTCCGGTCGCCTGGTGAAGGTGTCGAGCTGGTACGACAATGAGTGGGGTTTCTCGAACCGTATGCTGGATACTACGGTGGCACTGGTTAATGCCAAGTAAATAAGGCTAAGCAAATAAGGCCAGGTAAAATCTGGCTTGCCTGGCAAAAAAGCCCCGCTCATGCACTGAGCGGGGCTTTTTTTGCAGCAAGGATCAAGGGATTGCTGCGGTCAGCTGGGTGCGGCCGCGAACGTTTCGGACCACAATTGTTTTACCACCGAGATTTCGGACGCTATGCGGCTTGCCGCCACGCGCGCCCGTTCTTCTCCCTGCAAGCGGCCTTGATGCTGCAGTTTGCGGAAAGTGCGGTAGGCGTCGGCTACTGCGTTAGCCAAGCCCCCGTCAATCAGTCCGAGTTCCCCGCACAGTTTCAGCAAGGCGATATTGCCGATGTCGGCGGTCAGCTGCGGATAGGCGGCAGCGTGGCGCAGGATCAGGAATTGCACCAGGAATTCGATGTCGATCATGCCGCCGGCGTCGTGCTTGAGGTCGAAGCGGTCGCTGCGGTTGGGATGGGCGTCGCGCATTTTTTTGCGCATTTCCAGCACTTCGCTTTGCAGCTTGGCGGCATCGCGCTGCTGGCGCAGTACTTCCACCCGCAAGGTTTCGAAGCGTTCGCCGATGGCGGCGTCGCCGGCGCAGAAGCGGGCCCGGGTCAGGGCCTGGTGCTCCCACAGCCAGGCCGACTCGCGCTGGTACTTCTCGAACTTGCCGAACGACGACACCAGCAGGCCGCTGGCGCCGTCGGGGCGCAGCGCGATGTCGATGTCGAACAGGATGCCGGCCGGCGTATGGCTGGTCATCCAGGTGATGAAGCGTTGCGCCAGCTTGGCGTAGAGGGCAGGGCCGTCCTGGTCTTCATCTTCGTACAGGAACACCACGTCAAGGTCGGAGACATAACCGAGCTCCTTGCCGCCCAGCTTGCCGTAGGCGATCACGGTGAACAGCGGCGTCTCGCGGTGGCGGCCCGGCATCATGTTCCAGATCGCCTGCACGGTGGCGGCCACCAGGATGTCGGCCAGGATGGAGAGATGGTCGGCCAGCGCCTCGACGCTAAGTACTCCCTCCAGGTCTTGCGCCAACAGGCGGAATTGCTGGGCGTGGTGCATTTCGCGCAGGATGTCCATCTGCCGTTCGGTGTCGCCTGGCGCGGTATCGAGCTGGCGCTTGCATTCTTGGGCGAACACCGGCCAGTCCGGCGCCGCGTTCAGGCTGCGCGGATCGAGCAGCTCGTCCAGCAGGATAGGATGCTGGGTCAGGTATTTGGCGGCCCAGTCGCTGGCGCTGATCATGCGGATCACGCGGTGCAGGGTGGCCGGATATTCGGTCAGCAGCGCCAGGTAGGCGGCGCGGCGCACGATCGCCTCGAGGAAATCCAGCAGGCGGTTGAGGGTAGGCAGGTGGCGCTCGGGTTCCGGAATGGCGGCTACGACCGGCAGCGCGGCGTTGACCAGCGCCAGCAGGCGCGTGCGGCTGGCCGCCGGCAGGTTCTGCACGCGCGTCGATTGCCAAGTGGTGACCAGGCGCTGCGCCGCCGCCGACGCGTCGGAGAAGCCGCAGTGAGTCAGCACCAGCGCAATCGTTTCACGGCTGTCGGTTTCGCTCAGCGTATGCAGCGGATTGTCGCAGTCGTCCCAGTCTTGCTGGCTGGGGCGGCTGTGCCGCTTGTCCTTGAAGATGTCGTCGAACTGGGCGTCGACCAGGGTCCGGTGCTGGTCGAGTTCCTGCATCAGTGACGGCACATCGGCGAAACCCATGGTCTGGGCGATGATCAGGCAGTCGGCGTCATTGGTCGGGAAGGTGTGGGTTTGCGCATCGTCCAGGTATTGCAGCCGGTGCTCCAGGTTGCGCAGGAAATCGTAGGCTGCCAGCAGCTTGTCGACGACTTCAGCGTCCAGCAGGTTTTTGACGGCCAGGATACGCAGCGTGGCGCGCGTGGAGCGGTCGCGCAAATCGCAGTCGCGGCCGCCGCGGATCAGCTGGAACACCTGCGCCAGGAATTCGATTTCACGAATGCCGCCGCGCCCCAGCTTGACGTTGTTGCTGCGTTCCGGATGCAGCGCTTCCAGGCGTTTTACCTCCGTGCGGATCTGCGCATGCATGGAACGCATGGCGTCGATCGAGCCGTAATCCAGGTAACGCCGGAACACGAACGGACGGCTGATGTTGGCCAGGACGGCGATGTCCTCCGGCCGCCCGGTCAGCGCGCGCGCCTTGCACCAGGCATAGCGTTCCCATTCCCGGCCCTGGGTCACCAGGTAGGTTTCGACCATGTTGAAGCTGGCCACCAGCGGCCCCGAGGCGCCGTTCGGCCGCAGCGCCATGTCGACCCGGAAGGTGAAGCCGTCTTCGGTGATCTCGGACAAGGCGCCGATCAGTTTCTTGCCGAGGCGGGTAAAGAACTCATGGTTCGACAGCGCGCGCTGGCCGTCGCCGGCCTGGGTATCGCCATCTTCCGCGTAGGTGAAGATCAGGTCGATATCGGAGGAAACGTTGAGTTCGCAGCCGCCCAGTTTGCCCATGCCCAACACCAGCAACTCTTGCGGCTGGCCTGATTCTTCGCCCAGCGGCGTGCCGTGCAGCGCCACCAGGTCGGCAGTCAGGGCCGCTAGGTGGGTTTGCACCGCAAATTCTGCGAAGGTGGTGACGGCGCTGACCACTTCATCCAGGTCGGCCAGGCCGCGCAGGTCGCGTTCGATCAGGGTGCATACGAGCAGGTTGCGCAGGCGGCGCATGGCGCGCGGTAACGGCATGCCGGAATCTGTTTCTTTTTGTAATAAATGCCTGAGCAGCGGCGCGTCGACGGTTAATCTTGTCAACGGTTTGGCCAACTCTGCGACCTGGCCGGCGCGTCCGGCTTCGGCATTCACCCAGCGCGAGAAATAACGCGAGGCGGCGGTGCTGCTTAATAGAGATGGATTCACAGAGATAGAGTCACGGGTTTAAAGGGTAAATGGCGCAGGATTCAAGGAAAATGACAGGGTTTTCCATGGCCTTTTTGTTTTTTTAGCTATGTGCGGGCCGATCCATGCGAACATATGGCTTGGCGGCTTGTCGAACATCAACAGCTTGCCACTCTGGAAACACTCAGATATAGCCGATTTATTTTACTTCCTATCCCCGCCCAGTTGGGGGCAGAGTGGCAGGCTCCAGTTCCTGTCTCACAATGATTAATTTTACCCATTCTGATTGATGTTGGAAGAACAAGCAAAAATCCCGACGCCGGCCAGCAAGCTTGCCATCTGCTGGCGCGCCGGGATTGCCACTTACAAGCACGTTAACCTGGTTACCCATCATCTGCTGGGCGCTTTGCTGACGCTGCTGGTCGTGGCGTATTTCCTGTTTTGCGGACTGTTCCTGGGTTTGCGTTATGTAGTGTTGCCGAACGTCGGCTACTACAAGGCTGAGGTTGAGCATATCGTCAGCAAAACGGTGGGCAATCCGATTTCGATCGGCGCGATCCAGGCATCCTGGCATGGCTTGCAGCCGCACCTGGTGCTGGACAACGTGGTGGTGCACGATAAAGGCGGCCAGCCCGCGCTGACCTTGCCGCAGGTGGCGGCCACCATCTCCTGGCGCTCCGCGCTGGTGGGCGCCGTCCGGCTGGCTTCGCTAGAGATCAATAAACCCGATTTGCAGGTCGAGCGCGATGCCCAGGGCAATCTGTTCGTGGCCGGCATCCTGGTCAATTCCAAGCAGGAAAACGACGGCGCCGGCGCCGAATGGCTGTTGGCCCAGCGCAAGATCGTGATCCGCGACGGCCAGGTGCGCTGGCGCGACGACTTGCGCAAGGCGCCGGAACTGGTCCTGACCAATATCGACCTGGTGCTGCAAAACCGCTGGCGCCGCCATCAATTGTCGGCGCGGGCGACGCCGCCCGCATCGTTCGCCGCGCCGCTGGATGTGCGGGCGAATTTTGTCCATCCCGTATTTACCCACAAGACCGCCGATGTCAAGCGCTGGACCGGCACCCTCTACGCCAATCTGCACGATGCCGACCTGACCGTGTGGAAGCCTTACTTCGATTATCCGGTCGAGATCAGCCAGGGCAAGGGCGCGGTACAAGCCTGGCTGGACCTGGACCACGCCAAGATGAGCAACTTTACCGCCGATCTTGAACTGAACGACCTGGCCATGCGGCTGCGGCCCGACCTGCAGCCCTTGGCCCTGGCGAATATCAGCGGACGGATTTCCGCCCATGAGGAACTGGGGCCGGCGCCGCAAGACGGCGTACCGTCCTTCGGCGCCAACGGCCACACAATAACGCTCACCGATTTTTCATTAAAGACCGCCGACGGCCTGAGCCTGCCGCGCACCACCATCAGCGAATCGTATGTGCCGGCGCAAGGCAAGCAGGCGGAAAAATACAGCTTGCAGGCCAAGCAGCTGGATTTGCAGACGCTGGCGAGTTTTGCCCAGCGCTTGCCGCTGAGCGCGGGGCAGATCAAGATGATTGACGATTTTGCGCCGCGCGGCCAGCTGCGCGATTTTGCCGCGCAATGGCAGGGCGCCTATCCGGCGATCGCGTCGTACAGCGCAAAAGGCCAGTTCGAAGGTCTGACCATCAACGCCCAGGCGCCCCGTGCGGCGCAGCCCAAGACTGCCAGCCAGCCGGCGCAAGCCGCGGTGCCGGGGATTCCCGGGGTCGATAACCTGAGCGGCAGCGTCAACGCCAACCAGGACGGCGGCAGCGTCAACCTGAAATCGGAAAAAACCCAGCTGGATCTGCCCGGCTTCTTCGACGCGCCGCTGCTGCCTTTCGACAAGCTCGACATGCAGGCGCGCTGGAATTTCCAGCAAAAAAATGTGCTGCTGCAGATCGATAGCATGAATTTTGTCCAGGATGGCCTGGCCGGATCTTTATCGGGCACGCATCTGTTGCCGTTGCAAGATCGCCACGGCGTCGCGCTGGGGGTGATCGACATGACCGGCAGCATCAGCGAATTCGACCTGAAAAAAGTCGGCACCTACCTGCCGCTGCATACCCCCGAGCATTTGCGCAACTGGCTGGTCGGCGCGCTCAAGGAAGGCAAGGCAAAAGACGTGACGATCAGGCTCAAGGGCGACCTGGCCGATTTCCCGTTCCGCACCGAAACTGCGAATGCCAAACCAAAAGGCGAATTCAGCATTGCCGGCAAAATAGAAAACGGCACTCTTGAATACGATCCCGCGCATGTCGGCCAGGACGGCAAGCAGCCTCTGTGGCCGCTGCTGGAAAAAATAGAGGGCACGTTTGCAGTAGACCGCACGCGCCTGCAGATCAAGGCCGCCAGCGCGCAAACTTCGGCGGTGGCGGTGAGCGACGTGACGGCGACCGTGCCGGACTTGTCGTCGCATGACGAGATGCTGCTGATCGACGGCAGCGCTGCCGGCGCCTTGCAGAATTTCGTGCAATTCACCAAAGACAGTCCGGTGCTGCACTGGATCGATGGCTTCACCAGCGAATCGCAAGGCAAGGGCAACGCCAAGCTGCAGTTGAACCTGCAGTTGCCGCTGGCCCATCTGATCGACGCCAAGGTCACCGGCGTGCTGCAATTCCAGAACAACGACGTGATCCTGCAAAAGATCATCCCGCCTATCGCCAACGCTACCGGCCAGCTTGAATTCAACGAAAAAGGCTTCAACCTGAACGGCATCAAGGGCAACCTGCTGGGCGGGCCGGTGCAAGCCAGCGGCGGCACCCAGGCTGACCGCCAGACCCTGATCAAGATCGAAGGCAACGCCGGCGCCGACGGCTTGCGCGCCATGTATCCCGCCGCAGCGATGCAAAAGCTGCTCTCGCACGCCAGCGGCAGCAGCCGCTACACCGCCACCGTGGCGATCCGCGACCATCATCCGGAGCTGGTGGTCGAGTCCAGCTTGCAGGGCATAGGCCTGGATTTCCCTGAACCCTTGCGCAAGAGCGCCAGCGAAGCCATGCCGTTCAAATTCGAGTGGCTGGGCGTCGCTTCCGACGATGCGGCGGTGGCGCGCGATGAACTCAAGCTGGCCTTGGGATCAGCCATCGTTGCGCGCTACCAGCGGCAGAAGCCGCTCGGCAAGAATGCCGTCGAGAACGGCAAACCTGCCGACTGGAAAATCCTGCGTGGCGGCATCGGCATCAATTCGCCCCTGCCGGAACCGGATAGCGGAGTGGCGATCAACATGAACGCCAAGACCCTGAACGTCGACGCCTGGAACAACCTGGCCGGAGCCTTGAACGAAGACGGCGCCGTCAAGACTGGCGAGGAAACGCCTCTGACCGGCCTGGCGCAGTATGCCGAACCGAACCTGGTGTCGGTCAGGGCCAGCCAGCTGATCCTGCTTGGCAAGACGCTGGACAACGTGGTGCTGGGCGCCACCCATCAGAAAAACGCCTGGCAGGTCAACATCGATTCCAGGCAGGCCTCCGGTTTTGTGACCTGGAACGCTTCGCCGTCGGGCCGCGGCCTCGGTAAAGTGACCGCGCGCCTGTCTTCGCTGATCATTCCGCAAGGCGGTGAGACGGATGTCGGCGATGTGCTGGAAGGGAAGGGCGGTTCCACCCAGATTCCCGGGCTGGACATCATCGCCGAGGATTTCCAGCTGCTCGGCAAGAAGCTCGGACGGCTTGAACTGAGCGCCAACAACGTGCGCGCCAATGTCGGCAACGAATGGCGCATCCATAAACTGTCGATCAAGAATCCCGATGCGGAATTGAAGGCCGACGGCAAATGGACCACCGTCAACGGCGACAATACCACCAGCCTGACTTACGCCATGGACATCGCCGATGCCGGCAAGCTGCTGGACCGTTTCGGTTTCGCGCACGTGCTGCGCGCCGCCAAGGGACGCATGGACGGCGAAGTCAGCTGGAAGGGTTTGCCGTTCACCATGGATATCCCGTCCTTGTCCGGCCAGATCAACCTGGACATGGCGGCAGGCCAGTTCCTGAAAGTCGATCCGGGCGCCGCCAAGCTGCTCGGGGTGCTCAGCCTGCAATCGCTGCCGCGCCGCCTGACCCTGGATTTCCGCGACATCTTTTCTGAAGGTTTTGCTTTCGACAGCGTAGTCGGCACCGCTTCGATCACTGAGGGCAAGGCGCATACCGACAATTTCAAGATGCGCGGCGTCAGCGCCACGGTGCTGATGGACGGCGTCGCCGACATCGCGCGCGAGACCCAGGACCTGCACGTGGCGGTGCTGCCGGAAATCAACGCCGGCACCGCCTCGGTGGTGGCGCTGGCGATCAATCCGGTGATCGGCATCGGCACTTTCCTGGCGCAGCTGTTCCTGCGCGATCCGCTGATGCGGGCCTTCACCTTTGAATATAATATTACCGGCGGCTGGACCGATCCGGTCGTGACCAAACTCGATCACAAGACCGAAACGCCGACGGCGAGCACGCCTGACCTGTCGTCCGGCCGGTAATTTTTCCTCAGTTTTGTCCCCGCACAGGAGCCCGCACCATGAGCCAAATACCTAGCTCAGTCAGTTCAACCAGTTTCAACGTCGCCGCAATCCAGATGGTGTCGACGCCGGTGCTGGAAGAAAATTTCAACACCGCGCGGCGCCTGGTGGCCGAAGCCGCCGCGCAGGGCGCACAGCTGGCGCTGTTGCCAGAGTACTGGCCCATCATGGGCATGCAGGATACCGACAAGCTGACCTGCGCCGAAATCCTGGGTGAAGGGCCGATCCAGACTTTCATGGCGCAGTTGGCGCGAGAGCATGGCATCTGGCTGATCGGCGGCACGCTGCCGATGATCGCCGACGAGGTCGGCAAGGTCCTCAACACCACCTTGGTGTTCGACCCCGACGGCCGCCAGGTCAGCCGCTACGACAAGATCCACCTGTTCAGCTTCAGCAAGGGCGAGGAATCCTACGATGAGGCGCGCACCATCGTCTACGGCAAGGACACCGGCAGTTTCCAGGCGCCGTTCGGCAAGGTCGGCTTGTCGGTCTGCTATGACTTGCGTTTCCCCGAATTGTACCGGGCGCTGGGCGATTGCACCCTGATCGTGGTGCCGGCGGCGTTTACCTACACCACCGGCAAGGCTCACTGGGAAATCCTGCTGCGCGCCCGCGCCGTCGAAAACCAGTGTTATGTGCTGGCGGCAGCGCAAGGCGGCAAGCACCCCAACGGCCGCCGCACCTGGGGCCACAGCATGCTGATCGACCCCTGGGGTGAAATTAAATCGGTGCTGGCGGAAGGCGAGGGCCTTGTCAGCGGCAGCATCGACCCCCATTTCCTTAAGGGAGTGCGGGACAGTTTGCCGGCGTTGCTGCATCGCAAGTTGTAGCAATCATTGGCAATACGAATTTACTATTAGATATTACTATTTTCAGCGCCAGGGCCAGCCCGGCCCCGGATGCTCTACAATCCGTACTACACCACAGTAAAACCGGAATACCAATGAAACCATTTGAACCAAACCTGGGCACTTTAGCCATCGCGCGCGATATCCTGCTGACGCCTTTCGGCCTGGACGAATCGAGCTTGCTGAAAGCGCTGGGGACCATGTTCACGCACAAGGTCGACTACGCTGACCTCTACTTCCAGTTCACCAAGAGCGAAGGCTGGAGCCTGGAAGAGGGTATCGTCAAGACCGGCAGTTTCTCCATCGACCAGGGAGTAGGCGTGCGCGCCATTTCCGGCGACAAGACTGCGTTTTCGTATTCCGATGAGATTTCCGAGCGCGCCCTGCACGATGCCGCGGTAGCCACCCGCACCATCGCTCGCCAGGGCGCCGGCAAGATCAAGATCGCGGCCGGCATGCAGCAAAGCGGCGGCCGTTCCCTGTACCTGCCGAATGATCCGCTGGTGTCGCTGGACGCCACCGAGAAGGTCAAGCTGCTGGAACGGGTAGAGCGCCTGGCGCGCGCCAAGGATCCGCGCGTGGTGCAAGTAATGGCCGGCCTGGCCGCGGAATACGATGTAGTGCTGGTGGCGCGCAGCGACGGCGTGATCGCCGCCGATATCCGGCCGCTGGTGCGCCTGTCGGTGACGGTCATTGTCGAACAGAACGGCCGCCGTGAAACCGGCAGCAGCGGCGGCGGCGGACGCTACAGCTACAGCTATTTCAGTGACGCCTTGCTGGAACAGTACGCGGCCGATGCAGTCGCTTCGGCGCTGGTCAACCTGGATGCACGGCCAGCCCCGGCCGGCCCGATGACCGTGGTGCTCGGACCTGGCTGGCCCGGCATCCTGCTGCACGAAGCGATCGGCCACGGCCTGGAAGGCGATTTCAACCGCAAGGGTTCCAGCACGTTCTCCGGCCGCATCGGCGAACGGGTGGCGGCCAAGGGCGTCACCGTGGTGGACGACGGCACCATCGCTGATCGCCGCGGTTCGCTGAATATCGACGACGAAGGCAATCCTAGCCAGTGCACTACCCTGATTGAAGACGGCATCCTGAAAGGCTACATCCAGGACACCATGAACGCGCGCCTGATGAAGATGCCGGTGACCGGCAACGCTCGCCGCGAATCGTTCGCCCACCTGCCGATGCCGCGCATGACCAACACTTATATGCTGGCCGGCGACAAGGATCCGGCGGAAATCCTGGCATCGGTGAAGAACGGTTTGTACGCGGTCAATTTCGGCGGCGGCCAGGTCGATATCACCAACGGTAAGTTCGTGTTTTCGGCGAGCGAAGCCTACATGATCGAAAACGGCAAGGTCACCTATCCGGTCAAGGGCGCAACCCTGATCGGCAACGGTCCGGACGTGCTGAACCGGGTTTCCATGATCGGCAACGACATGAAGCTCGATCCCGGCGTCGGCGTCTGCGGCAAGGAAGGCCAGAGCGT
>NZ_JAQGLV010000308.1 GCF_028292705.1 Collimonas fungivorans | reverse complement strand
TCTGACCCTAATTTATTTGGTGGCGGCGAGCAGCCATTCTCTGAAGGCTTGCATCGCGGGGGTGGCTTGTTTTGATTTGAGGCGTGTCAGCCAGTAGCTGCCGCTGGCGATTTCGATGTCGAACGGGCGGGTCAGGCGGCCATGCTGCAGTTCGCGGGCGAACATGCGGGCCGGCAGCAGCGCTACGCCGGCGCCTTGGGCGGCGGCTTCGGCCATGGTGAGCGAGGAATCGAATACGGTGCCTCGCAGCAGCGGGCAGGGCAGGGCTGCTGCGGCGAACCAGGCGGCCCATTCGTCGGTGCGGTAGGAGCGCAGCAATACCTGCCCGGCGAGGTCGGCCGGATCGCGCAGGAAAGATGCTACTGCGGGCGAACACATCGGCGACAGCGGCGCCGCCAGCAGCTCTTCGGCTTCTGTCGAGTGCCAGGCGCCGTCGCCGAAACGGATGGCGTAGTCCAGGCCCTCGCCGGCGATGTCGACCCGGTTGTTGTTGGTGAACAAGCGGAAATCGACGAACGGGTGGGCTTGCTGGAAATCGCGCAGACGGGGAATCAGCCAGCCGACGGCGAAGGTGCCTACGGCGCCCACGGTCAATACTTCGCGCAGCCGGCGGCCGTCGCCGAACTGCTGCAGCACGGCCCCTATGCGTCCGAACGATTCCGCCAGCACCGGCAGCAGGGCGATGCCCTCGTCGGTCAGCGCCAGCCCGCGCGGCAGCCGGCGGAACAGCTGCACGCCCATTCTTTCTTCAAGATTTTTTACCTGCTGGCTGATCGCGGCTTGCGTGACGTTCAGCTCGGAGGCCGCGCGGGTGAAGCTGAGCAAGCGCGCCGAGACTTCGAAAGCGCGCAGGGAATTCAAGGGGAGGTGCATATTGTTTCTCCATCTTTGCAATAGTATTTCTTATGTCTTACCTTGGATATTGTAGCTTGAGCGATGGCCGGGTCAACGTTATCGTTGATGCCCTGTTCACTAAATTCAGAGGGAAAACATGAAACGACGCCAGTTTGCCGGAAACCTGGGGGCAGCTCTAGGAGCGCTGGTCTTAGGCGGCTACACACAGAAATCCTGGGCCTCGGCAGCTGCCGTAGCCAAGCCGGTCGCCGATCCGATCGCTCGGCAATTGCGCCAGATAGAAGCCAAAAGCGGCGGCCGTCTCGGCGTTGCCATTCTCGACACCGTTACCGGCCAAAGCCATGCCTATCGCGGCGATGAGCGGTTTCCCATGTGCAGCACCTTCAAATTGCTGGCGGCGGGATTGACGCTGCATCGCGTGGATCAGGAGCAGGAAAAATTGGCGCGGCGCATCCGCTTCGAGAGGGCCGATCTGGTCCCGTATTCCCCTACCACCGAGAAACATGTCGGCGGCGAGGGCATGTCGGTAGCTGAACTGTGTGAAGCGACATTGACCCTGAGCGACAATACCGCCGCTAACCTGCTGCTGCACAGCTTCGGCGGTCCGTCTCAGTTGACGGCCTACATGCGCTCCCTGGGCGACAAGGTGACCCGGCTCGACCGCATTGAGCCGGAGCTCAACCAGGCCACCCCGGGCGATCCGCGCGACACCACGTCGCCCAACGCGATGCTGTCCACCATGCAACAACTGCTGTTGGGAAATGCCTTATCCGCTGACTCGCGCAAACAGCTGACCACCTGGCTGCTGGCGAATAAAACCGGCGACAAGCGCTTGCGGGCCTTGCTGCCGGCCGGCTGGCGGGTGGGCGACAAGACCGGCTCTGGCGCCTACGGCAGCACCAACGACATCGGTATCCTGTTTCCGCCCGGCCGCGCACCGCTGCTGGTGGCAACCTACCTGACCGGGACCAAGGCGGCGGAAGCGACGCGTAATGCAACCCTGGCGGAGGTCGGGCGCCTGGCGGCATCGCTGGCGGCGAAGTAAGGCGGCAGGCAGGAAATCTGGTCGAAATCATGGAAATAGTGGCGGCAGGCGTTGGTTTTATGCTGGTTCATGCAGTGCACAAAGGTGGATACTGTATAATGCCGCGACTATCTAACCCCATGATTCAATTAAGAAAAGACCAAATCTAAGATGTTGTCCACCGCAAATATCACGATGCAGTTCGGCCCCAAGCCGCTGTTTGAAAACATTTCCGTCAAATTCGGCGATGGCAACCGTTATGGCCTGATCGGCGCCAACGGCTGCGGCAAATCGACCTTCATGAAGATCCTGGGCGGCGACCTGGAGTCGTCGGGCGGCAACGTGATGCTCGACCAGAACGAACGCCTGGGCAAATTGCGCCAGGACCAGTTTGCGTTTGAAGAAATGCGCGTGCTGGACGTGGTGATGATGGGACACACGGAAATGTGGGCGGCGATGGCCGAGCGCGATGCGATCTACGCCAATCCGGAAGCCACCGACGACGACTACATGAAGGCGGCCGACCTGGAAGCCAAGTTTGCCGAATACGACGGTTATACCGCCGAAGCGCGCGCCGGCGAACTGCTGCTGGGCGTGGGCGTCTCGATCGACCAGCATCAAGGCCCGATGAGCAATGTCGCGCCGGGCTGGAAGCTGCGCGTGCTGCTGGCGCAGGCGCTGTTTTCGAATCCGGATATCCTGCTGCTCGACGAGCCGACCAACAACCTCGACATCAATACCATCCGCTGGCTGGAAGATGTGCTGAACCAGCGCAATTCGACCATGATCATCATTTCCCATGATCGCCACTTCCTGAACCAGGTGTGCACCCACATGGCCGACATGGACTACGGCACCCTCAAGGTTTATCCAGGCAATTACGACGACTACATGCTGGCTTCCTCGCAAGCGCGTGCGCAGCAGCTGTCGGTGAATGCCAAGGCCAAGGACAAGGTCGCCGAACTGCAGGATTTCGTGCGCCGCTTCGCGGCCAACAAATCGAAGGCGCGCCAGGCGACATCGCGCGCCAAGCAGATCGAAAAAATCAAGGTCGAGGATGTCAAGCCATCAAGCCGCGCCAATCCTTTCGTGCGTTTCGACGGCGAGAAGAAACTGCATCGGCTGGCGGTGGAAGTGCAAAGCATCAGCAAGACTTACGACCATCCGATTTTCAAGAACTTCAACATCATGGTTGAAGCCGGCGAAAAAATCGCCATCATCGGCGCCAACGGCGCCGGCAAGACCACCTTGTTGCGCAGCATCGGCGGCAGCGACATCGCTGGCCTGGCGGCCGACAGCGGCCTGGTGAAGTGGGCGGAAAACGCCAACGTCGGCTACATGCCGCAGGATCCGACCGAAGATTTTGCGACCGACATGACACTCACCGACTGGATGGGACGATGGACCCAGGAAGGCGATGACGACCAGGCCGTGCGTTCCAGCCTGGGCCGCCTGCTGTTCAGCGGCGACGACGTCAAGAAGTCGGTCAAGGTGCTGTCCGGCGGTGAAAAGGGCCGCATGATGTACGGCAAGCTGATGCTGGGCCGCCATAACGTGCTGCTGCTGGACGAGCCGACCAACCACATGGACATGGAGTCGATCGAGTCGCTCAACATCGCGCTGGAAAAATATGCCGGCACCCTGATCTTCGTCTCGCATGACCGCGAGTTCGTATCGTCGCTGGCCACCCGCGTATTGGAAGTCAAGGAAAATGAAGTAGTCGACTTCCAGGGTTCCTACGAGGATTACCTGAGCAGTCAGGGCATCGAGTAAATTGGAGGGCGCGAGAATATTTCCGCGCCATGAAGTAAAAAAAAGCGTGGCAGATAAACTCTGCCACGCTTTTTTTATCGCCGCATCAATTACTGCTGCGGTCGTTCGCCTAAGTACAGCAACTGGTCCAGCCGGCCGCGCAGGCTGCGGGCGATTTCCTCGCCCTTGGCCTTGAGCACCGCCTCCAGGTATTGCTGGCGCAGTTCGCGGAAATCCTGGATGCTGCTGGCGCGTTCGACCTTCAGCTGCAAGCCATAGCCGCGCAAGCCGATCATGCTCTTGATGGTGTCGTTGTAGAAGTGATAAATCGCTTCAAACTGGGTTTGTCCCGGCGGCAGCACCTGCTCGGCCGACACGGGCGCGGCGGCTGGCGGCGGCACGCTTTTCGATGCCGGGGTTTCAACTGGGGTAGGGGTAGCGCTGCTGACTGTGCTGGCCTTGGTGCTGCCGCTATCGGCGCTGGCCTGGATCAGGCCAGCTTGCAGCAACTCGTCCAGGTGTTCCTGGCCCAGGCCCAGGCCGGCTACCTTGCGCAGCAACTCGTCGTTGCTGGTCTTGCCGTCCACCAGCAGCAGCAGTGTGCGCAGGCGCGGCGCCACGGCCTGGCCGCGTGTTGCTATTTCGGTACGGCCGCGATCGGTTTTGTCGAAAATTATCATGTTGTCCCTGTGTTCTTATAATGCATGCAACAAAATGCTCAGGCATTTAGCCCGGCAGATTTTTTTTATGACAATTGTCAAATCATAGTACGGGAGTTCATTCTTGCTTGCAATAAGGTAATGTTCACACGCGATGTCAAGGTTGGCGGTAGAATTCCTGTCCCGATGCCTCCCGATTGCTGTTGCAAAATGTCTTGTTGCGCCTTCTGTCGTATCATTGCGTATTACCGCAGCTCATGACCCTCTCACCCATCGTAGCCATGCAAACCCACGCCATCAAAACCGTTGAATTCGAGCGGCCGCAAATGGACTCAGGCAGCAGCGCAGGTACCAGCTGCACCGCACACGCCTGGGCCCGCGTCCCTGATACTCCCACCCCTGACCAGAAAATCGCTCTCAAGGAGCGCATCAAGCGCCTGCTGAAAGAACAGCAGGCGGTGCTGGTCGCACATTATTACGTCGATGGCGATTTGCAGGACCTGGCAGAAGAAACAGGTGGCTGCGTTTCCGATTCGCTGGAGATGGCGCGCTTCGGCCGCGACCATCCGGCCAAGACGCTGGTGGTTGCCGGCGTCAAGTTCATGGGCGAGACGTCGAAAATCCTGAGCCCGCACAAGCGCGTGCTGATGCCCGACCTGGACGCCACCTGTTCGCTCGACCTGGGCTGCCCGGCCGACCAGTTTTCCGCTTTTTGCGATGCGCACCCGGACCGCACCGTGGTGGTGTACGCCAACACCAGCGCTGCGGTCAAGGCGCGCGCCGACTGGATGGTGACATCCTCCATCGGCCTCGACATCGTGGCCCACCTGCACGCGCAGGGTAAAAAAATCCTATGGGCGCCGGACAAGCACCTGGGCGGCTACATACAGAAACAGACCGGCGCCGACATGCTGCTGTGGCAGGGTTCCTGCCTGGTGCACGACGAGTTCAAGGGCGTCGAACTGGAACTGCTGCGCCAGCAGCACCCGAACGCCAAGATCCTGGTGCATCCGGAATCGCCGGAAGCGGTGGTGGCGCAGGCCGATGTGGTCGGCTCCACCACCCAGCTGATCGCCGCGGCCCAGAACCTGGATGCCGATGAATTCATCGTCGCCACCGATAACGGCATCCTGCACAAGATGCGCATGGCGGCGCCGGGCAAACGCTTTATCGATGCGCCAACCGCCGGCAACAGCGCCACCTGCAAGAGCTGCGCGCATTGCCCATGGATGGCGATGAACGGCTTGCAGAACCTGGCCGATGTGCTGGAATTCGGCGGCAATGAAATCCACGTCGACGCTGAAACCAGCCGCAAGGCGGTAGTCTGCATCGACCGCATGCTGGATTTCGCGGCCCAGCGCAAAGCCAATGTGCGCCCGTCCAGCGATCTGGCGCAAGAACAAAAACTGTTTTCAGGAATCGGTCCCGCATGAGTACATCTACCAGTAACGTAGTTAGCAACTTAGAGAATCGTTTCGCGCCGTTTGACGCCGCGCTGCAAACGGCGTTCGACAACAATATCCGCACCGCGATTGCCGAAGACGTCGGCAGCGGCGATCTGACCGGCAAGCTGGTTCCCGAACAACAGATGGTCAAGGCGCGCGTGATCGTGCGCGAACAGGCTGTGCTGTGCGGCGCGCCATGGTTCGAAGCCGTGATGCGGCAGTTGGATGAACGCATCCGCATCGACTGGTCGTATGCCGAGGGCGACCTGATGAGCGCCGACAGCCAGGTCTGCCTCATCGATGCGCCGGCCCGGGCCTTGCTGACCGCCGAACGCGGCGCCTTGAATTTCCTGCAGCTGCTGTCCGGCGTGGCCAGCGCAACTCGCGTTTACGTCAATGCCATTGCCGACACCAAGGCGCATATCCTCGATACCCGCAAAACCTTGCCCGGCCTGCGGCTAGCGCAGAAATACGCAGTGCGCGTCGGCGGCGGGCACAACCAGCGGCTGGCCCTGTACGACGGCATCCTGATCAAGGAAAACCATATCGCCGCGGCCGGCGGCATCGCTGCCGCCATGCAGGCGGCGCACAAGCTGGATGCGGACGTGACGGTACAGATTGAAGTGGAAAACCTGGTGCAGCTGGATGAAGCATTGAGCGCCGGCGCCAACTCGGTCCTGCTCGACAACTTCAGCCTCGACGCCATGCGCGACGCCGTCAAGCTGACCGACGGCAGGGCGCTGCTGGAAGCGTCCGGCGGCATCAACATGGACACGGTGCGGGCTATCGCGGAAACCGGCGTTGACCGGATTTCGATCGGCAGCCTGACCAAGGATATCCGGGCGACCGATTATTCACTGCGGATTATTGGATAAACGTATTGAACTGGCTGCGCAACGGTGGCGTTGCGCTCAGTGAATGAGTTTTGCTGCAGTGAACGCCAGGGCCGTCAGGGAGACGGCGGTTCCGATAAACCATCTTAGAAGAGTGGCCTCAAGCTTGGACACATCTTCTTTGGTGGCCATATGGTCCAGGCGTGTTTCGATGCGCGTCAGGCGGTCACGCGCCTCACCGGCAAATTCTTCAAGTTTGATGATCCTGGTTTCCATGCAGAGATGGTAACTGCAGCTTGCGCCGGGATCAAGCCCTCCAGCCCTCCAGCCCTCGGTTTGAACCGGTTTAGGTATTTACCGTATGGCTGGGCAGGGTGAGCGGCCCAGCCATACGGTATGTTACTGGACTTTCCCTTGAGCAAAATCCATGATCAGCCGCGTCGATAAATACAGGCGCGGAACAATGGTGTTCAGCAAGACGTATTCAGCGTCGTTCGAATGCGCGCCGTATCCGCTCAGCCCCATTCCTTCCACCACCGCACCTTTCGATTTCAACGCAGCGAACGCCGCATCGGTGCCGCCGCCGCTGGCTACGTCTACTACGGTCATCGGCAGGTCCAGTTCCTGGTAGATCTTCT
>NZ_JAQGLV010000277.1 GCF_028292705.1 Collimonas fungivorans | reverse complement strand
AGCGCGGCACCGCCTCGGCGATTTTCAATTCCTCGCAATATTTCGCCACCGTCTTGTTCGCCCCCCTGATGGCCTGGATCACGCATGCTTACGGCTGGTCGGAGACGTTCGTGGTCATGGGCGCGGCAGGGCTGGTGCTGAGCATGGTCTGGATGCGGATGATGCACAGTCCGAAAGACCATCCGCGCATGACGCCGGCGGAGCTGGCGCATATCCGCGACGGCGGCGGCCTGGTCGACATGGACCAAGGCCTGGGACAAGCGGCAGGCAAGGGGCCGCAGGTAAACCGCGGCGTCAAGCTCGGCTATCTCAAGCAGCTGCTCAGCAACCGCATGCTGGCCGGCGTCTACCTCGGCCAGTACTGCATCAATACCATCACCTATTTTTTCCTGACCTGGTTTCCGATCTATCTGGTGCAGGAGCGCGGCATGTCGATCCTGAAAGCCGGCATCGTGGCGTCGCTGCCGGCGATCTGCGGTTTCCTGGGCGGGGTGCTGGGCGGCCTGATTTCTGACCGACTGATCAAGCGCGGTTTTTCGCTGACCTGGGCGCGCAAGATTCCTATCGTCGCCGGCCTGCTGCTGTCGACCACCATGATCTTGTGCAATTACGTCGATACCCAGTGGATGGTGGTCGGCATCATGGCGCTGGCGTTTTTCGGCAAGGGTGTCGGCGCCCTCGGTTGGGCAGTGGTGGCGGATACCTCGCCGAAAGAAATCATCGGCCTCACCGGCAGCCTGTTCAACATGTTCGGCAATATCGCCGGCATCACGGCGCCGATCGTGATCGGCTATATCATCAAGCAGACCGGCTCCTTCGAGTGGGCGCTGATGTACGTCGGCGCCAATGCCTTGCTGGCCGTGATCAGCTACCTGGTGATCGTGAAAGACATCAAGCGCGTCGAGCTCAAGCCGCTGGACGACGCAGGGCAGCCAAAATTATCCGGAGTCGCACCATGAGCAAGGCCGCAACAGACAACAATACGCCGCTGTACATCCGCATGCAGGAGCAAGACAACGTCGCCATCGTCGCCAACGACGGCGGCTTGCCGGCCGGTTCGGTATTTCCCTGCGGGCTGGTGCTGCGCGACAAGGTGCCGCAAGGCCACAAGGTTGCATTGAGCGAGATTGCCGAAGGCGAGGCGATCGTGCGCTACGGCGTGGTGATCGGCTATGCGCAGCGGCCGATCGCGCAGGGCAGCTGGATCGAAGAATCGCTGGTCAGGATGCCGCCGGCGCGGGAGCTGAGCAACCTGCCGATCGCCACCCGCACGCCGGCAGCGGCAGCGCCGCTGGAAGGTTACACCTTCGAAGGCTACCGCAACGCCGACGGCACGGTCGGCACCCGCAATATCCTGGCGATCAGCACCACGGTGCAATGCGTGTCCGGCGTGGTGGAGCATGCGGTCAAGCGCATCAAGGCCGAGCTGCTGCCCCGTTATCCGCATGTCGACGATGTCATAGGCCTGGAGCACACCTATGGCTGCGGCGTGGCGATCGATGCGCCGGGCGCCGAGATTCCGATCCGCACCCTGCGCAACATCAGCATGAACCCGAATTTCGGCGGCCAGGCGATGGTGGTCAGCCTGGGTTGCGAAAAACTGCAGCCGGGCCGCCTGTTTCCGCAAGGTTCGATCCCCATCCAAAGCACCGGCGGCAAGGAAGACGGCTTGCGCGTGGTGTGCCTGCAAGATGCCGAACATGTCGGTTTCGAGTCGATGATCGTGTCCATCATGGCCACGGCAAAAGAACAACTGGCTGAACTGGACAAGCGGCGCCGCGTTAGCTGCCCGGCGTCGGAGCTGGTGGTCGGCGTCCAATGCGGCGGCAGCGACGCTTTCTCGGGCGTGACCGCGAATCCGGCGGTAGGCTTCGCCAGCGACCTGCTGGTGCGCGCCGGCGCCGCCGTGATGTTTTCCGAAACCACTGAAGTACGCGACGGCATCGACCAGCTGACTGCGCGCGCCGCCAGCGCCGAGGTGGCGCAAGCCATGATCCGCGAGATGGCCTGGTACGACGATTACCTGACCCGCGGCGGCGTCGACCGCAGCGCCAACACCACGCCCGGCAACAAGAAGGGCGGCCTGGCCAACATCGTCGAAAAGGCCATGGGTTCTATCGTCAAATCCGGCAGCAGCGTGATTTCCGGCGTGTTGTCGCCAGGCGACAAACTGAAGCAGAAGGGTTTGATCTACGCTGCCACGCCCGCCAGCGATTTTGTCTGCGGCACCTTGCAGCTGGCGGCCGGCATGAATCTGCATGTATTCACCACCGGCCGCGGCACGCCCTACGGTCTGGCCGCGGTGCCGGTGATCAAGGTCGCCACCCGCAACGACCTGGCGCGGCGCTGGCACGACCTGATGGATATCAACGCCGGCCGCATCGCCAGCGGCGAAGCCAGCATCGAAGACGTCGGCTGGGAACTGTTCCACCTGATGCTGGATGTCGCCAGCGGCCGCAAGCAGACCTGGGCCGAGCATCACAAACTGCACAATGCCTTGACGCTGTTCAATCCGGCGCCGATCACCTGACAGGATAAAATGCATCAACATTTCGGCCGGCTGTGTCTTTCCCTGGGGTTCATGATGATGAACGTTTCGGCTATGGCCTCGGCCAAAACCATGGTGTACGTATCGAACGCCGACAGCCGTGATATTTATGTCATGGAGCTGAGCCAGTCGGACGGCAGCGCCAGCCTGGTGGAGAAGGTAGCGACCGGCGGCACGGTCATGCCGCTGGCGGTCAGCCCCGACCGTCGCTTCCTGTACGCCTCCTTGCGTTCGCTGCCGTATTCAGTCAGCAGTTTCGCCATCGACCGCCAGAGCGGCAAGCTGAGCCTGTTGTCGACGGTGCCGCTGGCCGACAACATGGCTAACCTGGCGACCGACAAGACGGGCCGTTTCTTGCTGGCGGCGTCCTACACCGGCAACAAGATTTCCGTCAACCCGATTGCCGCCAAGGGCGATGTCGGGGCGCAGCCGCTGGCCGTGATTCCGACCCGTGAAAAAGCCCACGCGATAGCGACTGACCCTGCCAATACCCACCTGTTCGCCAGCAGCCTGGGCGGCGACGTCATCCTGCAATATCGCTTCGATGCAAGCAGCGGCCAGGTCACGCCTAACGTTCCGCCGTATGTGGAAACCAGGCAGGGCGCCGGTCCTCGCCATTTCGTGTTCGACCGCCGCGCCCGTTTTGTCTACGGCACCAACGAGCTGGACGGCAGCCTCAATACTTATCGCTACGATGCCGGCAGCGGCGCCCTGACATTGCAGGCTTCGGTTTCCCTGCGGCCCAAGGATTTCCAGGGCGCGGCGCTGGCGCCGGCCGACCTGCACCTGACGCCCGACGGCCGTTTCCTGTACGCCTCGGAGCGCACCTCCAGCACGCTTGCCGGGTTTGCTGTCGATCCTGACAGCGGCGCATTGACCCTGATCGGCACATTTCCTACCGAGACCCAGCCGCGCGGTTTCAATATCGATCCCGGCGGCCGCTACCTGCTGGCGGTCGGCCAGAAATCGAACTGCATGAGCAGCTACGCCATCGACCAGAACAGCGGCGCCCTGCGTTTGCTGCACCAGTACGACATGGGGGCAAATCCCAACTGGGTCGAGATCGTCGACCTGCCATAGCCGGTGCGGCTGCCAGGGCCGCGACGGCCGCCCGTCAATGCATCTGGAACATGCGGCCGGCCCGCCGCGCCGCTGCCGCCAGGTACAGCGGCGACGGCGCGCGCAGGTTTTCGCAATAGCAGGTGTAGACCATCTTGATCACATGGTCGTCGTCGGAAGCGATGGTGGTGGTGAACAGGTCCTGCCAGGTGTCGGGGCTGTCGGCCAGGGTTTCCTCGTCATCGAGTACCGCATTCGATGTTGCCAGGGGAGGCGCGCCTATCGACACATATGCAGCGCAAAGCGCCACCCACAACTCCGGCAGCAGGCGCTGGACCAGCGCTGCCGGCAAATGGGACAGCACCCGGCGCGCCGCATGCAGGCCGGTGACGATATGCAGGGCCGTGAAATTATTGGTCTGCCAGTACAAGGAAATTGCCGCCCGCGCCATGTCGTCCAGCAGCTGCGGCTGCGCCGGCGCGGCCGGCAGCACCGCGTAAAACAACGGGTAATCGGCTACCGCCCGCAGGCGCGCGACAATCATGCCGCCGGTGAATACCGTGCCATGCAACGCCCGCGACAAAATCGCCAGGCCTTGGTTTACCGAAGCCGCCGGCGCGCGCCGGTGCGATCCGGTGTCGATATGCAGGTTGCCGCAGACCAGCGCCGCCAGCCCGGCGGCGATTTCGCTGAGATGCTGCGCTTCCAGACCGTAGGCAAGCCGGATCAGGGCATGGAACGCGCCGCTGGCCGGTGCAAACGGTATCTTGCCCAGCACTTGTTCGAGCACGGCATCGGCGCCTGCGCTCCAGATCCACTCCTCAAAATACTCGCGCAGCGCGGGAAAGGCGTTGGTGTCGCCGATGCAGGCCAGCCATGTTTCGCGGTTGACCGCGTTAACCGCGGGCCTGGCGGGCACGGTGAAGCGGCGCTCCCACATGTCAAAAAATTCCTGCAGGCGCTCCGGCTGGGCGCCCATGCCGGCCAGGGCGCACAGCGCCATCGGACAATGATTGGTGGTGCCCTTGCCGTCGCTGGCAAAGCGGACGTTGGCGTCGAGCAGGCGGTGCAGGGTTGGTTCGCGTAGTAGTTGATTCATGTGACGGCCCCAAGATCAGTGGTTGACTGGCGCAGTATGCAAGTTCAAGTAAACTTTAAGTCAACAGGAATTTTGCGGCGCGCTTATGCTGCTCTTTTGAAGATGACGCTGGCTTTCAATCCCGACAGGCGCCGGGCCTGGCCCAGCTGTACTTCAGCCTGGTGCAGTTCCGCCACCTGCTTGACGATCGCCAGGCCAAGGCCGCTGCCGGTGGCCTGCGGCACCAGGCAACGGTAGAAGCGGTCGAACACGCGTTCCCGTTCGGCCGGCGGAATGCCCGGCCCGCTGTCTTCGATCTCCAGCAGGATCTCATCTTGCCGGGCGCGGATGGTGACGTCGACCTGGCCGCCGCTGGGGGTGTAGCGCACTGCGTTGTCGATCAGGTTGCGCAGCAGGATGTGCAGATGATGCTCCGATCCCATGATGAGGCCGGCGTCCAGCTGCTCGACGCCGAGATTTATCTTGCGCGTGCAGGCATAGGGGATCAGGTCGATGGTGACCTCGCGGGCAATTTCATGCAGCTGCAGCGGAATGTGCGGATCGTGGATGCCGGCCGACTCCAGGCGCGACACCATCAGCAATTGCTCGACCAGGTGGCTGGTGCGCTTGACGCCGGCCTTCAGGTCCGCCAGCGCGCGGGTTTCGCGCCCGCTGCCCAGCGACTGTTCCACCAGCTGGGTCTGGATCTGCAAGGTAGCCAGTGGGGTGCGCAATTCATGCGAGGCATCGGCGATGAATTTTTTCTGGCCTTCGAGGGCGACGCCCAGGCGCTGCAGCAAGGTGTCGAGCGCATGCGTCAGCGGCCTGATTTCGGCCGGCTGGTCCTGCGTAGCGAGCCGGCCCAGCTTGTCGGGAGTGCGCTTGGCCAGCTCCTGCGACAGGCGGGTCAGCGATTGCAGGCCGGTGCCGACGCTCCAGTGGATGAGCAGGGCCATGATCAGCAAGAAAATCAGCAGCGGTATCAGCGAACGCAGTGCGTGCTCGATGGCGATATTACGCCTGCCGGTCAGTGATTGCGCTACCTGGATCAGGTTGCGGTCGGTCTTGCGGATGAACAGTTTCCACTCGCTGCCGCGCCATTTTGTTTCACTGAAACCCAGGGTTGAAAATCGCGGCAGGACGATGGCCGGATGGGAGCTGTAGCTGAGCTTGCCGTTTTGATCCCAGATCTGCAGGATGCTGTCGTCGCCGTCGTATTTCAGCGCCGGGCCGCTGGTTTCCAGGTCGCTGCCGCTGAAATGCACCGGGATGGCGGATGCAATCTGACTCATCTGGTCGTCGTAGATGTCGGCCAGCAGGGCGCGGTCGATCAGGTAGTCGGCCAGCACAAAACATGCGCCCAGGACTGTCAGCCCGGACAGCAGCCAGAACAGCAGGCGGTTCCTAATTGACACACGAGTTCTCTTCGCCGGCGAGCATATAACCCAGGCCGCGGATGTTGCGGATCACGCCCGGGGACAGTTTTTTCCGCAGCGCGTGGATATGCACCTCGATGGTATTGCTCTCCACCTCATCGTTCCAGCCATATACCTTGTCGACCAGCTGCGCGCGCGACAGCACTGCACCCGGTTTCTCGATCAATGCCGCCAGCACCATCAGCTCGCGGCTGCTCAAGGCGATGTTTTTCCCCTTGTAGGCGACGGTATTGCTGGCCGGGTCGAAATGGATGTCGCCGTGCGTCAGCAGCGGGCTGGTGCGGCCGCCGCTACGGCGCAGCAAGGCGCGCACGCGCGCCGCCAGTTCATCGAGGTCGAACGGTTTGCTCAGGTAATCGTCGGCGCCGGCGTCCAGTCCTTCGATCCGGTTCAGCACGCGGTCGCTGGCCGAGAGGATGATTACCGGCGTGCCGTTGCTGTCGGAGCGCATTTTTTTCAGCACTTCCAGTCCTGATTTGCGCGGCAGGCCCAGGTCCAGCAGCACTGCGGAATAAGTCTCGGCAGCCAGCGCGGCTTCGGCGGCAATCCCGTCCTGGGTCCAGTCGACGGTGAACCCATAGGGATAGAACCCTGTGCGGATGCTGTTGCCCAGCATGTAGTCGTCTTCAATCAGAAGTAAGCGCATCGGATCCGCCTTGGTCGACCTTTGAAGATAGCAGCCGATTGTGACCAGCGCATGAAATATGCCGTCGATTGACGTAAATCAGACAGATTCCGCACAGCTCATTTTCGCTTAATTTTCAAGGCTTATGCTTCGCCCCGAACTACGGCTAACGGCTCCATGCATGCCATACGCCGGATATTTTCTTCCGATTTTTTTGCCGCAACGATTCTAAAAAGGAAACATCGAAATGAAGCGCCCCAGTTTGAAACCAGGCACCCGGCAGGTCTTGTACGCATTAGTCTGCATGGCTGCGCCGATGATGGCCGGCGCACAGCAAGTCGCCGCTGCCGGCGATGGCGGCGCCGACGGCGATACCGGCATCGTGGAAATTACCGGCAAGGCGGTTACCGCAGCCAAGACCGCGCTGTCGCAGGGTTCACTGGCGGCGCGTTCGGCGCAATCGATAGTGAGCGATGAATTCATCCGCAACCTGACTTCGCCGGTGGCCGATTTCAGCCAGGTGCTGCAGATGACGCCAGGCATGTACAGCTACAGCCCGAACGGCGTCGGCCTGGGCGACACCAAGACGTTCTTCCGCGGCTTTGCCGACGGCGACTATACGGTCAGCTTCGACGGCATCCCGTTCCAGGACACCAACAGTCCGTCGCATCACACCTGGGCATTTTTCCCCAGCCAGTTCCTGGGCGGCGCGGTGATCGACCGCAGCCCTGGATCGGCCGCCACCATCGGCCCGGCCAACTTTGGCGGTTCGGTCAACCTGCTGTCGCGCAACCTGGAACCGGAGCAGCGCATCGGCGTGTTCGATTCCTACGGTTCGTTCAACACCAAGATCTACGGCGCGGAATTTGAAAGCGGCCAGTTCGGCGCCGACGGCGCTTCCAACCTGCTGGTCAATGCGCACCAGATGACATCGGACGGCTACCAGAGCTACAACAAGCAGACCCGCGACGCGGTTTCGCTCAAGTATCAATATGCGTTCACCAAAGACACGGCGCTGACCTTGTTCGGCTCTTACATCGACCTGAAAGCCAATACCCCGAACACCAAGGGCCCGACGCGGGCCCAGGTCGCGCAGTTCGGCGACGACTACCTACTCAGCAACGACCCCAAGCAAGCCAACTACTGGGGCTACAATTTCTACCATGTGACTTCGGATTTCGAATACGCCGGCCTCACTTCCAACCTGGGCGGCGGCTGGAAGCTGGACGACAAGCTCTACACCTATGCCTATCACAACCAGCAGAACTACAACGGCAGCACCATCACCGCCACCAGCGCCACCGACAAGCTCAACAGCTACCGCACCTACGGCAACCTGCTGCGGCTGAGCCAGGAATCCGCTTTCGGCATCCTGCGCACCGGCCTGTGGGCGGAAAACGCCGACACCAACCGCTACCAGATCCCGTCCGATCCGCGTACCTGGGTCGATGCGGCGCTGCCGAATTTCCACGAACGTTTCAAGACCACTACCTTGCAGCCTTTCGTCGAATACGAATTCCAGGTCGCCAAGGACCTGAAAATCACGCCGGGCGTGAAGTATTCGTCGTACCGGCAGGACCTGACCCAGTATGCCGATAACGGCAAGACCGTCGGCAACCTGGGCGGCCAGCCGAGCGTCCAGCACGCAGTCACCTACAACACGGTGCTGCCTTCGATCGACGTGCATTACATGCTGCAGCCGAACTGGTCGATCTACGGCCAGTACGCCGCCGGCGATGAAATTCCGCCGAGCAGCGTGTTCGATGTCAAGAACGCCAACGTCACGGCCTTGCCGTCGTCGATCAAGAGCAAGACGTTCCAGGTCGGTTCGGTCTGGAAATCGGATAGCTTCACGTTCGACGTCGATGCCTATCACATCAAGTTCGACAACGCGTATTCGTCGTTCACCGACAATGCCGGCAATACCACCTTCTTCGCCAACGGCAGCTCTACCACCCAGGGCATCGAAGCGGAAGGCAACGTGGTGCTGGGCGCCGGTTTCAGCCTGTACGCCAACGCCACCTACGGCAGCGCCAAGTTCGCCAGCGGCCAATGGGTGGCCGGCGCCCCCAGCGACACCGAAACGCTGGGCCTGAACTACAACCGCGGCGGCTGGGATATCGGCTGGCTCAACAAGCGGGTCGGCACCATGTACAACGACAACGGCAGCGTGCACCAGGCGGTCAAGATCAGCCCGTTCACCATCTCCAACCTGTTCGTCAACTACACGATCAAGCGCCCGGCGCAATTCGTCAAGCAGGCCAAGATCCAGTTCGGCATCAATAACCTGTTCGACAAGCACAGCATAGTCGGCGTCAACCCGGCCAGCACGAATACCTCGGCGCCGGCGCCCGGCGATGCGCTGACGCTGCTGCCGGCGCGCAGCCTGTCGCTGGCGCTGAACCTGGATTTTTAAGCAACGAGCGGGGAGCGCCGCTCCCTGCCTTTTTTATTTGAAAGTGCCGTTCATGCGTAAACTCATTGCCTCAATACTGCTCATGTCTTTCGTCGCCTGCAGTGCATCGGTGCTGGCGCGCGAGGAAAATCCATTCATCACGTCGAAGGAAATCGACCTGGTCAAGCTGCTGCCGCCGCCGCCCGCCAACGATTCCCCGCAAACCAAGGCCGAGCTCAGCGAAATCCTCGCCCTGCAAGCCGCGCGCACGCCGGCAATGGTGGCGCGCTCGCAAGCCGACGCCACGGAAGACATCTGGCGTTTTGCCGACGTGATGGGAGTAAAGTTCAAGCGCGACCAGCTGCCGCTGTTTGCTCAGTTCTTCCAGCGCGTGGTTGATTCGGAAGGCGCCGTGGTCGACACCTACAAGGACATCTGGAAGCGTTCGCGGCCATTCATGTATAGCGACCTGGTCAAGCCGGTGGTCAAATTGTCGCGCTCCGGCGCCTACCCGTCCGGCCACGCCACGGCCGGCACGCTGATGGGCATCGTCTTGTCCAACATGGTGCCGGAAAAACGCGCCGAGATCATGGCGCGCGCCGCCGAATACGCCAACAACCGCATCATCGGCGGCGTGCACTACCGTTCCGACATCGAAACCGGTCGCATCACAGGCACGGTGATCGCCGCCAGGCTGCAGACCCGGGATGACTTCAAAACCGCATTCGACGCTGCAAAGAAGGAGTTGCGCGGGGTGCTGGAACTGGGGCCGGATCCGGCTGACAGCATGTGAACCAGGTCGAGACATGGTGTTTTGAATAGGCCAGCCTTGGAGCTGGCTTTTTTTTAGCCGTCGTTTATACAATCCGCCTACATTTTTACGACATCTTTATACGCGTTTCCCTAGACTGGTCTCATCAGAGACAGCAGGCGGGCCTTATCATGATCATCACGATTTTCAGCGAAGACGAATTTGCCAAACGTTCAATCATCGCACTCAACCTGGCTGCGCATTGCGCACAGAGCCAGCGCAGGGTGCTGCTGGCTGACGCCACGTCGCTGCAGTATGCATTGGGCTGGAATACTCGGCGCCGGGCTGCCGGCGCAAAGCAGAAGATTACTGTGCGTGGCAGCGTAGACCTGGAGTCGGACCTGGAAAATCCGGCATCCTACTATCGGGTGCATTATCCAGAAACGGTGGTCGATGCGGATGGCAGCGACGCTCGCAACACCAATGCGGCACTGGTCGTCACCGATGTGCTGGTGATTCCGGTCCATTCTCGCCAGGATTGTAACCGGCAGGCGCTGATCGAGCGCATCGAAGCTGCGCGGCTGTTCAATCCCGCGTTGCGCATACTGGTGGTCGAAGTCCAGTCCATCAGCGCGTTTGGCGCTGGCGCCAACACGGAAACCAGTCCGGCACAGGCCCTGGCAAAGGAAATTCTGACTGCAACGCTAGCCGAGACGGTAATCCACGAGTGGATAGATGATCGCCGCATCTTCGATCGAGGTTTAAGCGTATTCGAGGCGAGCCCACGTAACGAACGAGCCGTTGCCGAGATCGAGGATCTTTACCTGGAAATCGCGCAAGCCAGGAGCCAGCCGGTTGAGCAGGCAGCTAACAGCCTCGCTATCTTGCACGCCTTGCAGAGGCGGACTCAGGAAAAGGAACTGTGCCATGTCGGCATTGACGTACTTCAACCGCAACCCGGCCGCATAGATAGTGCGGGCTAAAGCGGCAGCATCTGCTCCGCGCATCATTAATTAGGGTCAGAGTCGAATTTTTTAAACGGTAATTCGACTCTGACCCTAATTGATTGCTGCTAGGCCGGTTCCATGTCGAAATGGCCGAGATAATCCAGTTTGCCTACGGCCACTCCCTTGTTTCGCAAGATGGCGTGTGCGGTGGCTATGTGAAAGAAAAAATTCGGCACGGTAAACGTGAGCAGGTAGGCATCGCCCTGCATGGTGGTTTTTAACTTGCCGAAAACCAGGGTGACCGGACGCGTCTCGCTTCCATGCAAATCCTCTGGCCGCACACTTTCCAGAAACGCGATCGTCTTCGCTATCCGCGCCTGCAACTCCGCAATGGTCGTCTCGTTGTCTTCAAAGCGTGGTGCTTCGACTGCCGACAAACGGCCGATTGCATTCTTCGAGGTGTCGCTGGCGCGCTGGATCTGCCCGGCCAGCGACAGCATGTCCGGCGCCAGTTTTGCGTTGACCATCTCGGCAGGGTCGATATTGCCGGCTTTGGCATGGGCCTCCGCCTTCTCCAGATAGCCCGCAAGCACACCCAGGCCGCGCACGAACACTGGAACAGAAATTTGATACATCGATAAGGACTGCATGTCAGGCTCCAAAAAGGATGGGCTTCAAGCCGGGACCATCATCCTATCCGTTTTGGAGCAGCGCTGCATTCCAGGGTTATCCATGCCGGGAGTAAAAAAAAAGACAGGCCAGCGCCTGTCTTTTTTTCATGCATCGATCAGGTCATTTTCCCTTGGCCGGCTGCTGCACCGCGAATTTCGTATTCGCCTTGAGCAGGTCCGATTCGTCGCCGAGGATTTGCGCTGCTTCATTCAGCAATACGTCCTTGGCGTTCTTTTGCGCCTTTTCAGCTGCCAGGTCCGCGCTCAAGCTGCGTTCGTTGGCTTGCAGGCCGTCGTCCTGGCGGTTGAGGTCGGCTGCGTCGGCAGCATCCTTGTCTTTGCCGTCGCCGCCGTCGCCAGCCTTGCCGCGCGCCTTCAGGCGAGCTTCCTGCTGGGTCATTTCAGTGCGCCGGTCGGTTTCGTTAAGCGAGATGACACGTTTCTTGCGCAGCGTATTCACCTCGGTCACGTCTTCCAGGAAACGCTGGAAGTCCTTGTCCTTTTCGATGCGCGCATCGTGCCGGCTCTGGAGCTGCGGCAGCAGGCCCTTTACGTCGCCGACCGGGGTGTAGTCGGCTGCCTTCACCTGCGACCATGGCAAGGCGTTGTCGTAGCTCGATTCGCCAAAACTCTCAGGATCGGAGAAACCCGGCAGGCTGACGTCCGGAGTCACGCCGCGCAGCTGGGTAGTGCCGCCGTTGATGCGGAAAAACTGGGCGATGGTCATCTTCAGTTCGCCGAATTTCGGCTTGTCGTTGTGCGACAGCTCGTCAAGGTTGACCATGGTCTGCACCGTGCCTTTGCCGAAACTGCCTTCGCCGACGATGATGCCGCGGCCATAATCCTGGATCGCCGCCGCGAAGATTTCCGAGGCAGAGGCCGAACCGCGGTTGATCAGCACGGCCAGCGGACCGGTCCAGGCCGGTGTAGGAATATCGTCGCCCTCCACGTTGACGTCGCCGCGCGCATTGCGCTGCTGCACGATCGGGCCCTTGCCGACGAACAGTCCGGTCAGGTCCACCGCTTCGGTCAGCGAGCCGCCGCCGTTATTGCGCAAATCCATCAGGACACTGTCGACTTTCTCTTTTTTCAGTTCGGCCAGGAGCGCCGCCACATCGCGGCTGGCGCTGCGGAAATTCTTGTCGCCCTTGCGCCGTCCTTCGAAATCCTCATAGAACGCAGGCAAGGTAATCACGCCGACCTTGCGCGTGGTGTCGCCGCTCTTGATGGTCAAGATGGTTTTCTTGGCGGCTTGCTGCTCCAGGCTGATCTTGTTGCGCACCAGGCTGATCAGCTTGTGCTTGCCATCCGGACCGGCATCGGCCGGCAAGATGTCCAGCCGCACTATCGTGTCCTTGGCGCCGCGGATCTGCTTGACCACGTCGTCGATGCGGGTGCCGACCACGTCGACCACGGCGCCCTTGTCGCCTTGTGCGACGCCGACGATGCGGTCGCCGACCGCAAGCTTGCCGGACAATTGCGCCGGGCCGCCCGCCACCAGTTCGCGGATGGTGGTGTATTCGTCTCTTTCCTGCAGCACCGCGCCGATGCCGACCAGGGAAAGCTTCATCGATATATCGAAATCGGCCGCCGCGCTGGTGCCCAGGTAATCGGTATGCGGTTCAATCGAGGTCGCATAGGCGTTCATGAAAATCTGGAAGACGTCGTCGCTTTTATACTTGTAGGCGCGCGCCAGGGAATTTTCGTAACGCTTGCTGAGCGTATCGCGGATTGCCTGGTCCTTCTTGCCGGCCAGTTTCAGGCGCAGCCAGTCGTTCTTGACGCGCTTGCGCCACAGGTCGCGGCTCTCTGCCTCGGATTTCGGCCAGGGTTCCTTGTCGCGCACGAAGGCGAAGTCTTCTTTCTGGCTGAAGTCGAAACCCTGCTTGAGCAGTTCGCGCGCATACGTCAGGCGTTCGACGATGCGCTGCTGGTACAGGTTGAAAATGGCAAAGGGGATGCGCAGGTCTTCGCGGTAAATGGCGTCGTCCAGCTTGGTGTTCTCTGCCGTAAACTGATCGATATCGGCCTGCACGAAAAAGAATTTTTCCGGGTCGAGCGACTTGATGTAGCGGTTGATGACCTTGGTCGACAAGGTATCGTCCAGCGGCACCGGCTTGTAATGGAAACGGGTCAGGAATTGCGCGCTCAGGTGCGCCGCCTGCGCTTGCTGCTGCAGCGGCGACAGGACCGGCGGCGACCCGGCTTCCAGCGCGTGGGCGGCGGTCGAAATTGCCAGGATGACACATAACAGACTGTTTTTTAAGCGCATATAACCTTCAATTCAAAGTTCGGTGTTGATTTGAGCGGCAAGGGCATTGTGCTTGCCCGTTACATCAGGAATGGCCGCCGGCAGGCCGGCGTTGTGGCAATTCGACCCGCACGCCGGGCAAGCGTTCAGATTGGGTAATTCTACTTGGCTTTACTTAAGGCTTGCTTAAACAAGGTTTTCCGGGCCGGGCCTGTCGTTAATTTTTCCCGAGGGCAACTGCTTTGGATGCCTGTCCAGCCAGGGTTGTGCGAAATGCCAGGTAGTCGAGGGCGCTGCGTTTTGGCGCTTCCACCATGGGCAAATGGCCTATGCCGGCCATCATCTGCAACTGATTATTGGGAAACAAGGCCTGGAAACTGTATGCCCCGGCCGGATCGAGGATCTGGTCCTGCTGGCCCCAGACGATCAGGCAGGGTGTCGCCAGGGCCGCGTATCGGGTCTCCAGCAGCGGCGATGCGGTCAGTTGCTGCATGATCTTGCTGTGCAGAGGATAGTCGCGCACCGCGCGCCGCGCCAGGGCGGTGCGCACCGACCAGGGCAAAAACGGCGGGCGATGGGTGGTGGTGTGCATCAATTCCGTAAAATCCTGTTCGCTGCGCAGCAGCAGCGGCATTTCGCCGGTCTGCAGGTAACGCTGCAATATGGCCGAGCCTTGCGCCGCCGCGGTCCCCGCCGCATCCAGCAGCCACAGGCTGGCGACCCGCTCGGGAAAGGTGGCGCTGAACTGGGCGGCGATGAAGCCGCCCATGGAGTTGCCGCCCATATGCACTTTGTCCAGGCCCAGCTGGTCGAGGAAGGCGCGCAGGTGCTGCACCTGGTCGGCCATCGTATAACTTGCCGCCGGATCGCGGCTGGCGTCGCCGAAACCGGGCAGGTCGGGACAGATCACCCGGTAGCGCGGCGTCAGGAAGCGGGCGACGCGGGTGAAATTGTCCTTGTCGCCGCCAAAACCGTGGACCAGGACCAGAGTTTCCTGTTGCTCCCGGCCGCCTTGCAGATAGGGCATGCTGAAACCGGGAACCGCTGCGTCGGCCAGGGACAGACCGGAACGCCGGCGTTCCAGTTTCAGCGCCAGGCGCGCGGCCTGGTCTGGCAGCAGCCGGTCGAACAGCAGCAGCGCCAGCAACAGGCAGGCGGCAATAGCGATCAGGGCGCTCATCATGGTCATTTTTCCTCTTGGTTTTTTTGTCTGCGGCTACGCACATTGCATAATTTCACTTGGTCATTTATAAAGTGCACATATGAGCCATGTCAAATATGATAATCCGGCGCCGGACGCCGCTCCCTCGGGCGCGGGACCGGACGTGGAAGTGGCCATCGTCGGCAGCGGCTTCTCCGGGCTTTGCATGGGCATCCGGCTCAGGGAGCAAGGCATCGAGAACTTCGTGATCCTCGAAAAGGACACGGTCTTCGGCGGCACCTGGCGCGTGAACAATTATCCCGGCGCCGCTTGCGACGTTCCCAGCCACCTGTATTCCTTCTCGTTCGCCCAGAACGCCGCGTGGTCGCGGAAATTCCCGCAGCAATCCGAGCTCCTGCGTTATACCGAAAAACTGGTGGAAGACTACGGTTTGCTGCGCTACATCCGGCTGGACACGGCATTGCTCGCAGCCGATTTCGACGAGGAAAACGGTTGCTGGCAACTGCGCAGCAGCAAGGGCAGTTTCTCCGCCAAATCGCTGGTGATTGCTACCGGCGCGCTGTCGCAGCCGGTGATTCCGCAGATCCGCGGCCTGGAAAATTTCCGGGGCCGCGTATTCCATTCCGCCCAGTGGCAGCACGATTACGACCTGGCCGGAAAACGGGTTGCGGTGATCGGCACCGGCGCCAGCGCGATCCAGTTCGTGCCGGAAATCGTCAAGAAAGTGGCGCAGCTGGATCTCTACCAGCGCACGCCGCCCTGGGTCCTGCCGCGCCCAGACCGCACGATCAGCCGGTTCGAACAGCGGCTCCTGCGCCGGGTAAAGCCCTTGCAGTGGCTGTACCGGGGACTCACTTACGTGCTGTATGAAATGCGGCTGGTGGCGTTTGCCAAGCTGCCGTTGCTGCTGCACCTGATCCAGCCCCTGGCGCGGCGCCACATCAGGAAACAGATTCCGCATGACGCCGGACTGCGCAGCAAGGTCACGCCGGATTACGCCCTGGGCTGCAAGCGCATCTTGCTGATGAACGATTATTATCCGGCGCTGGCGCGCAGCAATGTGGCGGTGCTGACCGACGGCATCGCGGAAGTGCGCGCGCACAGCGTGGTCGGCCGCAATGGCGAGGAGCGTGCGGTCGATGCGATCATTTTCGGCACCGGTTTTGATGTGCAGCATACCCTGGGTGCGATCGCAGTACGCGGCCGCGGCGGCAGTTTGCTAAGCGAGGCGGCGGCGCATGGCCTGGAAGCCTACAAAGGCGCGACGCTGGCGGGTTTTCCCAATTATTTCATGATCACCGGGCCAAATACTGGATTGGGGCACAACTCCATGATCTACATGATCGAATCGGGCGTGAACTATGTGGTGCGGGCGATCGCCATGATGCGGCAGCAGGGTTTGCATTCGCTGGAGGTGAAAGCACAGGTGCAAACCGAATACAACCGCGGAATCCAGCGCCGCCTGCGCGGCACCGTCTGGGATTCCGGCTGCCGCAGCTGGTACCTGACCAAGGATGGCAAGAACAACACCCTGTGGCCGGGTTTCAGCTTTGAATACCGGCAGATCACGCGTCGTTTCGATGCGGCGAACTACCTGCTGCTGAAAATCGCGCCGGAAAAAAACTCCACTTGAATCAGGCTATCGGCGCCAGCTGGCTGCGCAGCGTGTCGAATTCGGCGCTCCATTGCTGGCGCCAGCCGTGCCGCGTGGCCGCGTCTATCCAGGCGCCGTCCAGGCCGTTCAGCAAGCATGCACGCAGCGCGTCGAGGTCGAGGCCGAATTGCAGCATCATCAGCCAGGCCTGGGTCGGCGTGACCTGGTGCAAGGTGGGGTCGTCGGTATTCGGATGCACGCGCAGTCCCATCCGCACCATCTCGCGGATCGGATGGTCGAGATGCCAGCGCTCCGGCGCCAGCGCCCGCAGGTAATAGGAATTGGTCGGCACTACCGTGAAAATCACGTCGCGCTCTATGCAGCGCTGCACCAGCTCGGGGTTGTCGACCACAGTATAGCCATGATCGATGCGGTCGACCTTGAGCAGTTCCAGCGCGCTTTCGACATTGACCCAGGGCATGCCGAATTCGCCGGCATGGGCGGTGGTCTTGAAGCCGGCCTGGCGGGCGTCGCGGTAAGCCTTCCAGAACAGTTCCGGCGGCCGGTCGTTTTCACGGTAGTCGATGCCGATGCCGATCACTTCGTCGCGCCGGTGGGCGCACATCCATTCCACCATTTCCACCGCCGCCGCCGGATCGGCTTCGCGGTCTATGCTGGGCAGCAGGCGGCCGACGACGCCGAAGTCGTGCAAGGCGTCGCGGATTGCCGCGACAATCGCGTCTTGTGCGGAAGCGTAACCTATCTGCGAGACGTGCACCGTGCCGGTCGGATTCCAGAAGAATTCGGCGTAGCGCACGCCATGCTGTCCGGCGTCCTGCAGGTATTCATAGGTGATGCGGTGCAGGTCGGCCGGGCTGGCGATCAGGTGGGCATCGAGCGCCCGCAGCACGCGCAGCACGCCGACCGGTTTTTCGCCGCGGGTATAGAAAGCCTCGATTTCCTCGCGGCTGACAGCGTTGCGGGCCTTGGCCGCCAGTTCGATGAAGGTTTGCTTGCGCACCGTGCCGTACAGGTGGCAATGCAGTTCGACCTTGGGGATGGCGCGCAGGAACTGCTCCAGGCGCTGGGCATCGGGGATGTTTACACCGCGCTTGATGTGGCTCATGAGGCAAGCCATCCGGCGCAGCCGATTGAAAACGATAAAAATTTGTTCATGGTGATTCGTTTGTTTCGATTGAAAAATGCCGTGCGCACCGGAGGCGCTGGTTCAGGATATGGCCGGTAGCAAATCTTCCATCAGGTGCTGCATGGCCAGCCAGCCATTGGTGACCATGGCGATCTCGACGTTGGCGGCGGCGCGTTTCGGCACGCGGAATTCGCACACCGTCATGCCGCGCGTGAGGCGGCCGTCCAGTTCGATGTCGACGTGCGCCGGCTTGAACTCGAACAGCTCGGGCCAGCGCAGGTACAGGGCCACCACCGGGTCGTACATCGGCATGGGCACGCTGCCGTCGGCGCTGCGGATACGCAGGTAGCCTTCCAGGTAACCCGCCAGCCATTCGCTGCGCTGCGTGCCTACTTGCCTGAGTTGCGCTACCTCGGCGCTGGTCACGGCAAGCTGGCGGCACAGGTTCAGCCCGAACATGCGCAACGGTACGCCGCTGCGGAATACGACATCGGCGGCTTCCGGATCGGCATAGATATTGAATTCGGCGGCGGCGGTGTGGTTGCCCTGGTCGGTGGAGCCGCCCATCAGGATGATTTCCTTGATTTTCGCTGCGATATCGGGCGCCTGCAACAGGGCCGTCGCGACATTGGTCAGCGGTGCGATCGCCAGCAGCGTAATCTCTCCAGGATGCCGGCGTATCGCCGCGACCAGGGCGTCGCATGCGTGCAGGTTGGGCGCCACCGCGTCGGGCTCCGCTGCAGCCACCGGCGGCAGGCTGGCGCCGGTAGTGCGCATGCCGGTTTCCCCGAGGATGCACTGGGCGGTTTCCTGGCGGCCGTTGAGCGGTTCCGCGCAGCCGCGGTAGATCGGCACCTCCAGACCATAGTGCGCCTTGATGCGCAGCGCATTGTCGTAAGTCACGTCCAATGGCGCGTTGCCGGCGGCGACGCTGACGCCCAGCCATTCCAGCCAGGGATTGACTTCCAGCAGCAGCATGGTCAGCCAGTCGT
>NZ_JAQGLV010000253.1 GCF_028292705.1 Collimonas fungivorans | reverse complement strand
GAACCGACATAGCGCCGCTCGATGTTGCCCGAGCGGTACGTCAGCTGGTTGATGTTGCCCTGGGTGGTGAAACTGATGACGGCAAGCAGGATGTTCATGGCCGGCTGCTGCAGGTTGCGCACATACTGGATCTGCGGCTGCTCCACGATCCGCTTGTAGCCGGCGACGCCGGTCTCGTCGCTGTAAGCGGCATACACCTGGTTGTAGTTGATGCTGAGGAAATACGTCGCTCCCGCCACCACATTGTCCAACCGCACCACCTGCGGCTGCAGCAGGATGATCTGGCGGCCCAGGCCGTCGATCGCCATGCCCGGGCTGACCTCCACCTGGTTGGCGCTGCTTTCGGCGTCCCAGAACACCTCGAGTCCGCTGGCGATGCCACAGATATACAGGCTTTGGTTATTGAAGCTCTGGATATCCATGTGGTACTGCTGTTCGCAAGCAAAATCGCTGGTCAGCAAGGCTTCGCCGGCGAAATAGTTTGGACGTTGAATCAATGAACTGCTCATGGTGCGATTCCTGTCAGGCGTTCTCAAGCGTGGAAGAGTTGGACAAGGCCAGCCAGTTCACCTGCGCCGACGGCTCGCTGGTGGCACGGGTTTCTATCGCTACCAGGTCCAAGGTGAACTGCGAAGTGCCTACATTGCTGACGCTGACCGCATAGGGGAAAGAGCCGACCACGGTGGCGTTGACGCTGGGCGGCACATTGAAAGCCGGCCCCTGTGCGGCCAAGTAAAACACCCGCTGCGACACCCGGTCGCCGACTTTCAGCAGCGTGCGGGTGTCGAACGTGATGCTGCCGTGACGCGCGCCGTCCAGGCCCTGTGCCAGGCCGGACTGGATGACCGCCATCTTGCCCAGCTCGGCCGGCAGGCGGCTGGTGACCGCTACCCGGCTGTCGACAATGCTTTTGATGATGCCGGGATTGGCGCTGTCCATCGTCACCGTGGCGAGGATGATCGAGTTGCTCGGCGGGTAGGTCAATGAAGCGCTTTGCAGCACGGCGGCCTGGTCCAGGGTGTCGGTGGAAACGTTGGGAGTGGGCGGATATACCGCATACAGTCCGTAGCTGTCGCCTTGGTTGGTCGCCGCCGGCACCATGTTGCCGCTGGTGCCTGGAAACACCAGGAAATCGCCGCTGGAATCGAAGCCGACGCCGGGCGCCACCACCAGGGTATTGTTCTGCAGCACGACATCGAAGCCGTTCAGCACGCCTGGGGTGTACAGGCACTGGTTCTGCAGCTTGATCCAGTTGGAAAAATAATTCTGCTCCAGCGTCATGTTTTGCGCAGTCAGGAACATGCCGTCATGATAATTAAGGCGCACTGCGGCATCGGAGGGAATGGGTGGGATGAACGCGCTCATTTATATGATTCCTTGAAGGCCCAGCAAAGTGTTGATACCCAGCGTTGCGGCATTGCATATCTGCGTCGCCGGCGTGACCGCCTGCAACTGCATGCTGGGGAAAATGGTGATGGTGAAACGGCTGGCGGCCGGCTTGATGCTAGCCAGCAGCTGCTGCAACTGCTGCTGCAGGTTAAGCACCTGCTGTGCATTCTGGCTGGTGAGGACGAAACCGCTGTTGTGCGCATTGGGCAGCGTGATCTGCACATTGAACAGCCAAGGGAAGTAACCCGACACCACCTGGCTGCCGGCGGCGTAGCTCTCTTGCAGGATGAATGCTCCCTGCACCTGGTCGGCGACCTTGATGCAGGGCGGAACCGGGTTGCTGACCGCTACCGTGATCAGACCCTTGACCGGTACCGCCTTGGCCGGGAATCCGCCTCCTGCCATCTGGTACTCCACGCCTTCGATGGTCATTGGCAGGTCCAGCAGCAAATCGAGCATGAAGCCCAGCCCCTGCGGCGTGCCGCGCAACCGGTACAGCGCCAGGATCTGCGCCGTCACCATGCGTTTCTTGTCGATGCTCCAGCTGTTGTCCAGCGTCAGGTCGACCCAGCCGCCCAGCCAGTTCAGGAAACCGTTGAGCCAGGCTTCGATCCCGCTTTGCGCCGAACCCGCGCTAGCCTGCCCGGCGACATAGGCAGCCAGCGGATTGGCGATTGGCGGCACCCCGATGTAACTATCGAGGTTAGCCAGGATAGCCTGCTGCTGGTTCGGTTTTGCCGCCGAAATCGGCGGCATGAAATCCGTGCCGGCCGGGTCGAACAGGAAACTCAGGCGCGGATAAAACAGGTTGCCGGCCACATCGGCGTCCAGCAGTTCCTGGATGCCGCGGCGCCCGTTCAACTCGCCGTCGTCGATGCCAGTCAGCAGCTTCTCGAATATCTTGAGATAGTCGCCGACAAACGCCGAATCCTTGCCGCTATAGATCGCCGGCAGGTAGCGCAGATAGCTGGATGGCGGCTTGCTCATGGCTGGTTGCTCGCCGTGATGTCAAGGCAGCGCAAGCGCGGCAAGCCCTGGTACAGCATGGCGCTGCGCCCCGCCGGCAAGTCGGCCAGCGTGGTGTTGGCGCCAAGCTGCGCCATCTGGTTGAGGACAATGGTGGGAATGAAGTTATAGTCCATGCTCTCCAGCGCAGCCACTCCCGGCACGCTGAGGATCAGATGCAGCAGGTCGTCGGCCTGCGGCGCCTCGTCGTACGACCAGCCCCGGCCGTCGGGACCGCCGGCCGGCAACAGGTAGCCGAACAGCAGGTTCACCAGCGCATCCAGCGTGACCGACATGACCGTCGCGGCGCTGCAGCGGATCGACAGGGTCAGGTCGATCGGCGTCAGCTGCGCCATCTGCACCCGCACCGCGCTGCCCGCAATCACGCGCGGCTGCAGATAGTAGTTCACCTGGTTCAGCAAGGTCTGTTCCCGCGCGCGCTCGTCTTTCCCCTGCAACAACAGCAGCCGGCGCATGGTGGTGCTGGAATAGGCATACTGCTGCTTGTTGGGATATAGCGGATAGATATAGTTCCAGGCGGCGTCGCTCAGCAGATAAGCGGTGCTGGCCTGCTCCGAGGCCTGCGCATATGCCTGCTGCACATACAGCGGCACCGGCACCGGGATGCTGGAGTGGTTTTTTTTCTGCTGCGCCACGGCTTGCTCATACAGCAATTCGATCATGCGGTTGCTTTGCAGCGCCAGCACCGCGATGTTCGGCAAGGTCAGCGCCAGGTATGGGCTTTGCAGGTAAAGCAATATCTCTTTTTGCAGCGTCGCCTTGCTGGCCGCCTGCCCTTGCTCGATTTGCGCCAGCGCCGCCTGCAGGGCCAGGAAATCGAAATCGTAGTAAGTCTGGGCAGCCTTGCTGTATTCGGTCTGGTTGTTGCTGAAGGCTAGGCCCAGCACCCAGCGCAGGAAATTTTCGTCGGTCAGGGTCGGAATCTGGTTGGCCTGGTACAACAGCGACTCGTCCAGCCAGGCCAGTAGCTGCAGCAAGGTGATGCCGGGATCGCTATCGTTATAGTCGGTCCACAGCTTGGTGTATTGCGGAATCCTGCGCACCAGCTCGACCACCAGCTGCTGGTAGGTCTTCAGGTCGAGGTCGGGCAATTCGAAGCTCATCGCCCTACTCCAGGTAAAGTAACAGTGTCATCTGGCCGGCCACCGGCAGCTGCACCGGCAATAGCGCGATGTTGCCATTCTGGTGGCCGTTCAGGTTCAGGCCGAGCACCGTTTCGACCTGCGGCAGCGTGCGCAGGAAACGGCTGACGGCGGAAGCCTGCACGGTTTGTCCGAAGCGCCAGCCTTGTTGCCCGGAGCCGCCGAACACCGGCTGGAAAAACGCCTGCAGCTGGCGTTCGATATTTTGCTGCAAGGCGTTCTTCTGGTCCGGCGCGCAGCTTACCGCCAGCTGCGCGCTGACATTGATCGCCACGAAATCCGGCACCCGGGTACTGATGCGCGGCGCCAGCGGCGCCAGGCACACCTGCTTGATGGCGGCCGCTACCTGGTTCAATATCTCCGGACTGGTGTATGGCGCCGGCGCGCTGCTGAGCGCCAGCAATACGATGCTGATGTCTTGTTGCGGCGTTTCCAGCGCGCGCGCCTGCGCCACCTGCTGGCAAGACTGCGCCGCCAGCGCGCTCAGCTCGCTCAGCTCGACCGCATACCCGCCGGCCTTTACCAGCGCCGGGCTGTTGGCGGCGATATCGGCCACCGTATCGCCATTGACGCCGCCGGCAGCCGGGGCCGGATTGTCGACCCCGTCGATATTGCTGATGCCGGGCCGCAGCATGGTCAAGCGATGCGCGCCGACATTGCCCGCCAGCCCCTGCGTATAGTCGTAATGGGCGGCGACGATGTTGTTGTAGCCGCGCGGCGGGATCATGCCGTTGTAGCCGTCGCCGAAGGTCACCAGGCCGTTCTGGCAATCCAGCGTGTAGACGCGGTCGGTGGGGCCGCAGAAGGTGAAATTGTCCACCTGCAGCCACTGCCGGCTGATCTCGCTGCCGGCGGTGGTGTCGCCGGCGCTGTCTTGCGCGGCGTCGTCCTGGGCGACGGTGTCGAGTCCGCGCGCTTCGATCACCTGCAGGTCCACGCTCGGCAGCACCGGCGTGTAGTCGAGCGTGAAATTCTGCGAAGGCTGCTCGTTGCTTGAACCCAGCACCTCGTCGTCGACACCGGTGATGTTGCTGGCCATGACCGTATTCGGATAAATGCCGTAGACCCGGATGGTGCGGCTGACATGCGGATTGTTGATGCGGAACCAGTACGCTGTCTGCGAATACAGGTAGGACGCAGGCATGCTTGCCGGCACGGTAAAGCTGACGATGCCGGAACGGCTCAGGCCGTAGCTGCTGTCGTCCACCGACAGCGCCTGCCATGCCTGGCCGTCGTAATAATCCCACTGCAAACTGCTGCCTGGCGCGGCGCTTTCCTGTTGCAGGTAGAAATACAGGGTCAGCTTGTTGCCCACGGTGTAGTTATCGAAATCGACCGTGCCGAAGGCAAAATAAAAGCCGGTCAGCACCTCTTCCACCGGCTTGAAGGGGCTGAACAGGAAGCGGCTCATGGTGAAGGCGTTGTAGCTCCAGTAGCGGGTCGGCGGCGCCGCGTAGCTGTAGCCGATCTGCAGCGACTGGATATACGGCGGATAAAACTGCGACTGGTTGAACTGATAGGAAAAATTGATTCCTTCGACATCGTTCAGATAGGCGATCACGCTGTTTTTCTGTTCCGGCGTCAGGATTGCGACGGGAATGCTGTCTATCGTATCGGCCACGCTGGTGGTGGTGAAACCGCCGGCTTCGCCGTAACCGCCGGCGGCGATCACCGCGCGTATCCACAAGCCGGCGCCGCCGGCGACCGTGGTTTCGCCCAGCGCCGGGCACTGGAACTGGATCCGGGTCGGACCGTCGGTATTATCGTGCTGCAGGTTGCTGGTGCTGTCGACGAACTGGTATTGGCTGGCCTGGGCCAAGGTCTGGTTGAACGACTGCCACTGCTTGCCGTCCCAGAATTGCCAGTACAGGGTAACCGGGTACTCTACCGCGACCGCGGTCAGCTGAAAGGAAATGTTGACCTGCGCGCCCTTGCGCGAAAAGACGCTGTCGCTGCGGATATAAAACGCATCGCCGACCTGCGGCGACTGGCCGAACGGATAAGCGCCGTTCGAGATATCGAGCAGCACCACGTTGAACGCGGCTTGCTGCGGCTGGATCGCATCGCCCTTGAAGGTGCACTGGATGCCGGTGATGACCGGCAGCTGCTGCGCCAGCGACGCCAGCACCTTGACCTGCGGGCTGGGTTTGACCAGCAGCCAGTATTCCGGCTGCTGGTCCGCTCCGGTCAGCAGGACGTCGTCGGTGAAACCGGCGCCCGGGTCTTCCTGCCGATAGATTTCCTGCTGCACCTGGGCAATCGTCAACGCCGCCGCCTGCGGCTTCTGGTTGAGCTGGATCTCCAGCTGCTGGGCGTCGGCCGATTGCGTCAGCCGCGCGCTCAGCGGCGTCAGGGCGCCGTCGAACCACTGGCCGAAATAATCGCTGTAGAGCTGCTTGCCGTACAAGGTGATGCTGATGCTTTGCAGCGCCGGATCGGGCTTGAACAGCTGGCTGTCGCCCATGATGAACCAGTGGCCCAGCGCCTGTTCGGCTGGATCCGCGGTTTCATCGGCGACGAACAGCGGCACTCCCTGCACGCTGGCTGCACCCGCGGCGAGGGCCGGCATGGCGTCGATGTACTGGTCTTGCGCCGGCATGATGGTCATGGCCGCGCACAGGCTGACCGGCACCACCAGCAGCTCCTGGTTGGTCTGGAAGCGGATAGCCTGCGCATCGGCGTCGAGCACTGCGGTCTGCGCCGGCACCGCCTTCGCCGGCTGCTCCGGCTTGAGCATGAATTGCAACGGCGCCTGCGCCGCCAGCGGCGGCCGCAGCTGCATGCCCATGCTCTGGAAAAATGCCTGCCGCCTTTGGTTCGGCATCTGGTTCTCGATGCCTGCCGTATATGCCGCCAGCTGGGCGAACAGGTTCAGCAAGACCAGGCCCGGATCCTGGTTGACCGCCTGCGCCGCTCCGACCGGATCGGGCGTGGCCGCGGTCAAGGCCGCCGGCCAGTAGGCGCTCCATTCTGGAGCGTAGGTCTGGGCCAGCTTCAGCGCCTGCTGATAGAACTGCTCGGCAGTACGGAAGTCCAGGATCGGGTCAGCCATGGCGTAGCGGATTACCTGGCGAAATGCATGACGTTAGCCTGGGCATCCGGCCCTTCGGTCTGCAGCGGCAGCTCGATCAGTTCTTGCAGCACCTGGATCGCGCCGCTGATCCTGAGCAGGGTTTGCTGCAAGTCTTTTTGCTGCGTCTCGAGGCCGCGCAGTTGCGACTGTCCGGCCTGGTAATTGTCTTTCAGTTCCCTGATTCTGGCTTCGATGACTGCGTGGTTCATGTCTGACTCCGGGTTTATTTAAGATAAAAAGGAAACACCAGGTTGGCCGGCTGGTTGCGGTCACGGATCAGGTAGTCGACCGCGATCTGCAGGCAGTTCGGCTGCTGCGGCGTAATCGTCACGTTCACCTGCAAGGTCTGGATGCGCGGTTCCCAGCGGTCCAGCGCCTGCTTCACATACAGCTGCGCCAGGCTGACGGCGGTGGCGTTGCCGGCCGCGAACACCAGTTCATTGATGCGGCAGCCGAAGGCGGGCAGCATCACCCGCTCGCCAGGCGCGGTTTGCAGGATGATCAGCAGCGCCTGCCGGATATCGTCGGCGCCGGCTGCCAGCTGCACCTTGCCGCCGCTGGTAGCGACCGGAAAGGCCCAGCCCTGGCCAAGAAAATCGCTGTCCGCCGGGCTGTTCATCCTATGTTCACCGTGCTCAGGCCCAGCACCTGCACCATGGGCGGCGGCGCCTGCGGCCCGGCCGGCGGTATGTCATGGCAGGTTTCGCAGATATCGCCGGCGCGCGCAGCCGCCTTGCCGTTGATGCGCACCGTCATGCTGCCCATCATCACCTGGCCCAGGTTGGTGGGCGGGATCTGGAAGGCGCCGCTGGCCGGTATGTGCGGCGGCAGGTTTTGCGCCATCGAGCCCACGGTCGCCGCCGGCCGGCTGTTGATACGCACGTTCAGGCTGGTGTTGAGCGTGATCTTGCCGTTGAACGGAAACGGCTGCGGCGTCGGCACCGGCCCGCCCGGGCTCGGCACCAGCACGATATGGATATCGGCGGCGTTGACGATGCTGTCGCCCTGCTTGGCTGCGCCTTGTGCCATGTTTGCTCCTAGTTCAAGTCGATCATCGTGGCCGACAGCTTGATGCTCTGCCCGCCCTGCAATTGCATCGCCGATCCCGACAAATCCGCCTTGACGCTGCCGGCCGTGTTCTGCACCACCACCTGCGCCCCGCTGATGGTCAGCGTGCCCTTGGCGCTGATGGCGAAATCGCCTTCGCTGCTGATGGATATCTTGTTGTTGGCGGTATCGATCACGATGCGGTTGTTCTTGCTGTCGGTAATGGTGATGTTTTCCTTTTCCGAATCGTCCAGCGTGATGGTTTTCCCGCCCTTGGTCTTGATCACGCGCACGTCCTGTTGCTGCGCCACTTCCAGCGGCGGCTTCTGCACGCCATTCCACATGAAGCCCAGCACATACGCCTGGCTGGCGTCGCCGTCGGCAAACGCCAGCAGCGCCGAATCGCCCGGCTGCGGCAGGAAAAACGCGCCATAACCCGGGCCGGCGAAAAAGCTCATGACTTGCAGCCAGCCGGATTCGATTTCCTGTCCCTTCAGGATGAAATTGACCTTGACCCGGCCCAGCCCTTTATCGTCCTTGGTGTTGCTGACGGTGCCCAGGGTCACGCCCAGCGTCATGCTGCCCGAAGAAAATCCTTCGTCCGCATTCATGCTCATACGCCCGTCCTTCTCAATTTGAATTCAGTCTGGTAGCCTTCGCTGACGTCGTAGCTGTGGACGCTGGAAGTAATGTAATAAATGCCGTTGAAGCGCTGGCTCAGGCCGCTCAGCTTGACGTTGACGCCGGCCACCATGTCCGGATCGCCCAGCACGCTGGTGCTGCCTTCGATGAACTGGTTCAGGTTGCGCTTGTATTGCGCGTTGGCGATTGCCTGCAGGGCTTCGGGCGTGCTGAGGTCGGGCCGTTCCAGCTGGATATCCGAATCCGGAAAGGCCTGCGCCAGCTGGTAGCCGGTTTCCTTGCCGCCCATCTTGTCCTGCGAACTGCCGGACGAGGCCACCGCCGTCAACACCTTGTTCGATGCGACGTCGTATCCCTTCACCGTGACCTGCTTGCCCATGGTCGGCAATTTCAGGCTGAGCCTGAGGTCGCTGATATCCGTTGGATAATTCATGGTCTTGACCGGGCTGCCGCCCTCCGCCGACGGCCGGAACACCAGAGTGGTGTCGTCCATCAGCAGTTCGTAGTTGAGCTGCGCGCAACGGCGCATCAGGAAATCGTAGTCGGAGCAATTGTTTTGCAGCACATAGTCGTTGACCATGGCCGGACTGCCCGGCAATTTCACGGTCAGGCCGGCTGCGCGCGCTACCTGGGAAACGATTCCATTATCGTCCAGGTTGAGGTAGGTCCTGGTGCGGGTGCCGAATTTCAGCCAGTACATGCGGTCGAAACCGCGGATGGTGGCGGTGGAATAATCGCTGAAATGCGGCTCGATCGCGGTGATTTCCGCGCTGATCATCTGCTGCAGGCTGTCGAGGCCGAGGAATACCGTGATTTCGTCGCCCGGCTTGAAGATATCCAGGTTGACATCCTGCCAGGCGCCGCCGGACGAGACGATATTCAGGGTAATGCTGAACATCGTAGGGATATTTATCTCGTCTTCCACGCGCACGCTCTGGATCGCCGCGATCACCGAAGTCGGCAAGGCGCTACGGTTTTTCAGTATGCGGAAACCGCCGGTCTGGACGCTAGGCACTGCTGCCTCCGTTGTATGTCTCGCCGTGGGTATCGATGATCACCAGCATGCGTCCGATGTCATGGCGGCCAGGGAAATTCAGCGGATCGTAGATGTTGTTGCCTTCCGCGATCAGGCGCCACTGGCTGGCGTCGCCCAGGGTCTGCTGCGCAATCAGGTACAGCCGGTCGTTTTCCTTCACGCGCCACAACTGGCGGCAATTGAATTTTCCCTGCGCGCGCTGGTCCTCTTCCTTGGTCAGCACGGATTTGAAGGTGACCGACAGCTCTGCCCGCACCGGCACGCCGGAGCTGAGGAACATCGTGAACTTCTGGTCAAGCTTGCTGATCATGCCGACGAACAGCGGGCCGGCCCAGGTGAACACGACTACCGGCGGCTCGCGCCGTTCGGCGTTGCCGACCGTCGGCTGGGTCAGCGCCACGATCTTGTTGGTCTTGGCGCGCACATCGGTCTGCTGTTCGTAGGTATCGAAAAACAGCGAAACCGTCAGGTCGTCGTCGTCGACCCGCTGGAACTGGATATTCGAACCTTGTCCCAGCAGCACTACCGTCTTGTTCAAGGACAGTTCGGTCGGGTTGTACATGACCGGGATTTCTTCCTGGGTCTGCTGCACCACGATCTTGGCCATTTCCAGCATCAGCGCCCCCTGCGGTAACGTTCGATGCCGGCGCGCTGCTCTATGCTGGCGTGCACCTGCCGCGCCAGCGCCTGCACCATCTGCGGCGACAGCATCGCCGCCGTCACCACGCTGCGGATGTGCTGCTGGTTATGGTTGCTGTGCATGATCTCGCGCACCACCTTGGTATGCACCGTGTGTTCGATGCGCTCCATTTGCCGCTGCACTTCTGCTTGCCTGGCTTGCGGTTGCTGGCGGTAAGCCAGTGCGGTAGTGAATCCCGCCTGGTAATGCCGCAGGGAGACCTGGTCGCCGCTGGCGGAACCTGCCGCAGCCAGAATGTTCATTGGCGGCAAAGCGGCGACCACGGTTGGCGATGGCGGCAAGGACGGCGTTGTCAGATGCTGCAACCGCTTGCTGCCGGTCTCGGCGCCAGCTGCCGGCAACGAAGGAAGCATGGATTTATATACATAGGCATGCATGCGGCTGACCCCGCCGGAATTCCCGGTCACGCGCTGCACCCGGCTACGCCAGGCGGGCCGGCTGCCGGCGGTTCTGAAGTCATGGCTGCCGCTCCTGCTCGCCAGCTGCAACACCTGCACATCGCGGCGATGTACTGTTTCCTGCCGGCGCAGCGCCGTCTTTTCCCGCATGTGGAAATGCTGTTCCGGTTTCCGGTCAATATCGCGCCTGTCCAGATAGTGGAAATATCGCTGATTCAGGTGCATCCCGGATGTCGTGCGCTGCGCTGCCTGTGTATCAAACTTGAGCTGCAAGAACCTGCTGACCGGATGGCCGGCTTGCAACGGGCGTGAGGAAAGACTGGCCGGCGCCGCTTGTTTTGCGAACTGCGGCGCACTGTGCCTGTGCGTGGCAGACTGTCGCAACTGCCCTGGCGTTGGCGGCAAGGTTTGCCTGACGAAACCTGCGAGGCGTGCCGCCAGGGTTATCATGAAGGCCCGGCTGCCGGCTTCGTTATTCCGGCGCGGTGTCGATTGCCGCGCCTGTGTTGCCGGCATGCGCTGCATCAGCAGCGTCAATGGATGGGCAACAATGCCGTCTGCCTGATCGGGCATGGCGTCATCCTGGGCGCTCCGGAAATCACAGGCCTGATTCTGCCGCATCATTTGCAGGACACTGCGGTGTTGTCCAGGGCCCTGCGGACCTGTCTTTGCCGTCGGCGCAGGCCTGCTGCCATCGCCTGGCCGGTTCGCCGGAACGGCAAGCTGCAGCACCTGCTGCAAACGCTGCATGTAGTGTTTTTCGAAACGGCTCTCGATCTGCCGCCGGACATCGTGCAAGACCTCTTGCCGCACTTCGCGCGAGACGACAGGATGGATGTATTGCTGCACCAGTCGCAGCCAATGATGATGCTGCGAGATGTATTGCGTATTCTTTCCTGCGGAAGCCGGCCGCTGCATTTGCAGGAACGCCAGGTTCAGTCCCGGATAATTTTCCGGCCATGCCATGCGCCTGCCGGCCAGCGCCAGTCCGCCGGCGGCAACGCCAGCCTGGAAATCCATGGCGGCGCCGGCGCAGGCCGTGCGCAAGACCGGCCTGCGCCGCCCCGGGGAAACTGGCGTGCGCCCGGCCATCAACCGCCGCTCCCGCTGTTTTTCTTGATTCCCTCGTGCGCCAGCGTAAAACTCTGGCTGGCCACCAGGTTCTGCCCTGCGTCCAGGCTCGGACCTTGCCACTCGATCGGCCAGGCATTGTAGAAATTCCAGCTGACGGTGGGATTGCCCTGGTCGTCCAGCAGGTAGATCGAGCCGTTCTGGCGTTTGATCTTGCCGTTCAAGGCGGCCTGGTACCACAGCCACATCGGATCCAGCGCGGTGATGCCGGCCTTGAGCACCAGGTCGACATACGTGACCTGCCCGCCCAGCTTGTATTCGAGATCGTTGACGCCGCCCTGGCGCACGCTCTTGACTTCGATTTTGGACTGCAAGCCCTCGACCGTGGTGAAGCCGCCGACCACGATGCCGCCCATTTCCACGTAAAAATTGTACGACTTGAAAGGGTTTGCCGGCGGGCCGGATTTGCGCTGCGATATTGCGCCGGTAGCCATGTCATGCTCCCAAATTTAGGCTTTTGTGCGGATCGTCGCTGTTCATGGTCTGGTTGATCTTGCTGATCTCCCCGCACCAGCGACGGCGCTCTGCGTGTTCCATTGCCAGAATTTCCCCGTACGACCAGTGAAAGTGATATGCAAGAAAAGCAATTTCCGCATACAGCTGGTCGGGCGCTACAGGGAAGCGCGCTTTCCCGCGGCTTCGAAACTCTCGATCTGCACCACCTTGTCTTCGCCGTCGACCTGGTTGATGCGGTTGTACAGGTTTTGCAGGTAAGAGAAATCGGCGGCGAACAGGTCTTCGATGACCTTGGTGTTGATCATGTCCAGGTTGCCTAGCCGCACAATTACCCGCGACAGGACAATAATGGTCAGGTAGGCCGGGTTGCTCTGCACCCGATGGTCTTTCAGCGGCAGGATTTCGTCGCCGGCGGTAGCCAGCCGCATCACGCCGTTCTTGTGCAGGTTGCCGTCGCCGTCGCGGTAGCCGAGCGGCAGGGAAAATTCGATTTCGGTGCTGATTGCGTTCATGCTGGCTGCTCCCGGTTAAGACACTCTGGTCATGTATTCGATGGTCAGTTCGAAGGTTTCCACCATCACGTCGCTGCTTGAGGCGTTCAGCCCGGTGCTCTCGTATTTGCTGGGCCAGGCGTTGATGACGTTCCAGCGCGCCTTGGCCGCGCCGCCGGCGTCGAGCAGTATCAGTGAGATGTTTTTCTGGGCGCCCTTGGCGGTGGAACCCTGCAAGGCCACCAGCTGGTGCCAGTTGTACAGTTCCATCGAGTCGGTCAGGCCTTTTTTCAGGCTCAGCTTGCCGAAGGTGGTCAAGCCCGAAAACGAACGTTTGTAGACCGGATCGGTGCCTTCCCGGTACTCAACCGTTTCGACCGTGCTGTCTGGAATCGTGGCTTCCGAAAATGCCGCGACCTGGATGCCCGAGATCTCCACCTGGAAGCGGAAACCGCGGTAGGGATTGGTTAATTGTGTGGCCATGGTGATTCTCCGCAGTCAAATTGGTTTGGAAAAAGGCAGGTCCGTTTCCCAGTTTCCGTTATGAGCCGGAATCCGGGCCAGCGATTTTCTGCGTCATGCGGATGATGACGAACTCGGCAGGGAACACCGGAGCCAGGCCGACATCGATATACAGCTGGCCCAGCGAACGTGTCTCTGGCGGATTGTTGGAGGCGTCGCAAGTCACGAAAAAAGCCTCCGCCGCGCTGGCGCCGAACAGGCCGCCGGATTGCCACAGGGTGGTCAGGAAAGCGCTGATATCGCGTGTCACCGAGGCCCAGGTCTGCTGGTCGTTAGGCTCGAACACAACCCATTGCAAGCTCTGCTTCAGGCTTTGCTCGACATAGATGAACAGGCGCCTGACGCTGACATAAGTCCATTCGCTGCCG
>NZ_JAQGLV010000252.1 GCF_028292705.1 Collimonas fungivorans | reverse complement strand
TTGATCACCAGGCCGCCTTCGGCGTTGATGATCAGCTTGAGGAAATCGAGCAGGTTGCGCGCATACAGCGCCGAAGCGTCGGCCGCCACCAGCGCCGCCAGGTTGCCTTCGCCGATGATGTGGACGCCGTGCTTGATGACGGTCTTGCCGCTTTCCGACAGCGGGCAGTTGCCGCCCTGGTCGACCGCCATGTCGAGGATCACCGAACCCGGCTTCATCGCCTTGACGGTGTCTTCGCTGATCAGCACCGGCGCCTTGCGGCCGGGAATCAGGGCAGTGGTGATGATGATGTCGGCCTGCTTGGCGCGCTCATGTACCAGCTCGGCCTGGCGCCGCATCCAGTCGGCCGGCATCGACCGCGCATAACCGCCCACGCCCTGGGCGATTTCCTTTTCTTCATCGGTAATGAAAGGCACGTCCAGGAATTTCGCGCCGAGCGACTCGATCTGTTCCTTGACCGCCGGCCGCACATCGGAAGCTTCAATCACGGCGCCAAGGCGCTTGGCGGTGGCAATTGCTTGCAAACCGGCAACACCGGCGCCCATGATCAGCATCCGCGCCGCTTTCACGGTGCCGGCAGCGGTCATCAGCATCGGCATGAAGCGCTGGTAGGTATTGGCCGCCATCAGCACCGCCTTGTAGCCGGCGATATTGGCTTGCGACGACAGCACGTCCATCGATTGCGCACGCGAAGTGCGCGGCGCCGCTTCCAGCGCGAACGCGGTCAGGCCATGGCTTGCCATAACAGCAATATTGTCGGCATCAAAAGGGTTCAACATGCCGACCACGACCGTGCCGCTTTTCAGCAGCGCCAGTTCGTCGCTGCTGGGAGCGCGCACCTTGAGCACGGTTTCCACGCCGAATGCCGCCGCGGCGGTGACTACCTCCGCGCCGGCCGCAGCGTAGGCTTCGTCGGTGATGCTGGACGAAATGCCCGCGCCGGACTGCACCAGCACCTGGTGCTTGGCCGCCACCAGCTTCTTTACCGTCTCCGGAGTCGCAGCAACCCGGGTTTCGCCAGGCCGCGTCTCGGCGGGGATGCCGATTTTCATGTACTTCTCCCACTATGATGTTAAGAATTCTGAATTCTTTGGATTTGTCGGGATTACGCAATCGACCGCAACAAACATGTCAAGGACAGGCTAATCCGCCACAGACACAGGCCCGGCGGCTATCAAACCCTGCCCCGCAATTGGCTGTATGGAATCTTACACGGAAAAATTACGCTTCAACAACCAGAGGTCTTGATGTAGGTTATTTATCCTAAAATTAATCCATCGTTGCGAATATGGCTACAATCACATCCGCTTTCGTGCTAGGACGCTGCAGGCAACATTCTCGGCCTGCAGCTCCCCTGCTTCTGGCCGGCTTCTCATCGAAAACCGGCAGGCAAGTTAAAATATCGGATTAACCGAGGAATTTATGACTGACGTTTGGAAACCCGCCGTCACAGTTGCCGCGATCATAGAGCGCGACGGCCGCTTCTTGCTGATTGAAGAAGCGACCAGTGACGGCATCCGCATCAACCAGCCAGCCGGCCATCTCGATCCCAACGAGTCGCTGGCGCAGGCGGTCGTGCGTGAAACGCTGGAAGAAACGGCGCATGACTTCACCCCTACCGCGCTGGTCGGCATGTATATGGCGCGTTATGTATCGGTGCGCACCGGCAAAGCGGTCACTTACTTGCGCTTCGCGTTCTGCGGCGACCTCGGCGCACGGCACGACCAGGCGCTCGACCACGGCATCCTGCGCACCCTGTGGATGTCGCGCGACGAACTGGCGGCCTGTCCGGAACGCCACCGCAGTCCGCAAGTGCTGCTGTGCATCGACGACTACCTGCGCGGCCAGCGCGCGCCGCTGTCCATGCTCAATACTCATCCAAGCGCCTGCGGAGTGGCCCATGTCTAATAAAAAACGGGTAGTCATCGGCATGTCGGGCGGGGTCGATTCCTCCGTTTCGGCCTGGATGCTGAAACAGCAAGGTTATGAAGTGATCGGCCTGTTCATGAAGAACTGGGAAGATGACGACGATTCCGAATACTGCTCGACGCGGCAGGACTGGATTGATGCGGTCAGCGTGGCCGATGTGATCGGCGTCGATATCGAAGCGGTCAATTTCGCCGCCGAGTACAAGGACCGGGTATTCGCCGAATTCCTGCGCGAGTACCAGGCTGGGCGCACGCCGAACCCGGACGTGCTGTGCAATGCCGAAATCAAGTTCAAGGCCTTCCTCGACCATGCCATGAAGCTGGGCGCCGACCTCATCGCCACCGGCCACTACGCGCGCGTGCGGCGAGCCGATTCCGGCCGCTTCGAGCTGCTGAAGGCAGTCGACGCCAGCAAGGACCAGAGTTATTTCCTGCACCGCCTGAACCAGTCGCAGCTGTCGCGCACCTTGTTCCCGCTGGGCGAAATCCAGAAAACCGAAGTGCGCAAGATCGCCGAGCAGATTCAGCTGCCGAACGCCAAGAAGAAGGATTCGACCGGCATCTGCTTTATCGGCGAACGGCCGTTCCGCGAATTCCTGAACCGCTACCTGTCTTATAAACCGGGGCCGATGAAGACACCCGATGGCGATGTGGTGGGCGAGCATGTCGGCTTGAGTTTTTACACGCTGGGCCAGCGCAAGGGCATCGGCCTGGGCGGCATGAAGACGCACAAGAATGCCGGCGGCGATAGCGATCCCTGGTATGTCGCGCGGAAAGATGTGGAAAGCAACACCTTGTATATCGTCCAGGGGCATGATCACCCATGGCTGCTATCGTCGACGCTGCAGGCCGGCCAGCTCAGCTGGGTCGCCGGCGAAGCGCCGGACAGTGGCCAGTTGTCGGCCAAGACACGCTACCGGCAAGCCGACATGGCTTGCGCGTTTGACAGCCTGCTGTTGCCTGAAGCGGAAAATTTTGCGCTCAAATTCAGCGATCCGCAGTGGGCCGTCACTCCTGGACAATCCGCCGTGCTGTACGACGGCGATGTCTGCCTCGGCGGCGGCATCATCGAATCATCCGGCAACATCGCCTGATTCCGGTTTTTCCTGGTTTTGCATCTTTATGATGCAAAACCAGCGTCCCGCCACAGCCGTCTGTCCTGGCCGGTTGATTTCCATTTCTGCCTAACGTGGTTTGGTTGCGCATTGCACCAAAAAGTTCCTTTTTATTATTGTCATTTTAGGAATAGTCAATTTCCAATATGACCATTTATTGTTGATCATGAAGCCTCTACACTTGCTTCATCGATGGACGCAACACACAAGCAACTGCAGCAAATGCAAGTGCGCCGCTCACCGAGGCAGGACCCGACGGCTGCATGAAGCCTGTTCCGCCGAGCCCGCTGCCATCAACCTTATCGGAGAAAAACATGAACATGAAACAACTTATCGCAGGTGTTGCAATTTTGGCTGCCGCTGGCAGCGCTTTGGCCGACGCTCCATATCCTCCTGAAACACCGTTTGTTTCGACCAAATCGCGCGCCGATGTCCAGGCCGAACTGGTGCAAGCCCAAAAAGACGGTTCGCTGGCAGTGGCCCGCAACCAATACCCTGTCGTGGCAGCCGTAGGCCAGCCGGAAACCCGTGCTGACGTAGTGAGCCAGCTCAACAAGGCAGAGCCATCAGTCTATAACGGCAACTAAGCTGCGCCTAAGCTGTAAAAGCATCTGATGCAACACTGATTCAGCGAGTTTCAGAGTTACACAAAACGCCAGCCTAGCTGGCGTTTTGCTATTATTCAGTCATATCCTCGTTCACCGCGTAACCCGGGGTTTTAGTGTAGTGCAAGCGCTGCCGGCAAATAAGCGTTCAGACCTCTCTAATCATTACAATTTGGGTTCCCATGCGGTTATATCCTATCCTCCAGCGTCCTCCCTCGGCCAAGCTGCTGCTTGCCGCTTCCCTGGCGCCGCTGTTGCTGCTGTTAAGCGCCTGCGCCGACTTTTCCGGCATCGACAAGCAATCCAGATTAACCGATGGCAACTCGCTTTCCGGCGGCGCCGCACTGGCCAACCTCAGCAAGACCGCCTGGCCGACCAGCGCCTGGTGGCAAAGTTATCGCGATCCGCAACTGGATACCCTGGTGCAGCAAGCCGTGGCCGGCAGCCCCAGCCTGAAGATCGCCCAGGCGCGCATCCGCCAGGCGTCGTCGCTGGCCGGCGTGGCGCGCGCCGCTACCTTGCCCAAGGTCGGCGCCGAAGCGGCCAGCACGCGCGGCCTGTATTCCTCCGAATATATCTTCCCGCCGCCGCTGGGCGGCAGTTGGAACTGGGACAATGAAATCACCGTCAAGGCCAGCTACGATCTCGACCTGTGGGACAAGGACCGCAGCGCGCTGGAATCGGCGCTCGATACCGTCCACGTCAGCGCTGCCGAAGCCCGCAGCGCCC
>NZ_JAQGLV010000125.1 GCF_028292705.1 Collimonas fungivorans | reverse complement strand
CTAGGCAAGCTGGTCACCCTGGAATCCGGCAAGATCCTGTCCGAAGGCATAGGCGAAGTGCAGGAAATGATCGACATCTGCGATTTCGCGGTCGGCTTGTCGCGCCAGCTGTACGGCCTGACCATCGCTTCCGAGCGCCCTGGCCACCGCATGATGGAAACCTGGCATCCGCTGGGCGTGTGCGGCGTCATCACTGCCTTCAATTTCCCGGTTGCGGTATGGGCGTGGAACGCGGCGCTGGCGCTGGTCTGCGGCAATGCCGTGATCTGGAAACCGTCGGAAAAAACCCCGGTCGTTGCGCTCGCCGTGCATGCCTTGTTTGAAAAAGCTGCCGCGCGTTTTTCGGAACAGCGTCCTGACCTGCTGCCGGCCGACCTGTGCCAGGTGTTGCTGGGCCGCGCCGAAATCGGCGCCGCGCTGTCGGCTTCGCCGCTGGTGCCGCTGGTCAGCGCTACCGGCAGCGTGCGCATGGGCCGCAAGGTCGCCACCACCGTGGCAGAGCGCCTGGGCCGCAGCCTGCTGGAGCTGGGTGGCAACAACGGCATGATCGTCACGCCTACCGCCGACCTCAGCCTGGCTTTGCGCGCCATCACTTTCTCCGCCGTGGGCACTGCCGGCCAGCGCTGCACCAGCTTGCGCCGCCTGTTTGTCCACAGCAGCATTTATCAGGACGTGGTCAACCGCATCGAACGCATCTACGCCAGCGTCAAGGTCGGCGATCCGCTGGCGGCGGAAACGCTGGTCGGTCCGCTGGTCGACCAGCACTCCTTCGAAGCTATGCAAACCGCGCTGGCGCAAGCCAAAGCCGAAGGCGGCGTGGTGACTGGCGGCGAACGCGTGCAGGTGGGCGACAGCAGCAATGCGTTCTATGTACGGCCGGCGCTGGTGCGCATGCCTCAGCAAAGCGACATCGTGCATCACGAAACCTTCGCGCCCATCCTGTACGTGCTGTCTTACGATAATTTCGACGATGCGGTGCGCCTCAACAACGCCGTGCCGCAAGGCTTGTCTTCAGCCATCTTCACCAACGACGTGCGTGAAGCGGAGGCGTTCATGTCGGCCAGCGGCAGCGACTGCGGCCTGGCCAATGTCAACATCGGCACCAGCGGCGCTGAAATCGGCGGCGCTTTCGGCGGCGAGAAGGAAACCGGCGGCGGCCGCGAATCGGGTTCCGATTCGTGGAAAACCTATATGCGCCGTGCGACCAACACCATCAACTACAGCCGCACCCTGCCACTGGCACAGGGCGTCAAGTTCGATATCGACTAAGCAGGATTGCAGGGCGGCCCCGTCCGCCCTGCCTTGCCCTCAGATCTTCAGTAAAGTCGGCGGCCGCTGCTGCAATACATCTTGCATGCGGACCTCGATCGCCTGCTTCATTTCCGGATGCGTCAGGATATAAAAACGCTCGGCAGCAATCGCATCGAATACCTCGTCTGCTACCTGCGTCACCGCAATCCCGTTCTGCACCGCGTTCAATACCGACATGCCAACCTTGAGTGCGACAGCATCGGTCGGGCCGCTGTCGCCGCCATTTTCCCGGTTGCGTTCCGAATGGCCGATGCCGGTCTTGACCCAGCCCGGACACAGCACCGATACCTTGATGTGCGACTGGCGCAGCGTCAGGTCATGATGCAAACCCTCCGATAGCGTCACCACCGCATGCTTGCTGGCGTTATAGCTGGCCAGGCTGGGCTGGGAAGTGAGTCCGGCCATGGAAGCCGTGTTGACGATATGGCCTTCCTCGCCGTTCTTCAGCATGCGCGGGATAAAGGCGCGCAAAGCATGGCTGACGCCGTAGAAATTGACGCCCATGACCCAGTCCCAGTCTTTCTGGGTGGTTTCCCAGGCCGGCTTGGCTACCGCGACGCCGGCATTATTCACCAGCAAATGCACGTTGCCGAATTTGGCAAATGCCTGCTCTGCCAGGGCATTTATCTGCTCTTCCCTGGCGACGTCGGTAGGCACGCCTATCACTTCCGCGCCCATGGCTTTGAACCCGGCTACGGTTGTTTCCAGCTTGGCGGCGTTGATATCGGCCAGCACCAGTTTCATTCCCTCGGCGGCAGCCCGTACCGCGATCCCTTTGCCTATGCCTTCCGCAGCGCCGGTAATGACGGCGACCTTGCCTTGCAAATTCTTCATATGGTTTCCTGTTGGTTCCGGATCAGTTGAGCAGATAGCCGCCGTCGACATTCAAACAAACCCCGGTGGTGTAGCTGGCCGCAGGCGACACCAGGTACAGCACGGCGCCCGCCATTTCATTCGGCTGGGCGACGCGGTTCATCGGGATATGCTGCAGCGCCTGCTTCAGGATCGCCGGGTTGTCGATCAGGGTGGCGGCGAACTTGGTTTCGGTGAAACCCGGCAGCAAGGCATTGACGCGCACACCGCTGGCGGCGCATTCCTTGGCGAAAGCCTTGGTCATCGAGATCACCGCCGCCTTGGTGATCGAATAGATGCCCTGGAACACGCCAGGCGTGACGCCATTGACCGAGGCGACATTGACAATCGCGCCGCCGCCGTTCTGCGCCATCAGCTTGGCGCCGTAGGACGACATGAAAAAATAGCCGCGGATATTGACGTCGACGGTCTTCTGGAAGGCCCCGACATCGGTATCCGTGATTGGCCCGAAATGCGGGTTGGCGGCAGCGTTGTTGACCAGGATGTCGAGCCGTCCGTGTTTGCTGCTGATGGCTTGGTACAACGCCTCGATCTGCGCCATTTCACCGATATGGCAAGCCATGGTTTCCGCCGAACCGCCCGCCGCCTTGATTTCCGCCACGACTTTCTCGCATGCCTCCGCCTTGCGGCTGGATACGATCACATGCGCGCCTTGCTGCGCCAGGAGCTTGGCGATGGCTTCACCGATGCCGCGGCTGGCGCCGGTCACCAGCGCGATCTTGTCCTTCAAGTCAAAAATGGCTGTGCTGCTCATGTTGTCTCCTTTATCTGTAACTCATCTGTAACTCACTAAGGCCGGATCGCACGCAGCCACCAGGTGTGAAAAATTGTTCAGGTAGCTCAGGCTGACACGCCCCGGACGGTATAACAGCTTGGTCACGCCGGTATTAACCAGCGACCAGTTCAAATCGAAAATCTGCCGGTCCGGAATCGCCAGCAGCTGCTGGCAGATCACGCTGATCGGGCCGCCGGAAGTAAACACCCAGGCCGTCTGGCCCTTGCCGAGCTGCGCCAGCAGGCGAGCCAGGGCCGCGTTGCAGCGTTCCTTGAACACCGGCCACGGTTCGGTGTATTCGGCGTCATGTTCGCCGCTGACCCAGCGCGCCACCGCGTTGACGAATACTCTCTGGAAAGCGCGTTCAGGATGTTCCTGCTGCTCCAGGTAGGCAGAGAACAGGCTGTCGGCAAAGCGCGGCATGAAGCGCAGCAGTATTTGCTTGTGATCGAATTCGTCGAATCCCGGGTCTTCCAGTACCTGCAGCTCTGGCCCGGCAGCGTTGCCCGACATGGCCGCCAGGCAGGCTGCGCTGCTCTGCAGTTGCCGGCGATGGCTGCCGGTCACCAGCAGGGGGATCTGCTGGTCGGTCTGGGCCAGCCATTTTCCCAACAATGCGGATTGCCGCATGCCCAGCTCCGACAGCTGGTCGTAGTCGGCGGCGCCGAAACTGGCCTGGCCATGCCGCACCAGATAGATAGCACCCATCTCAAGCGCACTCCGATGACATGATTTTTCTCATATGCTCGACTGCGCAATCAGGTTCTTGCATCGCTGCTCCAGGTAATTGGTGACGTGGACAAAGAAGGCAAATTGCGGATTCTTGGTTTGCCCGTGATGAAAACGATAGTAGATTTGCTGCACGATCACGGCCAGGCGGAACAGCCCGTAGATTTCATAGAAATCGAAATGATCGGTGCGGTAGCCGGTTTTTTCACCGTAATAGGCGATCACTTCCTTGCGCGTCAGCATGCCCGGCAAGTGCGTCGGCTGGCGCCGCATCTGCTTGAATTGCGGCTCGTCGTCGGCCTGCACCCAGTAGGCCAGGGTATTGCCGAGGTCCATCAGCGGATCGCCGAGGGTCGCCATTTCCCAATCCAATACGCCTATCACTCGCAGCGGGTTATCGGGATCGAGCACTACATTGTCGAAGCGGAAATCGTTGTGGATCAGGCAGGTGGCGACATCGGCGGCCGGCATCTTGTCTTCCAACCAGCGCATCACCGTTTCGAAATCGACGGCGTCGTCGGTGCGCGCCTTGCGGTAACGCTCGCTCCAGCCGCTGATCTGGCGCTGCACATAACCTTCGCCCTTGCCCAGGTGCGCCAGGCCTGCAGCCTGGTAGTCGACCTGGTGCAAGGCGATCATCTTGTCGATCACATTCAGGCACAGCTGGCGCGTATCGGCTTCGCTCAGCACCAGGCCGGGCGGCAGCTTGTCGCGCAGGATGATGCCGCGCAGCCGCTCCATCACATAAAAATCGCTGTCCATCACGGCCCGGTCCTGGCAGGTCGCAAACACCTTTGGCACATAAGGATAGACCGGCTTCAGTTCGGCCATGATGTTCGCTTCGCGCAGCATGTCGTGGGCTGACCTGGCTTTGGCGCCGAACGGCGGCCGGCGCAGGATCAGTTCGCGCTCGGCGCCACTCAGCCGATAAGTCAGCAGATAAGTCAGGTTCGAGGCGCCGCCCGGGAACTGGCTCACGGCCGGCGTGCCCTGCAGGCTGCCGTCGACGCTTTCCAGAAACGCGGCGACCTTCGCTACATCCAGTTCTTCGCCGCTGCGCACGGCGCCGGCCTGGTCGATCAGCGTCATGCCGGCTCTCCCGCAGTAACAACACTCGCCACACTCGCAGCCTTGGCGGCTTGCGCCTTCAGTTCCAGCTTGGCGATCAGGGCGCGGTGCACCTCGTCCGGCCCGTCCGCCAGGCGCAGCACCCTGGCATAGGCAAACAGGGCCGTCAGCGGCAAGTCGTCGCAGAGACCGGCGCCGCCGTGGATCTGGATCGCCTGGTCGATCACCAGCTGCGCCACGTTGGGCGCCACTACCTTGATTTGCGAAATTTCGCTCATCGCCGCCTTGGCGCCGACCGTATCCATCATCCATGCCGCCTTCAGCGTCAGCAAACGCGATTGTTCGATCGCCATGCGGGCATTGGCGATGATGTCGGCATTGCCGCCGAGATCGGCCAGCGACTTGCCGAAAGCGCTGCGCGTCAGCGCCCGCTTGCACAGCATTTCCAGCGCCATTTCAGCCGCTCCCAGCGCCCGCATGCAGTGATGGATCCGGCCCGGGCCAAGACGGCCCTGGGCGATTTCAAAACCGCGCCCCGGCCCGGCGATAATATTGGCCAGCGGCACGCGCACATTGGTGAAACTGACCTCGCCATGGCCGTAAGGTTCATCCAGGGCGCCAAATACCGGCAACATGCGTTCGATCTTCACGCCAGGCGTCGCCATCGGTACGAGCACCATCGAGTGGCGTGCATGCTTGGGACCGTCCGGATAGGTCAGTCCCATGAAGATCACGAACTTGCAGTTGGGATGGCCGATGCCGGTGCTCCACCATTTGCGGCCGTTGAGCAGCACTTCGTCGCCTTCGACCAGCGCGGTAGCGCGCATGTTGGTGGCATCGCTGGAGGCGACATCGGGTTCGGTCATGCAGAATGCAGAGCGGTGTTCGCCTGCCAGCAGGGGCTTGAGCCATTGTTCCTGCTGCGCCGGCGAGCCGTATTTGGCCAGCACTTCCATATTGCCGGTATCGGGCGCATTGCAGTTGAAGACTTCCGGCGCGATGAAGGAGCGGCCCATGATTTCGGCCAGCGGCGCGTAATCGGTATTGCTCAGTCCGGCGCCGAACTCCTCATCGGGCAGGAACAGGTTCCATAAACCCGCTTCCTTGGCCTTGGCTTTCAGGGCCAGCATTACCGGCGGTACATTCCACGGCAGCGGGCCGCGCTTGAGCTGGCTGAAATATTCGGCTTCGGCCGGAAACACGTGTTCGCTCATGAAGGCATTGAGCCGCTCCATATATTGGCGGGCACGGGGTGAGTAGGCGAAATCCATGGCATTCCTCAACTGTGTAATCGACTCAGGAAGTGTGCCGCAACGGCTATAATTCATCAAATGAATGATTTATATAGACCATAATTAATCTCATGCATATAAGCCGGATCGACCTCAACCTGTTCGTGGTGCTCGACACCATCTACGCGGAAGGCAACATTACCCGCGCAGCCAAGGCGCTCAGCCTGACCCAGCCGGCGGTCAGCCACGCGCTGGCGCGCCTGCGCGAACTGCTGGGCGATCCCTTGTTCATCCGGCAAGGCAGCAAGATGCTGCCGACGCCGATGACGCGCTCATTGATCGGCCCGGTGCGGCAAGCGCTGCAAACGCTGGAGGTGAGCGTCAAGCACGGCAACCAGTTCGATCCGACCACCAGCCGCCGCAGCTTCAACCTCGGCCTGCCGGGCGTGCTGGAAGCGCGGCTGCTGCCGCCGCTGATGCAGCTGCTGCAAACCCAGGCGCCCATGGTGGAAATCAATTCGGTGCGGGTGGAGCGGCGGCAGCTGGAATCGGAACTGGCGGCCGGTACGCTGGACATCGCGGTGGACGTCTTGCTGCAGCGTCCCGGAGAAATCCGCAGCACTTCTTTGTCGCGCGATACGCTGGTGGTGGTGGCGCGCCAGGACCATCCGGCGCTGAAAGACGGGCTTGACCTGGAAACCTACCTGGCGCAAAACCACATTCTGGTTTCCTCGCGCCGCACCGGCCCCGGCGTTGAAGACGTGGAGCTGGCCCGCATCGGCCGCCAGCGCCATATCGGCCTGCGCTGCCAGCACTATTACGCGGCTTGCCAGGTGGCCAGCGTTTCCGACCTGCTGACCACGATGCCAGAGCACTACGCGCACATCGCCAACGTCAACCTGCCGAACCAGATCTGGCCGCTGCCGCTGCCTACGCCGCCGCTGGATGTCTATCTGTACTGGCATGAGAACGCCGAACTTGATCCTGCCAATCGATGGCTGCGCGGGCTGTTGGGACTATTGTTTCCCCGGGCGGAGCTGCCGCCGGGCGGCACGGCGGACATGCATCCCTGACTCAGCTTTTTTTTGCCGGGTGGGCCGTTTGCCATTTGTTGACGCAGAATTCGATGTATTCGCCTATACGGTTCTGCTCTTCCTCCGGGATGGCAAGGAACGATTCCACGCTGATGCTGAAAGGCCACTGGCCGGAAGCCTTGGTCAGAATCTTCGGGCCGCCTACACCTGTGGCCAGCCAGAATATGTCCACGCCCAGGAATCTTGCGGCAAGCGCCGAATTCTCCGCGGTCAGCGCCTTGGTTTTGCCGGCAATCACCTGCCCGATCGCCTGCACGCTGACGCCGATGCCGTCTGCGAGTTCCTGCCTGTCTTTTTGCGCCAAGTGCAAAGCTTCTGCCAGCCGCGCCCCGTAATTATTCATCATCGGTAAAGAATACTTTCAATCATTTAAAGCATGGTTGCAATGTGCACTAAAGAATGCTTTAATTACGTGTAAAAACTGACAATGATTCTGCCGACGATGAATCCGCTTACCGCCTATTTCCCCCTTAAAAACAAGGTCGCCCTGGTCACCGGCGCGGCGCGCGGCATCGCTTTACATATCGCCTGCGCGCTCTCGGCCGCTGGTGCACATTTGGCGATTCTAGATGAACGGGAACAGGAAGGGCGCATCATCGCCAGGCTGCTCGGCGGCAAAAAGGACAAGGTGCGCTTCTGGCAGGTCGACGTCAGCGACAACGACGCGGTGCAGCGGGTGATGGCGGCGGTAGAAGCGCACTTCGGCCGCATCGATATCCTGGTCAACAGCGCCGGCGTCGACGCCGGCAATGCGTCGGCACAGGGACTGCCGCTGAAGCATTGGGAACAGGCGATGCAGGCCAATGTCAACGGCAGCATCCTGTGCAGCAAACACGTGGCGCCGGCAATGGAACGCGCCGGCGGCGGCTCCATCGTCAACGTGCTGTCGCTGTGCGCCATGGATGGCGAGCAGCAGGAAGCGGCCGACCATGCGGCGAGAGCGGCGCTGCGGATGAGCAATGCGAATGCGATGCGCTATGCAATGCAGAACATCCGCGTCAACGCCATCCATCCGGGCGTGGTGCGGCCGCCCGCGCTGGCCGCGGCCATGCGCAAGCGGAATGACTTGACCCAAGTGTTGGCGGACAGGGCTGAATTGCAGATGCTGACGGGGCTTGGTTCGGCTGCCGATGTGGCGGCGGCGATCTTGTATCTGGCGTCGGATGCCAGCCGTTTTGTTACGGGTAGTGAATTGGTAATTGATGCGGGGCCATCACGTTGTTAATAACAAGACTGTTGCTGTTGCTGTTGCCGTTGTTTTTGAAGTTGTGGTTGCTTTTGACGTTGCCGTTGAAGTTGCTTTTGAATTCCGCATGGAGACGTTGCCAAATGCGGCAGCCGCCATTCGGATAAAGAGGGAAGACATGTTTGAGCCGCAGGCGAGTTGGTCTTCCCTCCCGAATGGCGGCTGCCGCATTTGGGGACCTGACCGAAGGGAAGGCAACGGCTTTGCGGTCGCCTTCTTTTGGTTACTTTTTTGGCGCCCGGCTAGGGGCGAAGCAAGAAAAGTGACTAGCTGCCGGGCTACCCCCGGCAAGCTTCCACGGAGTAGCTAACGTTTTAGGTAACGACGAGCGGAGGTCGACTGCCACCATACGCACTCCGTAGCCCGTTAATTGGGGTCAGAGTAATTTTCGCAAAGGGCGCGAAAAAAAACTCTGACCCCAATTAACTACGCTACGAATGTTTAGAAGTAAGTTAGACCCAGCGCTGCCTTGACCTCGTCGGCGGTTTTCGCCGCTACTTCGCGCGCCTTGGCGGTGCCTTCTTTCAGGATCTGCATGACATGTCCCTTGTCCTTGGCCAGCTCCTCGCGACGGGCACGGATCGGCGCCAGCAAGTCTTGCAGGCAAGCTTCCAGGCGCGCCTTGACCAGGCTGTCGCCCAGGCCGCCGCGCACATAATGCGCTTTCATCTCCGCCAAGCCGGCTTGGTCGGGATCGAAGGCATCCAGGTAGAGGAAGGCGACATTGCCTTCCAGGTGGCCAGGATCCTGCACCCGCAGATGCAAAGGATCGGTATACACCTGCTTGACCGCCGCCCGGATTTCATCGGCAGTCGCGCCCAGGTTGATGGTGTTGCCCAGCGACTTGCTCATCTTGGCCTTGCCGTCGATGCCAGGCAGGCGACCGATCTCCGGCACCAGCGCCTTCGCTTCGACCAGCACATCGCGCCCCGCGGTACGGTTAAAGCGCCGCACGATTTCATTGGTCTGCTCGATCATCGGAATCTGGTCCTCGCCCACCGGCACCAGCGCCGCCTTGAATGCCGTGATATCCGCCGCCTGGCTGGCCGGGTAAGTCAGGAATCCCGCCGGGATATCGCGCTCAAACCCGCGCAAGCGGATTTCTTCCTTAACCGTAGGATTACGCTCCAGCCGCGCCACCGTCACCAGGTTCAGGTAATAGAAAGTCAGTTCCGCCAGCTCCGGAATCTGCGACTGGATCAAGATCGTCGACAGGGCAGGGTCGATGCCGACCGCCAGGTAATCCAGTGCAACTTCGACCACATTACGGTGCACCTTGCCGGTGTCGTCCATATTGTCGGTCAGCGCCTGAGCGTCGGCCAGCATGATGAACTGGCGGTAAGTGTGCTGGTAAGCGATGCGGTTACGCAAGCTGCCGACAAAATGGCCCAGGTGCAAAGGGCCGGTCGGACGGTCGCCGGTCAGGATCACGGCAGAACCGGGGGCCGTGGCCGGCAAACTTGTTGGCAAACTCATTGAAATTCCTTTAGCGGTATCCTGAAAACCCCGTATTGTGCCTGCATTGTGCCCGCATTGTCATTTATGGCGCGCGCCAAAAGAAAAAGCCGCCGGCGATTGCTCGCCGGCGGCTTTGCTACGAAAGCTGGTTTCAGCCCGGGTTCAGCTCTTTTGTTCGACCTGCTCGATCCCTGCCAGTATCCAGCCGCCCTGCCCCGCTGTTGGCTTGGTCAAGTTCCAGACCTCGGAGAACGGTGCGGCGAAAGCTGCGTCGTCTTCCTTGATCATGCCGGTGAATTTCACGCTGGCCAGGTATTCGGCGTCAGCAGTCTCGATTCCCAGCAGTTCGGCATCCAGCGACACAACGTCGGTATGGTTGTCCGATGCGCCGCGCTCCTGCAATTGCATGCGCAGTTCGGCAAACATTTCCGGCGTGGTGAATTCGCGGATGTCGTTGCTGTCGGCCTTGTCCCATGCGGCTTGCAGGCGCAGGAAATAGGTCTTGGAATGACGCAGGAAACCGACCGTATCAAAATCGGCAGGCACGCCCCAGGCAGCAACGCCCGCGGCTCCCGCACCCGTCGCCGCCGCTGCAGGTGCGGCGTCAAACGCCGTACGCTGCATAGGCTGCTCGAGGCGCGAAGCGATTTCCGGCGTGAAGCTGGAAGGCGCTTGGGCAGCAAAGGCAGGACGCATGCCATTGTTGCCGGCTGCGCCGTTGCCCATCTTGCGGCGCACCAGCTTGTAGATGAACATGGCGGCGAATGCGAACAAGGCGATCATGATGATATTGCTGATCATGCCGGCCATGGCGCCGCCCAAGCCCATGCTCGACAGCAAGGCGCCCAGGCCCAGGCCCAGCAGCGCGCCGCCCAGCATGCCTTTCCACATGCTAGGTTTGGCGGCTGCCGCAGCGGCCGGTGCTGCAGCAGCAGCCGGCTTGGCGGCATTGGTGGCCTGGTTCTGCGCCGGCGCCGCCTGGCGGTTCATGCTTTGCGATTTTTTGCCGAAAGACCCGCCGCCGCCCATGCGCTTGGCTTCAACGGTCGAGATGCCGGCTGACAACGTCATGGCGACGACGATCAGCGCCACAAATAATTTCTTCATACTTTCTCCTGAGATTTGATGCCGTCACGGCCATACGGGCCGCTAAGTTTTAAAACTTCACAGCCATGCCACGACGCCGAACAGCCCGGAATTAAGGCGAGGCGCTAGACGCACATCGGCCTGCTGCTCAACATCATGGATGGCTGGAATCGCCGGGCAGTTACCCGGCAGATGGGAAGGCGCCTGCCACCGGATGCAATCGGGCGGCGTAAAGGCGCTTAAGCTCTGGGCGGAGGACCGGCCGGAGGCAGGAACGGAGGCTGGAGCGCTTTATCGTTGCTCAGCGCAGGTGTGGAAGCGATTGCCGCAGCGGCAAATACAAGGGGAAAAGCAGGTACTGTCTCATCGCCGAGATCGACATGCATCTCGATGTCGTCAAGCGCGATATCTTCTGAATCGCAAGCGCTGTCAGCCTTGCAGGCCGGCGCATCTTGCAAGGCATCCTGGAGAATTTCCTGCTGGACTGCCAGCGTCGCCACGGTGTTTGCCTGGGATTCGGTCATGCCTGCAAAGACTTGCATAGGCAGCAGAAACATCAGCAAAAGAATCAGTAGGCGTCGCATCGAAGTAGGAAAGCAGGTCCAGGCCAGATTAGGTGGTAATGATTATACCAAACAGCGGCAATGTTACGTCGACCTTGCTGGGAAGAATGAAACGCCATAGACTACAAGCAGCACCTTTCATCCACCGTACGGGAACCACCTCCATTATGCGCATCCTGCTTGCCGAAGACGACAGTGTTCTAGCCGACGGACTGACGCGATCGCTGCGCCAGTCGGGTTATGCCACCGACTGCGTGATGAACGGCATGGAAGCGGATTCGGCCCTCTCGACCCAGGATTTCGACCTGCTGATCCTGGACCTGGGCTTGCCCAAGATGACCGGCCTGGAGGTATTGCGCCGCCTGCGCGCGAGGAATTCGCGGCTGCCGGTGCTGATCCTGACCGCAGCAGATTCCCTGGAGCAACGAGTCAAGGGCCTGGACCTCGGCGCCGACGACTACATGGCCAAGCCGTTCGAACTGTCCGAGCTGGAAGCACGGGTGCGCGCCCTGACCCGGCGCGGCGCCGGCGGCGGCCCTACCGTCATCAAACACGGCCCGCTGAGTTACGACCAGGTCGGTCGGATCGCCTACATCAATGAGCAGATGCTGGACCTGTCGGCGCGCGAACTGGGTTTGCTGGAAGTATTGCTGCAGCGTACCGGCCGCCTGGTCTCCAAGGAACAGCTGGTCGACCACTTGTGCGAATGGGGCGAAGAAGTCAGCAACAACGCCATCGAGGTGTATGTACATCGCTTGCGCAAGAAAATCGAAGTCGGCGGCGTCCGGATCGCCACGGTGCGCGGCCTCGGTTATTGCCTGGAAAAAATCAGCGAGCCGCAAGCCGCTTCCGCAGGTCCGGCAGCTTCCCCTGCTCCGCTCTCGCCGCTCGACGCCTCCAGCCGCCGCTGACGCTTGCCCCCATGCGCGACGCTCAATCCCTGGCTGCGCAGCCAAACCCATCCGCCCCGGCAGCCGCGCAAACCGAAGAACGGGTGCAGCGCTCCCTGTTCGGCGAAATCCTGGACTGGATGCTGGTGCCGCTGTTGCTGCTGTGGCCGATCAGCATCGCGATTACCTATGTGGTGGCGAAGTCGATCGCCAACCAGCCCTTCGACCAGGCGCTGGACGACAGCGTCACGGTCCTGTCGCAGCAGGTGAGCGAAGTCAACGGCAAGGTCCTGACGCGCCTGACCACGCCCTCGCGCGACTTCCTGCGCGCCGACGATGTCGACAATGTGTATTACCTGATCACCGGCCCGCACGGCGAATACATCGACGGCGACCGCGACATGCACCTGCCTGTCGCCGAGGACGAGCCCGCGCACCCAGGCAAGGTCAAGTTCTGGGACAGCTCCCTGCATGGCAGCGATGTGCGGATCGCCTATACCTATGTCGACCTGCGCAACACAGTCGACGCCGGCGCCGCCGCCGACAAGCAGGAGCGACCACGGGTAGCGCTGGTGCAAGTCGGGGAAACACTGGAAAAACGCGCCCGGCTGGCGAATGAAATCATCAAGGGCGTGATCCTGCCGATCGCGCTGGCGCTGATCTGGTTCGCCTTGTCGCGCGGCCTGTCGCCCCTGTCCGAATTGCAGCAGCGGATCCGGGCGCGCCGGCCGGACGACCTCAGTCCCATCGATTCCGGCCAGGTGCCGGAAGAAATCTCGCCGCTGGTGCGTTCGCTCAACGACATGCTGTCGCGCCTGTCGCTGTCGATCCAGACCCAGAAACGTTTCATCGCCGATGCCGCGCACCAGATGAAAACGCCGCTGGCCGGCATGCGCATGCAATCCGAACTGGCGCTGCGGCAGACCAGCCAGCACGACATCCATCGCTCGCTGGAGCAGCTGGCGAAGAGCTCGGAATCGGCGACCC
>NZ_JAQGLV010000220.1 GCF_028292705.1 Collimonas fungivorans | reverse complement strand
TACGCGCAACAGCCTGCGCGCTTAAACGATTTATTGTTCGCATTCGAATCTTTCAACTTACAAATCAACTATCAAAATTATACAGGAATAGGGCATTCTTGTATAGACCAGTATGGAAGGTGTTTTTTTGTAAGTAGTTGAAAAATATACGTATTTCTACTTGTATGGAATTGGATGGACAATATGTTGTATGCCACCCTCTCCGCCAGATATTGTTTTAAGAAGTCTCAAAACCCGCATTTCTCTTTATGAGGATGCGGGTTTTTCGTTTCATGACGTCTCAGTTGGTTCGTTGATATCCCAAAAATGGGGGGCGAACCCCGTGGGCGAAAGTCTTGTCAATGCACCATTGCAGGGCCTAGCCCAACGTCAGTGGGGGGGGCGCTTGATTTTGCTGAATTTGGAGGGTGTGCATCTCAGCGTCTGACGGCGCATTCCTGACCTTCCCTAGCGATGCGCGCAACGTCCGCCATAAAAGCATCCAATGTAGCCTGTAGCTCGCCGTTGCGTTCAAGTTCATGCTGTTCGACAATGGAAACCTTGCCGTCGACTACCTTAGTCCGATCCAGAAAACGCACGGTAGTGCCGCCTTCCTTGGCCCAGTGCTTAAGTGCAGGAAAATCGCAACCGCCGCCATTCCAGTGTTCCTTCAACGCAAATCTATACGCGCCATCCTCACCTGCAATGGGTGAGCGCCAGATCTCTGCGGTGGGGAAACCTCCTGAGGCTAGAAACACACTGCGCCGGCAAACGATATTTGTCATGAACACGGCGCTGAGGCCTCTGATTCGCACGTCCGTTTCATCGATGCCGAACCGCGCCGGGATGTCTACCACCTGAGCCGAGCCGGATAAAGCTCCCAGCGTCGGCTGCTGCCGTAGTATTCCCAATGCGGCGGCATACCATCCGGGGCAGTGCTCGTCGTCCTGATCGAGGAAGGCGATAAAGGGTGAGCGTGCAATCATTGCTCCGATATTCCGCGCCACGCTTTGCCCGCCATTCTCGGGCAGGAAAAAAGGCCGGATGCGCTCGTCGTGACTAGCTAGCTCGAGGATGAAGCTGCGTGTTTCGGCGTTGCTGTAATCATCCACGATAACAACTTCCACATTCACGCCTTGCTGATTCAGCACCGATTGCACGGCGGCGCCTAGCCGATCCATTCCATTGAAAGAGGGAATGATGCAAGAGACATCGGGATTCATTTAAGCTTCTTTCATGGTTTGAAAAATACAATGCGGATGTGCTTTTTGATGTTGGCAGCGCATAGGAAATTGCCGCGGATCGTTCTCCGGGAATGGATTTGCTTATTGTTTTTCTGTTGCCGAAGAGCCGGTTGTATTTCGGCGAATATGCAAATTGTCGCGGTAATTTCGTCCGTCTACTCCAGGTAGCTGCTTCCAGTTTATCTTGTCGCGGAACGACGGCAGGCCGCTGACTTCCCAGCCCTGTTCCCGAGGGACCGCCAACAGGTCAATGCTCACCAGCAGGTAACCGAGGTGCGACCAGATGTTTTCGGCATTGGATAAAAAATTCTGTTCTTCGAATAGCGCTGTGCAATAGACCCAGCAGTCGTAGCCGTTGTCTTCAAAAAAAACTGACAGTCCGTCGCAAGTCTGTTCGCCTACCTCGACGAAGATCACTGGCCGATGCCGGGCAATTGTGGATTGTCCTCCTTGCAGCACTTTCAGGTCATGCCCTTCGGCATCCACTTTGAGGAAATCCAGTCGGGGCAGATCGAGCGTGTCGATGGTAAGCATGGATACCTGTTCCATGGTCGAATCGCCCCCGAGACTCTGACCTACGCTAATGCTGCCATAATTAAGTTCATGGTACGGGGGGACACTGCAGAATTCGACTTGGCCGGGCGAATTGCTGACCGCAGCCTGGCGTACATGCACATTGTGGCAATCATTGAGCGCAAGATTCGCGCACAAGAGCTGGTGTACCAGTCGCTGCGGCTCGAAGGCATGAACCACGCCTTCCTTGCCAATCGCTCTTGAGATAGGCACCGTGTGGCTACCGATATTGGAGCCGACTTCAACGGCTATATCGCCTGGGCGCAACACTTGCTCGAATAAGCGCACCTCAGCTTCTCCCCACTCTCCGTATGCGATTAAACTTCGTCCTACGTATTGATCATGTGGATTGACCAGGAAACGTCCATGGCGGCCGTTTACCAATTGATAGATGTGGTTGTGCATGGTACGAACTTGTTTTTGGTTGGCATCGGAGCAATATACGTCACCCGCAGAATAGCCGGACATGTATTTTGAGTAAACTTCTTTCGGTTCCCCCAATTTCCCCTCATTCGACAATTAATGCCAGTGTTTCGGGTAATACTGACGTCATTCTACTTTTAATTTTTGTTAAAAATGGGAGGATTACCAGGCGAGCCTTCCAAATCTCTTTACACCAGCCAAGAGGATGCGAACAGCATGGACGACTTCAGCGACATCAACATATCCAGGCGCGATCTGTTAATCGCGGGTGCATTATCGGCAACGGCGGCGGCCGTGTTGCCATCGGTGGCTGGAGCCAGCGATGCAGCTCCAGGCGGCGCGAACACGCTGATCCCTGCCTTCGCTCCCACCGGCAAGCTGCGCGCCTCTATCAACCTCGGCAATCCGATCCTGGCCAGCAAGGACACATCCGGCGCGCCTCGTGGAGTATCCGTAGATCTGGCGAAAGAGCTCGCATCCCGATTGGGACTGGATCTTGAGTTACTTGTTTTTGATACTGCCGGAAAATCGGTAGATGCAGTCGCTGCCGGAAAAGCAGACATCGGATTCTTTGCAATCGACCCTAAACGCGGCGCCCAGATTGCCTTCACGCCGCCGTACGTCCTGATTGAAGGTTTCTACCTGGTTAAGGAAGACTCACCCATCCGACACAATGCAGAAGTTGATGTGCCAGGTATCCGAGTAGTAGTTGGCGCCGGCAGTGCCTATGACCTGTATCTGACACGCGAACTGAAGCACGCGGAGGTCCTGCGTTCTCCCTCTTCCCCCACGGTCGTCGACACCTTTATTGAAACTCACGCCGAGGTGGCTGCCGGGGTGAAGCAGCAACTTGAGGCGGACTCTCGGCGTGTTAGCGGTTTGAGGCTGCTGGACCAGCGGTTCATGGTCATTCGCCAGGCAATGGGAGTGCCCAAGAGCAGGGGAGCCGAAGCTTCAGCCTACCTTGCGCAGTTCGTGGAGGACATGAAAGCCAGCGGATTTGTGGCGGCGGCATTGAAGCGCCATGGAATAGATGGCGCCGCGGTTGCTCCATAAGAAGCATTCAAGCGTTAGCGCGATCCAGCACAGGGGGCAGTCGTCCCGAGTGTCCGCCTACGAGGACACCTGTCGGTGCCCGGTTTCGGAAAAGCGAGCAATCGTCAGCCTGTTGCCGCGCCCAACGCGGAAATCCCCCGTCATTCCTGCGTTGCACGCTATAGGCAGGCGCAGGTCCAATGCGAGTTTAAAAATTGAGCAATTGCTCGCAAAATAGAGGTCGTGGAGAGTGGCGCACAGCCGCATAGAACCTGGCTGGTGACAGCTCCCTCCACGGCCATTTCAACCTTTTTGCGAGACCGATCATGAATATTTATAAAGAAGCAAAACTGAATCACTTGAGTTTTCCCACCACCAACGTGGCCGAGACAGCTGCGTTTTTCGAAAAATACCTCGGCTGCGAGATCGTTGTCACTGGCGACAGCTGCCTGCTCAAGCGGAATGATTTTGACATCGTCCTGGATCACGTCACGGAGGAAGTGCCGGTTTGGCCAAAAAACTTCCATTTCGGCGTGGAGCTCGATAGCCTGGATGACGTCCATGCCCTCTATAAGGAGTTCCTGGAGGGCGGGGTCAGCATGGAGACGGAGGTTTTCAACAACTCGCGTGGATCGCGCTTCTTTTGCCGCACGCCTGGTGGCGTCCTGCTCGAGGTCAACACTCGTGCGGACATGCAGAAGCAGGATCAATGGCAAAAGCTGTTTTGACGGGGTCGCCTAGACGGGGTCGCCTAGACGGCGGCTGCGAATACAGTCCTCAACCGCAGCACGCGAACGGCTGGGATGGCGCCCGACCGGGCCAGGGCCAAGAACGATCCTTGTCCTGGCCCAGGCGCCGAGCTATTGGTCGATCGGGATCTTATTTCCGGTTGCCCAGATCCATGAGCATTCGGGTCAGCAAATAAAAGCGCGGCACGATGCTGTCGATTTCGGCGTATTCCTCGGGCGTATGGATGCCGCCTCCAACAATGCCGAAGCCATCCAGCGTCGGGATCCCGACGCCGGCCGAGAGGCTCGAATCGGCTGCGCCGCCGCTGCCCTCAAGCGTCAGCTTTTTCCCTAACTCGCCATAGATGGCCTGTGCCTTGGCAGCCAGTGCCTCCGATTGCGGATTAGCCGGCATCGGTGGAAAACCGCGCGTCAAACGTGTCGTTACCTGCGTATCGGGGATCAATTTTTTCTCCGACACTTTGATCATGTCTTTTTCGACGCGGTCGAACTCTTCGGGAACCGCGACGCGCACATCGCCGAAAGCAGTCGCATGATCCGGGATGACGTTAGTCGCGCCGCCTGCGTTTATCACGGTAAAGTTGACTGTGGTTTGTTTTTCGCGATCGCCAAGCTGGCCGAGCTGCAATATCTGGTGTGCGACTTCCATCGCTGCATTGCGGCCGCTGTCAGGCGCCACGCCGGCATGCGCAGCCTTGCCGGTGACTTCGACCTGCGCTGTGCCGCTGCCTTTTCGCCATACCACCAAGCCGTCGGCCGCCCGGCCCGGTTCAAGATTCAGTACGACATCGTGCTGCCTGGCGATTTTTTCGATCAGTGCGCGCGAGCCGGCCGAACCAGTCTCTTCGTTAGAGTTGAGCAATAAAGTAATCTGGGCATAATCTTTAAAACCCAGCTGCTGCAGGATTTTTAACGCATACAGGCCGGCGACGACGCCGCCCTTGTCATCCATGACGCCAGGGCCATAAGCCCGGCTGCCTTTGACATAAAACGATTTGGCTACGGCGGTTCCGTGCTTGAAAACGGTATCCATGTGCGCCATCAGCAAAATTTTGCCTTTGCCGGTTCCATTGAAGGTTGCCACGACGTTGTTGCCAATTGCGGGCGCCGCCGCCGGATACGTTTCAACGCGCGCCCCGATTTTTTTCAATTCTTCAATCACTATCCCGCTGACCTGGCTCAATCCCTGCTCGTCGCCGGTGCCGGAATCTATATTCACCAGACGTTCCAGCAATTTCAAGGCTTCGCCTTTGTATTGCTCGGCTTTTTCATAAACCTGCTTGTCGGGTTCGGCAAAAGAGGAGGGCGCGGCTAAACCAAGGGTTATGCCTAAACTCAGGCTTGATATGAATGCGGATCGTGCAAAAGAAAACATTATTGTCAACTCCCGTCTAAATTTTGATGGTCAGGCCAAATTCCGGTTGTGGGGAACTGAATAATCTCATATCCGGACTTGTGCCGTTCACTCCCTTAGCGTAAACGCAGAAGCGCAAGCCAACGATCCCTGTAAGCTTCCCATCCGGCCGGCTCCATCAACGTAGCCGGCTCGCTGCGGATGGCGGAAGTGCTGCCCCAGTAATGCAGCATCCAACCGCCGCATGTGGTGCCGCTGGCATCATCCGAAAATGATATGGTCTGCGGTTTGCGTAGCGCCGCCAGCAGTCCGGAAAAATAAGGGTTGTCGGTAAAGCTGCCTTCTACAACAACCGGTCCCGTCGATTCCAGCGCAGTCAGGCAATAGTCCGTCATCAACACACAGTAAAGTGTGGCAAGCGCATAGCGTTCTTCAGTTGTCTGCGGTACGGGTCCTGAAATGGTGCCGACCTGTCCGAAAAATGGTCCGCCGGATTCCGAAAAGCAGGGCAGCGCCAGCGTGGCCTGGCCGATCAGGCGCTGCAAGTCGGCCGGACTGCACCTCTTCGGTTCGGGGCCGGCGAGGGTTGCAAATTCGCGCCCGCCCATGAAGCGCATGCAGGCCACCGGCTGCCCCAGTACATTGACATTGGCCAGCATGTCCAATTGTTCATCCAGCCTGTCGAGCGGCGCGCCGAACGCCGCGGCAATAACCCAGGTGCCGGTCGACAGCACGGTGTGCGGTTTGTTGCCAGGCATAGTACCGAGGTAACGCAACAGCGATGCGTTGCTGTCGTGGATGCCGCACAGGATCTGGCAGTTTGCCAGGCCGGTGCGAGCCAGCAATTCCCGGCGCAACGGTCCGAGCGCTGTCCAGCTCGGCTGTCGCGGCGGGAAAAGATTTTGCCAGCCCATGCGTTCCACCAGCGTCGAGTATTTTTCCTGCAGCGGTTGCCATAGATCGGTATGGCAGCCGAGCGAGGTTATTTCGCTTGCCGCGATGCCGGACAGCCGCCAGGCCCAGTATTGGGGATAGGTCAGGATATGGCGTGCGCGGCCAAATTCGGCCGGGAAGCTTTGCGCCAGCCAGTACAACTGGCGGCCGAGATTCAGTCCGGCCGGCAAATCTGGCGAGAAAGTTTCGGCAAATGGCGGCCGCAGCGCCTGGTACTGGCGATCCAGCGTTTGCGGCAAGGTGGATTCGTAATCAAGCACCGGCAGCACCAGGCCATCATCGTCGACCAGCGCTGCGGCGGCGCCATGCGTTACCGGGACGATGGCGGCGATATCGGCCTGCTGCGAAAATGCATGAAGAGTGACGAGCAACCATTCCCATATCAGCTCGGTATCGTAATGCGGATACGGTTCGTCGCCGGCGATGGTGTTCGGACAGCGCTGTTCTGCCAGTATCTTGCCGTTGGCATCAAGCAGGGCCAGTTTGGCATTGGTTTTGCCGATGTCCAGAACAACCGTTGCTTTCATGGCGGGTTCCATAGCTTAAACCGAAGTCGATGAGGTTATTTTGTGGCGTATGTGCCGCGCAACAGCCGCGGCAGCGCAATCGTGACCAGCAGCAGCACGCCGACCACGATGGTCATGATGATGCCCGGGATGTTGGCCAGCGCCAGTCCATATGTCACCATGCCCAGCGTCAGCACCGCCAGCAGGACGCCGCCGATGCTGCCGGCGCCGCCTGCGATGCTGACGCCGCCAAGGATGACCATGGTGATGACTTCCAGTTCCCAGCCCAGCGCTATGTTGGGGCGGGTGCTGCCTATCCGCCCGGTCAGGAAATAGCCCGCCAGGCCCGCCATTGCCCCGGTCAGCATGAATAGCGCCAGGCGGTAGCGGTCCACCGGAATGCCCGAGAACCGCGCCGCCACCGGATTGTTGCCGATCGCATAAATCCGCCGGCCCCAGCTGGTGGCGTGCAGCAGGAAGGCAAACAGCATGACGAACACGATCAGCACAACAAATTCACGCGGAATCACATCGAAGAAGTAGCCTTGGCCCCAGTCCACCAGCAATTGCGGGTAACCGGTGAAGGCCTGGTCGCCGAGGATCACGCTCGACAAGCCGCGAAACAGCGACACGGTGCCGATCGTCACGACAATCGACGGCAAGGCAAAACGGGTTACCAGAAAGCCGTTCAGCAAACCGCAGGCGGTGCCGGTTGCCAGCGCCACGAAGAGCAGTCCTTGAGGCGGCATGCCATAGTGATTGGCCAGGCCCATCGCTACGGAAGACAGCGCCAGGATGCCGGAGACCGAGATATCGATTTCCCGGCAAATGATCAGCAACGCCATTGGCAACGCAATCAGCGCCTTTTCGCTGAAATTGAAAGTGCTGTCGGCAAGGTTATAAAAATCGAAAAAATTCGGCAGCAGCAGGCTGTTGGCAACGAACACTGCGACGAATAGCAGGGCAAGCAGGGTTTCCCAGCGTCGCATCAATTCCCTGAGCCGGAAACCTGCGCGGTCGCGGATGGCGTAACGGGACGTCTTGGCGCCCGGGACGAGAGGTGTCGCGTTCACACGGCGCTCCTTTTAACCGACGGATCGAGCAGATGCAGCGGCAGTATTTGCCTGCCGGTCTTTTTACTGCTGCGAGCATTAATCACCACGGCGGTCAGGATGACGATGCCGGTCAGCGCGCTTTGCCAGAACGGCGATACCTTAACGATCGGCAAGGCGTTATTGATCACGGACAGGAACAATGCGCCCAGCACCGCCCCGGCCACGGTCCCAACCCCGCCGGCAATGCTGATGCCGCCGATCACGCAGGCTGCAATCACGGTAAATTCGAAGCCATAAGCGATTTCAGTGTACGCAACCGCATAACGCGCCACCCATAAATAACCGCACAGGCCGGCCATCATGCCCGACAGGCCGTAGGTCCAGAGCAGCCGCCGGGAGATCGGAATGCCGACATAACGCGCAGCCACCGGCTGGTTGCCGATCGCATACAAGTCCCTGCCAAAGCGGGTATAGCGTGCAATAAACCAGGTCACCAGGATAGCGCCCGCCGCAATCCAGACGAGATAGGTAATGCCCAGCAGGTGGTTGAGCGGGAAGGCGATGAATGCCGCCGGCATTTGACGCGACGAGACCCAGGCCCCGCCCGAGAGCACAAACACCAGGCCGCGATACACGCTCATGGTGCCCAGCGTGACGACGATCGGCGGCAGGTTCAGGGAGCCGATCAGCCAGCCGTTGATCAAGCCCAGGAACAGGCCGATGCCGAGCGCCGCCAGGATAATCGCCGCCACCGGCAATTCCGGAAATCTTGAAGCCAGCAACGCCGACATCATGCCCGACAGCGCGAGATTGGATGCCACCGACAGATCAATGCCGCGCGTGACGATGACGAACATCTGCGTCAGCGCCAGCATGATCAGCAAGGTGCTGTCGGTAAGCAGGTTGGACATGCTCGACACGCTCAGGAATATTGGCGCCCGCAGCCCGACCAGGCCGATCAGCAGCACGATCAGCAGGCCGAGCAAGGTTTCGCGCTGTTTTAAAAAAATCATGCGTATTCCTTTGAGGATGATTCGCTGCCGGATGCCGCGGCGACCACGTTTTCCGGCGTAGCCTGCGCCCGCGAAAAGGTTTTTTTGATGCGGCCCTGGTGCATAACCACAATGCGATCCGCGATGCCCAGCACCTCCGGCAATTCGGACGACACCAGAATCACCGACAAGCCCTGCGTAACCAGTTCACCGATGAAACGATGCACCGCGGCTTTGGAACCGATATCGATGCCCTTGGTCGGTTCATCCAGGATGATCACTTTCGGCTTGGTCGCCAGCCACTTGGCCAGCACCACCTTTTGCTGATTGCCGCCGGATAGTTCCGACACCATCTGCGTGAAATGACCGGCCTTCAGTTCAAGCTGTTCGCTGAAATGGCGTGCAATGGCGGTCTCCTTTGCGCGCCGTCCAGGCAGGAAGAAGCCGATATGGGACAAAATCGGCAGCGTGATGTTATGCACGATAGGCAGCGACAGATGCGCGCCCTGATGCTGCCTATCCTCCGGGACATAAGCGATGCCATGCGCGATGGCATCGCTGGCGGAATTGATTGAAATGGCTTTGCCGTTCAGCTTTACGCGGCCGGTGACGTCGCGTGTCAGGCCGAACAGCGCCTGCATGACTTCCGAGCGGCCGGCGCCGACCAGGCCGTAGAAACCGATAATTTCACCTTGCCGTACTGAGAAACCGACATGATTGAATTCGGTCGGATGACAGAAATCCTCCACCTCCAGTAATGTCGGGCCAAGCGCGATGTCGATCTTCGGGAATACCTGATGAATCTCACGGCCCACCATCAGCGATACCAGCTCCGGTTCGGTGATGTCGGACAGTGCGCCCGTCGCAACAAATTGACCGTCGCGCAGCACCGTGTAACGGTCGGCAACCGCAAAGATTTCGTCGAATTTATGTGAAATGAAAATCACCGCGGTGCCGGCGGCGCGCAACTGGCCGATGATGCGGTACAACTCGTGGATTTCGCGCTGTGATAAAGATGCCGTCGGTTCATCCATGATTACCACGCGGGCATCTTGCGAGAGGGCGCGTGCGATTTCGACAAAATGGCGCTGCGCTACGCTGAGATCCTTGACCCTGGCCCGCACCGGCAGCGAGACTTCCAGCCGGGCGAACAACTTTTCAGCCTCCGCTTCAATCAGGCTCCAGTCGATCCGGCGCGGAAAACCATGTTGCGGCTGGCGGCCGATGTAGATGTTTTCCGCCACGGTGAGTTCGTCGAACATGACGGTTTCCTGGTGGACGGCGGTAATGCCGGCGTGCATCGCAGCTTGCGGGTTGGCAAACGAGACCAGTTTTCCGCCCATGTGAATGGTGCCGCCGTCGGCCTGGTAAATCCCGGTCAGCGTCTTTACCAATGTGGATTTTCCTGCGCCGTTTTCGCCGATCAATGCCATCACTTCGCCGGCGCGAACCGTCAGCCCGACATCGTGAAGGGCAACCACGCCCTGAAAACGTTTGCAGATGCCCGACAGCGTCAATACCGGTGGCGCCGGCGATGGTGAATCCGGGGAAGTGCTTGGCACAATGGTCAGTGGCATGTTGGTTTTACAAGAATTTTTGCAGAAAAGCCGATTCGGCGCGCCGCTGCAATCGTCCGCAGCAGCGCCCATGCCTGATATCTCGTCTCGGAGTCTCGTCTTAGAAAATTTTGGCAAATTTCTCGACGTTGTCCTTGTTGTAAGTAAACGGCGGCGCCAGCGCAGCTTCGCCGTTGGCGTCGAGCGTGATCTTGCCCATGCGGCCGACGGCCACACTTTCGTCCGGCTTGCCGCTGGCTTTGCCTTTGACGAATTCATGTGCAGCGTAGGTGACCGCATAACCCAGATCGATCGGATTCCAGATGGCGAAGCTTTTCACTGCGCCGCTCTTCACGTGTCCCGCCATTTCAGATGGCAAACCTAAGCCGGTTACATATACTTTGCCGACCAGGTGTTCATCCACCACCGCTTTGCCGGCGGCATTGATGCCGACCGTGGTCGGTGCAATGATGGCTTTCAGGTTGGGATTGCTGCGCAGCAGGCCGATCGCTTCGCGATAGCTCTTGTCGGATTGATCGTCGCCGTAGACGGTGGCGACCAGCTTCATTTTTGCAAATTCCGGTTTGGCCAGGGCCTTCTTCATCTCGCCGATCCAGATATTCTGATTCGTTGCCTGTGCGGTGGCAGACAGGATCGCTACCTCGCCGGCGCCGCCAATCGCGTCCGATGCCATCTGGATTTGTTTCAGGCCGATCAATTGCGCGTTGGATGGATTGAGCTGCATCAGGCGGCCTTCCTTGGCGATGCCGCTATCGAACGAAAGTACCTTGATGCCGCGCTGCATTGCTTTTTTCGTGATCGGCACCAGCGCATTCGCATCGTTTGCCGAGATCACGATGGCATTTACCTTCTGGCTGATCAAGGAATTGATGATCTCGATCTGGCCTTCCGCGGTCGGCGTGGTCGGGCCGGTGTAAATCACCTCGACATCGCCGAGCTCCTTGGCCGCTTCGTTCGCGCCGGTATGGGCGGCGTCAAAAAAACCATTGCCGAGATTTTTGACGACCATCGCTATTTTCATTTTTTCAGCCGCTTGCACGCTGCCCGCCAGACCGCCTATCACGCTGACTGTCAATGCCGCGAGCAACATTTTATTTGGTTTCATTGCGATGTCTCCTTGTGGAATATGGCTGTGGACCGGATGTCCGGCAGCCTTGTTGAATTCAGCCGCGTTACGTTTCCTTCGGTACTGCTTCCGGCGTCACGGTGATTACCTGCACGCCAGCCTGCTCCAGCATCTGCACCGCCGCATCCGACGCACCGGTGTCGGTGATCACGCAAGAAACACGGTTCAGGCCGCACAGGATCAGGCCCGCTTTCTTGGAAAATTTCGAGCTGTCGGCCAGCACGATCAATTCTTCGGTCTGGCTGATCAGGCGGTTTTCAGCCTGGATCAGCAGCGGATCGGCTTCCATCAAGCCCAGCATCGAAAGTCCGTACACGCCCATGAACATCTTGGCGGCGTAGTGGTGCTGGGTGATGTCGTTGTCGAACGGACTGAGGATCACGTTTTGCTCGCGATATACCTTGCCGCCGGGCAGGATGATTTCGTTTTCGCTCGACATCAGCAGGCGTTCAGCCATCAGGAAGGAATTGGTCAGGATTTTCAGGCGCTTTTCGGCAAGGAACTCGACCATCATGTAGGTCGTGGTGCCGCCATTGATGATGATTGTTTCGCCGTCGGAACACATGCCGGTGGCGTATCTGGCGATGGCGCGTTTTTGCGCGGCAAAGCGTTCGATATTGTTCTGGAAGGTTTCGCCGGACAGCGCAAATGTGCGTTTTTTTTGCTGCAGGTTTTCTGCGCCGCCGCGGGTGCGGGTCAGCAGATTGCGTTCGGCCAGCCAGACGATATCGCGCCGCACCGTCGCCGGCGAAGAGCTCAGCCAATCGACCAATTGCTCCACGCTTGCCGTATCGTGCTCGGCGAGTAACTTCAGCAAACCTTTACGGCGCTTGTGATTCACCACCTGTGTCTCCTCGTTGGGCCATCTCCTTTGATTGTTGCGGCAGGTGCCTGCAGCCAATTCAGGATGACCTCTTTGTCGGTAAAACAGACTAAGCATTTGAGAAATGGAAGTCAATCATCAATCAATCAACTAGATGATTATTTGAGTTTCAATCAAATAATCGATTACACACTGATCAAAATGATGATTATTTGCATTTCAATCGCCGTTTTGATTGCGTGCGGATTGACACTGATTGCCGGCTGCTTTCTACTTGTCGCTATTGGTTCTGCCGGTGCAAAGCGAGCGCATCAGGCAACGATTGAGCCTGAACCGAGCCTGATCAACATTGATTCGTTCAGAGCAAAATGCATTCATAAATCGATAACGGAGACCGTATGACAGTAACTATTGACACCAAGCGGCAAGAACCGGTCAGCTCGCTCTGGGATGATGCCGTTGCCGCAAGGTTGAGCGAACCAGAGTTGCTGCTGTACCGCTCCAACTTGCTGGGTTCAGACATGCGCATTACCAATTTCGGCGGCGGCAATACTTCGGCCAAGATTGACATGGCCGACAACCTGACCGGTGAGCAGGTCGAGGTCCTGTGGGTAAAGGGCTCGGGCGGCGATCTCGGCAGCATCAAGATAGATGGTTTTTCGACGCTGTACATGGACAAGCTGCGGTCATTGAAAAACCGCTATCGCGGACTGGCGCTGGAAGATGAAATGGTGGCTTACCTGCCGCATTGCACCTTCAACCTGAATCCGCGCGCGGCCAGCATCGATACCCCGTTGCATGCCTATATCAACCGCAAGCACGTCGATCACATGCATCCGGATGCGGTGATCGCGATTGCCGCGTGCGCCAACAGCGAAGCGTTGACACAAAAGGTATTCGAAGGCGACCTGGGATGGTTGCCATGGCAGCGTCCCGGCTACGATTTGGGACTGAAGCTGGAAGCCTTGTCCAAGGCGCAGCCGCAGTTGAAAGGCATCGTGCTCGAAGGGCACGGCTTGTTTACCTGGGGCGACACCTCGAAATCCTGCTATGAAATCACGCTGGCGATCATCAAGCGTGCAGAACACTGGCTGGCGGCCAACAGCAGTCAACCGGCCTTTGGCGGCAGCAAGTTCAACCCGCTGGCTGCGCCGCAGCGTGTGGCGCTGGCAGCGCGCCTGATGCCGCTGTTGCGCGGCAAGATCAGCAAAGACGAATACAAGCTCGGACATTTCGACGATAGCCCAGCCGTGCTCGATTTCGTCTGCAGCGCCGATCTGCTGCCTTTGGCTGCGCTGGGCACTTCCTGCCCGGACCATTTCTTGCGCACCAAGATCCGCCCGATGGTGCTCGATTTCGATCCGGCCGGTCAGGATTTTGATCGTTTGGCAGCGGGGCTGGACGATGCGCTGGCCGCTTATCGCGCCGATTACATCGGCTATTACGAGCGCTGCAAGCGCGACAGCAGCCCGGCCGTGCGCGACGCCAACCCCGTCATTTACCTGATTCCCGGCGTCGGCATGCTGTCCTTTGCCAAGGACAAGGCCACTGCGCGGATTGCCGGTGAATTCTATGTCAACGCGATCAACGTGATGCGCGGCGCCAATGGCGTCGATACCTATGTCGGTTTGCCGGAGCAGGAAGCCTTCGATATCGAATACTGGCTGCTGGAAGAAGCCAAGCTGCAACGGATGCCAAAACCGAAAAGCCTTGCGGGACGGATTGCGCTGGTCACGGGCGGCGCCGGCGGGATTGGCCAGGCGGTGGCGCGTCAGTTATTGCAAGAAGGGGCATGCGTGATGCTGACCGATATCGATGCCGAGGCGCTGGAACAGGCCCGACAAAGCCTGGTCAAGGTTGCCGGGCGCGACAGCGTCGCCACGGTTTGCGCCAATATCACCAGCGAGCCAGATGTCGATGCCATCCTGGCCGCGACCGCGCTGCGCTTCGGCGGCGTAGACTTGTTGATCTCGAATGCAGGAATTGCTTCTTCTGCGCCTCTGGAAGACACCACGCTGGAAATCTGGGAGCGCAACCAGTCGATCCTGGTGACGGGTTACTTCCTGGTCAGCCGCAGCGCTTTCCGTATGCTGAAGCAGCAAAAAATGGGCGGCAGCATGGTATTTGTTGCAAGCAAGAATGGTCTCGTCGCTTCTGCCGGCGCCTCAGCCTACTGTACCGCCAAAGCGGCGGAAATACACCTGGCTCGCTGTATCGCACTGGAAGGGGCGGAGCACGGCATACGCGTCAACGTCGTCAATCCGGACGCCGTGATTCGCGGTTCCCGCATCTGGGACGGGAAATGGAAGGAAGAGCGTGCCGCTTCGAACAAGATCGGTTCCGACGATGTCGAGGAATTCTATCGCCAGCGCAGCATGCTCAAGCGCAGCGTCCTGCCGGAGGACATTGCCGAAGCGGTGTATTTCCTGGCCAGTGAAAAATCGGCCAAGAGCACCGGCAACATCATCAATGTCGATGCCGGCAATGCCGCGGCTTTTACCCGCTAGGCTTCATTACGGATTTCGTAATCTGGATAAATATAATTAAACCAGCAGCAGGGCTTGATGCCTCGCTGCTGAAAATAAGGAGACGCACTATGAGCACAGTCATCGAGACCGGCCTGGTGGCCAAACACAACGCCGCGATACAAAACGATCTTGAAGCCGACTACGCCGCCCTGGGCGGCATGCTGGCGCGGCGCGGCCAGGATATTGAAAAATTGACGGCATTGGCGCAGACCTTTGCGGTCGCGCTGCCGAGCTGGGGCGTGGGCACCGGCGGCACGCGTTTTGCACGCTTTCCGGGCATCGGCGAGCCGCGCAATGTATTCGAGAAGCTGGAGGACTGCGCGGCGATCCATCAATTAACGCGTGCGACGCCTACCGTATCGCTGCATTTCCCATGGGACAAGATCACCGACCCGGCGGCTTTACGAGAAATCGCCGGCGGATACGGGTTGGGTTTCGACGCTGTCAACTCGAATACCTTCCAGGATCAGGCCGGACAGGCGCATTCGTACAAGAACGGCAGCTTGACTGCCGGCAGCGCGGCTGTGCGCGCGCAGGCGGTGGCGCACAATATCGAGTGCATAGCGCTGGGCCAGGCGCTGGGTTCGAAGGCGTTGACGGTCTGGGTCGGCGACGGCGCCAATTTTCCGGGGCAGCACAATCTGCGCGGCACCCTTGAACGCTATCTGGACAGCATGCGCGAAATCTATGGCGCATTGCCGGCCGACTGGCTGGTATATATCGAACACAAGCTGTTTGAACCGGCTTTCTATGCGACTACCATCGCCGACTGGGGCACTAGCTTTGCCTGCGCCACCGAACTGGGGCCGAAGGCAAAATGCCTGGTTGACCTTGGACACCACGCACCGAATACCAATATCGAAATGATCGTCGCGCGCCTTGCACAATTCGGCAAGCTGGGCGGCTTCCATTTCAACGACAGCAAATATGGCGACGACGATCTGGATTCGGGCAGCATCAATCCGTTCCAGCTGTTCTTGATCTTCAATGAACTGGCCGATGTCGCGCAGCGCGATGGCGCGGCGTTCAAGCCGTCGTACATGCTGGATCAGTCGCACAACGTGACCGATCCGATCGAAAGCTTGATGAGCAGCGCGGTCGAGGTGCAGCGGGCATTTATCCAGTCCGCCATTGTTGATCGCGCAGCATTGCAGCAGCATCAGGCAGAAAATGATGTGCTGCAGGCTGCACAGGCCTTGAAGAATGCATTCCGTACCGATGTCAGCCCGATCTTGGCGATGGCACGGATCCGTTCAGGCGCCGCGGCCGATCCGGTCGGATGCTACCGCGCCTCGGGATATCGTGAACAAAAAAGCCGGCAACGGCCTCCCAAGGCAGGCACCAGCAGCAGCGGCATCGTTTAAGGGCGACTTCTCTGCTGCAAAACAGTGCCAGGCATCGTGCTTGGCACTGTCGTTGCCTGACTCCAGCAGCAACCCTGTCCACAAGATCCATCAAGTCCAGGTTCTCTCAGATCCGTATGCATCTGTCTTAGGCTACGCCTAGCCGGTATCAGCATTGCCGGTATCTCTTCTACAAAAATCATGATTTGTGCCGTTAACTACGTTATGGACGATGTTGTTGAATGAATGTCATGAGATTTCGACCGCCGGGTTTGTCCTGAAAGGGGAGGAATCGTTGAATTAATCGCACTCTTTATAGAAGAAATAGAAATGAAAATTGCCAATCTTAAAGTCGGTACGCGGATGGGAATCGGGTTCGCCATCGTCCTTTCTCTCTCAGTCATTTCGATCGCCATCGGCATAATGAACCTGCGCCAGGTGGCGATGCAGACGCAGCAGATGATGGAAAGCCCACTTGCAAAAGAACGGATAGTGTCCGACTGGTGTGTCCTCACCAATGCCGCTATCGCACGCACCTCGTTCATTGTTAAAAGTACGGATGACACTTTAGCGACCACGTTCGCGGAAGACATCGACGCCAGCGCCAAGAAAGGCACGGACATCCAGAATTCGCTGGAGCCGCTATTGACCTCGGCGTTGGAGAAAGAGAAATATGCGCTGATCAAGTCTCTTCGCGAAAAATACCAGCAGTCCAAAGTCGCGGCGATGAAAGCCAAGCAGGCAGGCAAGGCGGAGGAAGCATCGAAGATCTACAATAGTGAGTTCATGCCGACTGCAAAAAGTTACCAGGGCGAGCTTTTTGCATTCCTTTCTTTGCAAAGGAAAAGCATCGACCAGACAGGACAGCAGATTGCCCAGCTATACAGCCGCAGCTTCAACCTCATGCTGCTGCTGGGCGTATTGGTGATTGCATTGGGCGCGGTTTGCGCCTTCCTGATCTCCCGCTCCATCACGCGTCCGCTGGGCGAAGCAATCAAAGTCGCGCAGACCGTGGCCTCTGGCGACCTGAGCAGTCGCATAGAAGTCAAAACCACCGATGAAACCGGTCAGTTGATGCAGGCGCTGAAAGACATGAATGACAGCTTGTTGAAGGTCGTCAGTGAAGTACGCACCGGCACTGACACCATTGCTACAGCATCAAACCAGATAGCCTCGGGCAATCTTGATTTGTCGTCACGCACCGAACAGCAGGCCAGTTCGCTTGAGGAAACCGCGGCATCAATGGAACAGCTGACCAGCACCGTGAAACAGAATGCCGACAATGCGCGGCAAGCCAATCAACTGGCGGTGTCCGCGTCCGGCGTCGCGGTCAAGGGCGGCGGAGTGGTGTCGCAAGTGGTCGAGACGATGGATCTGATCAACACATCGGCCAAGAAGATTGTGGATATCATCGGCGTGATTGACAATATTGCGTTCCAGACCAATATCCTGGCGCTGAATGCGGCGGTGGAAGCGGCGCGAGCCGGTGAGCAGGGACGTGGTTTTGCGGTGGTGGCCAGCGAGGTGCGCAACCTGGCGCAACGTTCGGCGGTTGCTGCCAAAGAGATCAAGCACCTGATCGACGATTCGGTGGAAAAAGTCGATATCGGCGTCAAGCTGGTCGGCCAGGCCGGCGCCACCATGGGCGAGATCGTCGACAGCGTCAAGCGCGTAACCGACATCATGAGCGAGATTACGGCGGCCAGCCAAGAGCAGACTGCGGGCATCGAACAGGTAAACCAGGCAATCATGCAGATGGACCAGGTCACGCAGCAGAATGCCGCCTTGGTGGAGGAGGCCGCGGCTGCCGCCGCATCTCTGCAGGATCAGGCTGGCAATCTGGTGCAAGTGGTCAGCGTGTTCATGACAGACGGCACGCAAGCGCACACTGAAGCGCCTTTGAAGAGGGCAGGCCGTCCGACGCCGGTTGCTGCCGTGCCTGTACATGCTGCGGTCCGCAACGCCAGGTTGCCGTCGGCGAATGTGAAAACATTCAAGCGCGTGGCGAATACGTCCGCTGCTGCTGGCAGTGAGTGGGATCAGTTTTGATTAGCCAGCGCCACTCTGCTTGGGGAACAGCAGCGTAAAGCGTGTTGTCCCCTCGCTGCTGGAAGCATCCCAACTTCCCTGGTGCAATAGCATGATGCTGCGTACGATCGACAGGCCCAGGCCGCTGGCGTCGGATGATCCACGGCGCGAGGCGTCGGCGCGGTAGAAACGGTCAAACAGCCGAGCCAGATGCTGTTTCTCTATGACGGGGCCACGGTTTTCTACGCTGATGGCAGTGCCGGCGGTTCCCTGTTGTGACAGCAGGGTGATTTGCGTGCCGGCGTCGGCATAGCGCACGGCGTTGGAAAGCAGGTTGGCCAGCGCCCGGCGCAGCAGGTCGGGGTCGGCCCAGA
>NZ_JAQGLV010000181.1 GCF_028292705.1 Collimonas fungivorans | reverse complement strand
TCCAAATATTGCGCCAAACTGCCGCTTTTTTAATTGTTATTACTGTTTTCAATCCCTATGATTTCTTTTTTGAAATCAGATAAATACCCGCCAACACCAGTCCGGTACCGGTCAGCTGAATCGCCGTCACCGGTTCCGCTAAAATCAATGCCCCCAGAAACAGGGTGGAGACCGGCCCTACCATGCCGGCCTGCGCCGCGGTCGCAGGCCCGATGCGCGCCACCGCGACCATGGTCAAGAATACCGGCAGCACAGTGCAGAACACGGCATTGATGACCGACAAGCCATATACGGCCGCCGGCTGCTGCAACAAGATCGGCCACGGCCGCAACAGCAGGAACTGCACGATGCAGGCGGCGCACGATACACACATTGCATACGCCACCAGCCGCATCGCCCCGACCCGGCTCACCAGCTCCCCGGAGAGCATCAGGTACAGCGCATAACTGATTGCAGCTCCCAGCACCAGCGCACTGCCGAGGCCCACATTCGATCCTCCCAGGCGCACATCGTGCAGGAACACCAGCACCGTGCCCAGGTAAGAAATCAGCAGGGCCGCCCACTCCAGCCAGGTGACCCGGCGCCGATAAAACAGGAACGACATCAACAGCACGAACGAGGGCGTCAAGAACAATATCAGGCGCTCCAGTCCGGCGGAAATATACTGCAAGCCGAGGAAATCAAGAAAACTCGACAGGTAATACCCGATCAATCCCAGCACCACGATCCGCATCCGGTCCTGGTTCGACAGCGGCGCTTCGCTGCGCGCCTTCCACAAAGCCACCGCGGCAAACAGGGGCAAGGCGAACAGCATGCGAAACGTAATCAGCAATACGGCATCGACCGGATAGCGATAGATCAGCTTGGCGACGATGGCCTTGGCCGAGAACAGGATGGCGCCGGCAACTGCAATTGCCAAGCCGCCAAGAAAAATCTGGCGACTGCCAGGCTGTAACTTACTGCTCATTGCTTGCCCATGATTGAATTGTAATGGGTATGTGAAGATCGCGTTGCTAAGGCAATGGATAGGAAAAATTCTGTCTCCTGCCGCTGCCTGAAAACGCGATCATTGGTGATGGCGAATCTCACTTATTCTTCACTTATTTTTCACCACTTATGTTTCATTTCTTTTTCAGCAAAGATCCCAGCACGCCGCGTATCAGTTCGCGCCCGACCTGCGATCCGATGGTGCGCGCGGCGGATTTGACCACCGCCTGCACCACGCTGTCCTTGCGTCCGGAGCCGCCGCCGAGCAGTCCGCCCAGCACGCTGCCCCACGAGCTGCCGCCGGCGCTGCCTGAAGTGTCCGCAGCAGCACCGGCGCCGTCCTTGCCAGCCGGAGCGGCGGCAACGCGCCCTTTCAGTTTTTCATACGCGGATTCGCGATCGACCGTGGTTTCATATACGCCGGCGACGATCGACGCTGCAATCAGTTGCTTGCGTTCGTCGTCGCTGACTGGCCCGATCTGCGAGGCCGGCGGCAGGATAAAGGCGCGTTCGACGATGTTCGGACGGCCCTTCTCGTCGAGGAAAGACACCAGCGCCTCGCCGACGCCGAGTTCGCTGATGATCTGCGCGGTATTCAATTCGGGATTGGCGCGGAAGGTATCGGCGGCGGCCTGCACTGCCTTCTGGTCGCGCGGGGTATACGCCCGCAGCGCATGCTGCACGCGGTTGCCCAGCTGGCCGAGCACGGTGTCAGGAATATCCAGCGGATTTTGCGTGACGAAGAACACGCCGACGCCCTTGGAACGGATCAGGCGCACCACCTGCTCGATCTTTTGCAGCAAGGGCTTGGGCGCTTCGCTGAACAGCAAATGGGCTTCGTCGAAGAAAAACACCAGTTTCGGTTTTTCCAGGTCGCCGACTTCCGGCAGGTGCTCGAACAGTTCCGACAGCATCCACAGCAGGAAGGTCGAATACAGGCGCGGCGCGTTCATCAGCTTGTCGGCCGCCAGGATGTTCACCACGCCCTTGCCGTTGCCGTCGGTCTGGATCAGGTCGTCGATGTTGAGCATCGGCTCACCGAAGAACTGCTCCCCGCCCTGCTCGCCGATGCCGATCAGGCCGCGCTGGATGGCGCCGATGCTGGCGGCGGAAATATTGCCGTATTCGGTCTGAAAGCTGGCGGCGTTATCGCCGACATGCTGCAGCATCGCCCGCAAATCCTTCAGGTCCAGCAACAGCAAGCCATTGTCATCGGCAATCTTGAACACCAGCTGCAATACGCCCTGCTGCGTATCGTTCAGGTTGAGCATGCGCGCCAGCAGCAACGGTCCCATGTCAGAGACCGTGGCCCGCACCGGATGCCCCTGCACGCCGTACACGTCCCAGAAAGTCACAGGCGTAGCGGCCCACTGCGGTTCGGCCATGCCGAGCGTCTGCAGCCGCTGCTTGAGCTTGTCCGACGCCGCGCCGGCCTTGGCCATACCGGACAGGTCGCCCTTGACGTCCGCCATGAAAACCGGCACGCCGCTGTCCGACAGCGCCTGCGCAATCACCTGCAGGGTGACGGTCT
>NZ_JAQGLV010000123.1 GCF_028292705.1 Collimonas fungivorans | reverse complement strand
ACGCCAAGCCAGGTGCCGATGGAAAAAGCGCTGGCCCGGATCGAGCTCGAAGTGCGGCACATGAACAACGTGATTGACCTGTTCCTGCTGAGCGCGTCGACCGGCAGGGAAAACCTGATACCGAAGGACATCGTATCGATGGCGGCAGTAGTGGAACTGATGATGCAGCGCTATCCGTTCGTCAATCAGGAACAGCGCGAACTGGTGGCCGTCACGGTGCGCTCCGATTTTCGTTTGCTGGGACAGGTCGAGCTGTGCTCGATGGTCCTGATCAATCTACTGCGCAATGCGCTGACCTCGATCCAGCGCGTCGGCAAGGGCCGCGTCCGGATCGTGCTGGACGGCGCCCGGGCCCGGCCAAGGCTGCTGTTCATCGATACCGGCTGCGGCATAGAAGCAGGCCGCGCATCGCAGATTTTCGAACGCTTTTACGCTTATCCCGAATCCAGCGGCACCGGTATCGGACTGGCATTTTGCAAAGACGTGCTGGAAGCCTGGGGCGCCCGCATACGCGTGGTTTCACGTCCGCTCCGCTACACCATTTTTGTGCTGGATTTTCCACCCATAGTGCAACAAAAAGCAGCAGATGTGCGCTCTCTGTTAAATTAACTGTCTTTCCATACCAAGCGCTCGCTCCATTTCCTGCGCCTGCAATGCCCCGACATGAACATTTCATTACCTGTTTATCAACATCCAACCCTGACTATCCTGATCGACGATAGCCAGAGTTTCCTCGACAGCCTGGCTTTCCAGCTGCCGCCGCACATGGCGCGCAAGGTGTTCCACGATACCCAGGCCGCCCTCGAGTGGCTGCGCGACGCCTATCGCCATTCGCCCAGCAAGAGCCAGTCGATCCGGGTCAATTACGATGAGCAGGCGTTTTCGTTCGAGCGGCGCACGGTGGCGGTCGATATCGAGCAGATTTACCGGCAATCGATGAACCGCCGCCGTTTCCTGCTGCCGTCGGTGCTGGTGATCGACTACGCCATGCCGCAAATGAACGGCCTGGCGTTTTGCCAGGCGGTGCAAGACCTGCCTTGCAAGAAGATCCTGTTCACCGGCCAGGCCGACGAAAAGATCGCGATCGACGCCTTCAACCGCGGCCTGATCGACCGTTTCATCAAGAAAAGCGACCACGATGCGCTCGACCACCTGGAACTGGAAATCCGCAGCCTGCAAAAGGAATTCTTCCATGCCCAGTCGCTGACGCTGAAAGACCTGCTGTCGCGCCATTCCTATACCTTCCTGTCGGACCCGGCGCTGGAAACGCTAGTCGAACAGCTGTGCAAACGGCACGGCTTTGTCGAGTATTACCTGTTTCCCAATCCGACCGGCATCCTGTTCTTCGACATGCAGGGCAAGGCGACGCTGATGGTGGTGGAAACCGAAGCCAGCCTGATGTCGCAGCTGGAGGTGGCACAGGACTATGGCGCGCCGCTGGAATTGCTGACCGGCTTGCGCGAAATGCGGCTGGTGCCGTTCTTTTCCGACAGCGGCGGCATGTATACCGACGCGTTGCGCCACGATTGGCTATCATACTGCCTGCCGGCGCAGATTTGTTTCGGCGCCCAGGACTACTATTGGGCGCTGTTTGATTTCCCGACCCATTATTTACGCGAACCCTTTTATTCCTTGGCGGATTTCTTGCGCGACCAGTCCGCCGACATAAAATCATAGAGCCCTATACATCCCATGCTGCGAAGCGAAACCGCTCCTCGATTATCCGCTCCCGACCTGCTGCAGGTCGTGCAGGCCCCCGACTGGGAGCAGCTGCGCGCATGCATGCAGCGGCTGCTGGCGCAGCTCGGCATGTGCGATTTCATGTTGCGGATGGAGATCGCCAGCGTCAACGGCGCTGCGCAGGTGCAGCTGTTCGGCAGCCTGCCAAGCGCCATGCTGCAGCAGTTCAGCCAGCCGGCCGACGACAAGACCGATCCGGTCCGGCAGCATCTGGCGCGTTCCTGCCTGCCGCTGAACTGGCAGGTCGACCAGTTGTGCCTGCTGCATGGCGGACAGATCTATCCCTTGTTGAAGACCAAGGGCGTCACGCAAGGCATGAGCGTGGCGCTGCACAGCAAGCATACGGTGAGCCGCCTTGATTTCTACAGCAATGCGGCAGGCCCGGCTGCGCTGTCTACCGCAGCCCAGGCCGACGCCCTGCTGCTCGGCGTCTATCTGCAGGAAGCGACTGAACGCTTGTGGCGCAAGGTCGCCCCGAACCAGGAGCCGATCCTGTCGGCGCGCGAACTCGAATGCCTGCGCTGGAGCGCCGACGGCAAGACCAGCAGCGAAATCGGACTGATCCTCGGCATATCGCAACGCACCGTGTATTTCCACATGAAGAACGTGGCGATGAAACTGGGCGTCTACAGCACTCGCCATGCCATTAGCAGAGCGGTCATGATGGGTATCATCAAACCCAATACCTGAACGGCAAGGCATCGGCTATGCTGGCTGTGCGGCTGATTGCCGCACATTGCGCTCTTCCCGCTCACTCAACAAAAACCATCCATGGATCGTCGTATCTATCTGCTCGCGCTGGTGGCTTTCATCGCCGGCCTCGATGAAAACATTGTCGGCGGCATCCTGCCGCTGATCGCCCGCGACCTGTCGGTGTCGGTCAGCGTCGCCGGCC
>NZ_JAQGLV010000109.1 GCF_028292705.1 Collimonas fungivorans | reverse complement strand
CGACCGTGCCCTTGACGCCGCCGGTGCGTGCGCGCGACACATAACAGGTCACGCCCTGCACCTTGGGATCGTCGTAAGCCTCGACCACCACCCGGTCATTGCGCCCGACCCAGCGGAACGCGGTGCTAACCTCGCCCACCTGTTCCGACGCCGCTTGCGCAGTACCTGTGGCGATTGCGGCAAAACCGAGTAAGGCGATCAACAGCAGGGATTTTGTACGCATATTTACTCCAAGAAAGAACACGATTGTATGCCGAACAACCTGCATGCCGTTTCAAGGCCGCTGTTTCAACACAGATAACAGACGTAAAAAAACCCTCGTCAGAGGGTTCTTAGATGCCCAGCCGGTATCCAGATACCGACACAGCTGGTGCGACCGAGAGGACTCGAACCTCCACAAGATTGCTCTCGACAGGACCTAAACCTGTTGCGTCTACCAATTTCGCCACGGTCGCATTTCCAACAAATACAGTGCAACCCCGCCCGGCAAGAATGGCTCGGCAGGATTGGACAGCCCGCTATTCTACTGCAAGCCATTCGATATGGCGAGAGGCTGTCTTGTTTTCTCGCCATATTTATACATGCTTAACCGGGGTTATCCGCGCCGCTCTCCGGCTGCGGCTTCTTGACCCGGAACCAGGCCGCATACAGCGCCGGCAGGAACAGCAAGGTCAAGCCGGTCGCCACGATCAGGCCACCCATGATAGCCACCGCCATCGGTCCCCAGAACACCGAACGCGACAAGGGAATCATCGCTAGCACGGCCGCCGCCGCGGTCAGCATGATCGGCCGGCAGCGCCGCACCGCCGACTCGACAATTGCATTCCAGGGCGCCACGCCGTTGGCGATATCGTGCTCGATCTGGTCGATCAGGATCACTGAATTGCGGATGATCATGCCGAACAGCGCGATCACCCCCAGCTGGGCGACAAAACCGAACGGCCGGTGCAGCAGCAGCAGCGCCGCCGCCGCCCCCGCCACGCCGAGCGGCCCAGTCAGGAACACCAGCAAGGAGCGCGAAAAGCTGTGCAGCTGCAGCATCAGCAAAGTGAAGATGATGAAAATCACCAGCGGCACATTGGCGGCGATCGAATCCTGCGCCTTGCCGGCATCGTGGGCGGCGCCGGCGATATCGATCAGGTAGCCAGGCGGCAGCTGGGCGCGGATCTTATCGAGCTGCGGATTGATCTGGTCGGTCACGGTCGGCCCTTGCACGCCGTCGATGACGTCCGCCTGCACCGTGATCGCCCAGTTGCGCCATTCGCGCCACACCACGCCCGGCTCCCACACCAGCTTGACCGTGGCGACCTGCGCCAGCGGCACCGACTTGCCGCTGGCGGTCGGCACATTAGCCTGGTTCAGGGCATCGATGGTGGCACGCTCGTCCAGCGGCTGGCGCACCACGATATCGATCAGGCGATCATGCTCACGGTACTGGCCGATGGTGGTGCCGGTCAGCATGGTGTTGACCGTCTGCATCACGGTTTGCGAACCGATGCCGAGGGTGCGCAATTTATCCTGGTCGAGGTCGATCCGCAGCACCTTGACCGATTCGTTCCAGTTGTCGTTGAGGCCGGTGATGTTCGGATTGCCGTTCATGACGCTCTTGACCTGGTCGGCAATCGTCCGCACCTTGGCGGCATCGGTGCCGCTGACACGGAACTGCACCGCATACGGCACCGGCGGACCGCTCGGCAGCAGCTTGACGCGCCCGCGCACTTCCGGGAAACCATGCTTGAAGGCCTCGGTGATGCGCAGCCGCAATGCGTCGCGCGACGCCAGGTCCTTGGTCAGCAGCACCAGCTGCGCCACATTGGTCTGCGGCAGGATCTGGTCGAGCGGCAGGTAAAAGCGCGGACTGCCGCTGCCGACGTAAGTGGTCATGCTTTCCAGCTCGGGCGCGGCATGGATGTACGCTTCGAATTTCTTGGCCTCGGCCTCGGTCGCGGCAAACGACGAACCCTCCGGCAGCCACAACTCGATCATCAGCTCGGGCCGGCTGGAATCGGGGAAAAACTGCTCTTCGATAAACTTGAAACCGAACACGCCTAGCGCAAACACCATCAGGGTCAAGGCGATGGTGGTCTTGCGCCACTCGACGCACCAGTTGACGGTGCGCCGCACGCGCGTATAGAACGGCGTATTGAACAATTCATGATGGCCGTCGGCGCCCGCCGCCGGCTTCACCTTCAGCAGCAGGAAACCGATATAGGGTGTAAACAACACCGCCACCAGCCAGGAAATCAGCAGGGCCAGCGCATTCACCGAGAACATGGAAAAGGTATATTCGCCGGCGGCCGACTTCGCCAGCCCGATCGGCAGGAAACCGGCGGCGGTGATCAGGGTCCCGGTCAGCATCGGCATCGCGGTAGAGGTATAGGCAAAGGTGGCCGCTTCCAGCCGCGACAAGCCCTCTTCCATCTTGCGCACCATCATTTCCACCGCGATGATGGCGTCGTCCACCAGCAAACCCAGGGCGATGATCAGCGCCCCCAGCGAGATCTTGTGCAAGTCGATGCTGAAGATGCTCATGAATAGGAAGGTCACCGCCAGCACCAGCGGAATTGTCAGGGCCACCACCAGGCCGGGCCGGACGTCGATGCGGAACGGCTTGGTATGGAAACCGAGCGACAGGAAACTCACCGCCAGCACGATCAGCACCGCTTCCATCAAGGTCTTCAGGAATTCGTTGACCGATTCGGCGACGATTTTCGGCTGGTTCGACACCCGCTCCAGGTCGATCCCGACCGGCAGCTTGGCCTTGATCTGGGCCGTCATCCTTTCCATGTCCTTACCGAGCGAAATGATATCGCCGCCCTTCGCCATCGAGACGCCGAGCCCGATCACTTCCTTGCCGTTGAAACGCATCTTGGTCTGCGGCGGATCCTGGTATTCGCGTTTGACGACGGCGAAATCGCCCAGCCGGAAGGTGGTGTTGTTGGCCCGCAGCTGCAGGTTTTCCAGGTCCTTGGGCGAGGCCAGCGCGCCGCTGACGCGGATCTGCAGGTTGTCGGTAGCTGTGGCCAGCACGCCGGTCGACTGCAAGGCGTTTTGTGCGCTCAGCTGGTTGACGATGTCCTGCACCGTAATGCCCAGCTGCGAGAATTTTTTCTGCGAAAACTCGATGAATATCTTTTCATCCTGGACGCCGAACAGGTCCACCTTTGCCACCGACGGCAAGGTCAGCAACTGCTGGCGCACGAAATCGGCGTAATCCTTGACGTCGGCATAATTGAAGCCGTCGCCCGAGACCGCAAAAATCGAGCCGTAGGTTTCACCGAATTCATCATTGAAGAACGGCCCCACCACGCCTTGCGGCAAGGTCAGTTTGATATCGTTGATCTTCTTGCGCACCTGGTACCAGGCGTCCGCGGTTTCCTTGGGCGGGGCCGATTCCTGCAAGGTCAGGATGATCAGCGTTTCGCCGGGCTTGGAATAGCTGCGGATGGTGTCGATATGTGGCGTTTCCTGCAGCTTCTTTTCCAGCTTGTC
>NZ_JAQGLV010000086.1 GCF_028292705.1 Collimonas fungivorans | reverse complement strand
GCTGGGCTGCGTCGTCGGTGATCACCAGCGTGCCGGCGCCAATGCCGCTCCTGGTCGTGCTGGCATCGCTGTCGCTGGTCGCCGCGATGCCAGGCAGGCCGGCACTCTTGCCGGTCGCCCCCTCGTTTATCAGGTTTTTGCCGCCCGGCCCCTGTCCCTTGCCGCCTTCCTCGTTGAATTTGCCGTCGTCGCTGCCGCCAACGGTCGCGCTGCCGGAGATGCCCACGCTGCTCGCCTCCATCGTGGCATGGTTGGCGATGTCGCTCTGCGTCAGCGTGGCCGTGGTCAGGCTGCTGGCCGCCGCACCGGCGACAGTGCTGCCGATGGCGCCGCCCTTCAGGTCGGTGTTGCCCGCCACCTTGATCTGGAGCCCGCCGTCGCCGGCCTGGATTCCGCTCTGCTCCTGCACGCTGGCGTAGTCGCTGGAAATCTTGCTCTGGTTGGCACTGGCGCTGACGTTGACGCCGTAACCGTACGTCCGCTCACGCTCACGCTCTGATTCTTGCTGTCGAATTTGGCCGTATCCTGCAGGCTCTCGATGTTCAGATTGCCGCCAATGTCGGCGACCACCTGAGCGCCGCTGGCGACCGCGCCCTTGAGGCTGGTGTCGCCGCCGCTGACGATCGCTAGCTGCCCGCCGGCATTCACATGGCTGTTGAGCTGCGTGGCGCCCTCGCCATCTTCTGTGCCGCGGCTGGCGGAGAGGCTGCCGGTTATGCCGCCCGCCAGCCCGCCCTTGCTGCTGTAGCCGACGGCCACGCCGGCCGCCGCGCTCAGGCTCTTGCTCTGGCTGTGCTGGCTCTCGAGGTCTTGTGCGGCGAGCAGGTTGACCTGATTGTCGGCCTGCAGCGCGATGTTGTTGCCCGCCGTCAGCGTGCTGCCGCTGTGGCTGGTGCTGGCCGTGGTCTGGGTCTGCTCGCTTTCCGAATGGCCGGCCGTCAGACTGACATTGATGCTCAAGCCGTTTTTCGCCAGGTCGGCCGCGGCGTTTTTCGCCGCCAGGGCGGCGGTGGCCGCTGCCATCGCCGTGACCCGGCTGCTTTGCGCCTGGCTCGCTGCCTCGCTCATCGACTGCATGGTCTGGATCGCATTGACCACACTGCCGCCCACGGCCAGCGTGAAGCCGTCCTGCGTCATCTTGCTGACGAACTTGCCGTCAACCTGGTCCTGGCCCGGGGTGATCGTCACGCTCGTGCCAGTCAGGTTGATGTCTTGTCCGGCCATCAGGTCGCTGCCGGCCACGTTGATGGCGCCGCCGGCGTTCAGGGTCAAGCTGCCGGCGGTCGAACCGACCAGGCTGCGCGCCTGCCCGCTCTGCAGGCTCGCGTCCTGCTGCTGGTCGGTACTGGTGGTGTGCGTCCCGTAGCTGATGCCGAACCCGCCCCCGCTCAAGAACCCGCTTTCCTTGACGGTGCGCGCATGATCCTCTTTGCTGGTATCGATGGCTGCCGTGACCGTGATGGCGTTCTTGGCCGTCAGGTTTACGGCGGCATCGCCCGCGATCCCCGATCCCGTCACCTTGATGTCGTTACCGGCAATCAGGTTCACCGAAGTGCCGCCCCAGGCTGCTGCCGAGCGCGCTGCTGCGGTCGAGCGTGTCGCGCGTGGTGATGAGCTCGTCGTGCATGAACCCACTTTCGGTGCGCTGGTGGCCTTCGTCCACCGTGACCGCGTTCACGCCGGCGACGACGTTGAGGTTGTTGCCAGCGATGCCGGACAGCGAGGTGCCGGCCTGCACGTCGACGGCGCGCGCGTTGATGTCCGCGCCCGCCTTGAGCACGATGGAACCGGTGGCCTGGACCTGGCTGCCCACCTCGGTGGTGGTGCTGTCCTTGCGGTAGTTGTTCGCGTCCCAGCTGAGCGAATTGCTGCTGGCCGTGGTGACGGTGCCGAGGTTCAGGTTGTTGCCCGCCTGGAGCACGGTGACGCCGTCCTTGCCAGCATTGCCTATCTGGCAACGTTTCCGTCCAGCGCTGAATTCAAAAGCGGTCTGGGATGATGCGGAAGCGGCCCAGCGGCAGGCTGGCAAGACGGCCGCGCGGCCGCTGGCGTGACAGCGCTTATTTGGCTTGTGTTGAGCTTGTGCTTGGGAATACCTTATGCATTGGCGGTTTGGTGGGACTTCATACGTGCAAGTTGTACAAATTCCCCTGTCAAATTTCCACCTTCATCAACTTTCCACGCCCCGACAACAGCTTCCGGAGGAACATATTCCGCAGGCCCAAATGAACCTTCAATCTTGTAGACCCAGCCGTTAGGATTTTCACGCGCAGCCTTCACTACATCCTCTGTAATTTCATGCTTCCACCAAATCCTCGCGTCTTGTTTGAGACCCAGGATTCAACAGGTAGATCTTCCGACCTCCTCCCATTTCCAAATCATCCGGGATGGGTATGCGTCCTTTCGAGCCGCATTGCAAAGCAATAAATATCCATCCTGCTCAATCCGTAGGCGAAATTTTGATAAGGCGTCAAACAAATTATCATCTACAAACGACATTGTTCCGAAATGCCGGCTTTTAACCGTCAGTTTAATTGATGCATCTCGCACAAACTCAATTTCGCAGGACTCCTCCGCTCCTCCTAATGATGCAATTGCCACAGAATAGATATTCATCGGACCCTCTTATGGAGTGTATTTAGGATTCTTAATAAATGGCCAATGAAAATCCCGTTCGGCGTTTCCGCCCGCGCGCCCATGGTATCCCTGTTAAGACCGAAATCAGCCGCTCTCACCGGTCCCGACGCTGACGCAGCTGCGGCTCCAGCAATCCCAAGCGCCATGTCGACCACGTAGTCGCGCGAGGTCACACCGGCAACCAAATGTTCCGCTGCGCGACCATCGCCAGAGACAGAATATAATCCGGATGACGCGAAGTCGAGCGCATATTGTGGCGCAAGCGTCATCAATGCCTGGATACCAGGCGATGCATTTCTGTATGCCGCAAAATCGAGCGGCTCCAAGATCATCGTTGGTTGATTCTTGTCATCGACGAGGACGTAACTTACGCGGTCACGCTGCTGGCTGGCCGCTGGCCGGGTTCGCGCCGTGCCAAACCGCTTTTGAATTCCGCCGTTGATGACGGCGCTCCAAGGTCACGCTTCAACTTGATGGCCAACAATCGTAAAGTTCAACCTAAGCTGAAACTCGTCAGGCACATCGAGATTGGTCGCTTGATAGCTGTGCTCAACATCCAACTTCCATACTGCGCCGTTAGCCGCCCGAACACGCAAAGCCATAGGGAATGCTGCAAAAAACTGAATCACCACGCCGTTCTTGGCCTGTTGATCGGTTTTCACCTTCGTTTCAAAGTTTGGCTTCGCTTTACAGGTCACGGACAAGAGTTGGGAGTTCGCATCCTGCGAGTACAGCTCAGTCTCAATGTCATTTACAACAAACTGGCGAACGTCTCTGCCTTTTCTCATCCATTCAAGCATGTGAACGCTATCATCCGCAGCATCAAACCCCGATACTTCAATCCGCTCCGGTATGTGCTGGGACTCAACGAAATGCCTGCTATTTTCGGATTTTTCCATTCGTTCATTCTATGAATTTTATTTAAACTACCCGAGGCACACCAGGAACTCTATCGCTATGACATTCACCACGAAGAATAAGGTCAAAGGTTAGTTCCAGCTGTTCCGCCATTTTAACAAGCGTGGCCTTCAGTGTAAGCCTTTGATATAAAGCGTATTCTTGGTGGGAAGTACAAGTCTCGAACTTGCGACCCCTGCAGTGTGAATACTAGTGAGGGCCGGTTTTTAAAGCGGGCTTAGAGCGAAGAAGCCGTGGTGAGGCGCAAGAATGGGCGCAGAATGCCGGTGTTGCCAGAACGGCGATATGAGTCTGTCCGCAAGACATTAAGCGACGTCAACGCCCGCACCGCCAAGCAGCCGCGTATTGAGCGTCCCGCCAGAAAACAGCATCTCGTGAAGAGCTGACTCTGCAGTTTCCCTGGACACGTCACCGTCGGCTCCCACCTCTAAGTGATGCTGCGCAATCCGTCGCAAGAGTTCCTTGATGAATGCAGGGCTAGCGAGGTCTGTGCGCCCGGCCAGGTCGTCCATCAATTCTGGGGGAACCGGCAATGTTTTTGCATACAGCTTGATTAATCGCCTTCGGTGGGTCTCGTCTGGCAATGGGAACTCAATCGTTTGATCAATTCGGCCTGGTCGGCTGGCGAGGGCCGGCTCCAAGGTCTCGGGCCGATTCGTTGTCAGAATGAAAAACACGTCCGCGCGTTCGCGCAATCCATCCATTTCATTAAGCAGTCGGTTGAGCATGACTTCGTCGCAGGCGTTGTCACGCTCGGAACGATTGCGGGCGATCAGGTCGGCGTCTTCAATTACGACCAGCGCCGGCTGAAGCAATCTTGCCAGCGCCATGTATTCTGGCAGCAAGCCTGCTCCATCCGCTGTAATAAGGAAGGTCGTGTGGCCGGTCAGCGCACCTGCAAGATATCGGATGCAATGCGTCTTGCCGGTTCCCGGTGTGCCATGAAACAGTAGTCCCTTTTGCGTTGACAGTCCCAGATCACGCAAGGCCTGGCGCTGTTCTGCAAATCTCAGGACATTGCGCTCCACGGCTCGCAGGGTGAGTTCTGGCAAGATCACGTCGGCACGCGATACAGTTTCCAGTTCATGCACGCAAATTCGTGCCGCATGGCCAGACGACATATAATGCTGTTCAAGCGAAAGGACCCTGCCGCGATAGCAGCTGCCTTTCGAAAGACGAAGCTCCAGTGCATCAAAGATACGCGTGCATAGTTCGGCGCCAACTTCACCGGGAGGCGCGGCAATCTCAATGACCAGGTCGCCGCCGCCGTGGTAGTCGTTCTTTTGCGCGAGCACAATCGCATAGGCGCCATGCTCGTCTGTCGATAGCCACAGCCCATTTTTCAGGCACCGTACTGTTTCCCCATCACCAATCGCCACGTCTTCATACTGCGCCGGGGCGGCCTCGACCGCATTGTGGCCGCGTTCCAGTAACTTTGAAAAGCCAAGGATATCGTGCCTATACTGTTGATGAATGCCGACAAAATTTTTCGGAATATGTCGTTCGCCGAGCAATTCGTTGAGTGCGTCCTGCAAATCGGCTTGCTGTCGTAACGGGTAAGTTCGTGATGTAGCGAAAAGCTCTTGTGGCGGCATTGGCGCAAAATGGCTTGCGATACGCTGATAAAGATGGCGGTCGTTGGATGACTCCTGCATTTTTGCCGGCGGAGAAGTGCGAAGTGCCGCGACGCAAAGCTCCACGCATTTGTCGCAGATGGATGCTGAAGCTCCAGCAATGAGCTGCTTTACATCACCGGCGGTGCGATGACAGAACTGGCATCGTCCGTCAGATATCTTCAGATCAACCATGGACCCTCCCTTGCTCAAGTATCGCGTGGTCAACGCTCTGTATTAATAAATTAATACACAGTTATAACGGACCAAACGAAACTCCGCCCTGTCGGAAAACAAGTGTTTGGCGGCAGCTCGGCAGGCGACTCCGGGAGCTTGCCCGCGAAGGCACAAATGGTGTATGGAAGCTAGCCCGCGGAAATTACACCCACAAAAAAAATGCCGACCCTTAAATTGGCCGGCACATCTTCAACCTCTTGAACTTGAAGCAATTCTTGGTGGGAAGTGCAAGTTTCGAACTTGCGACCCCTGCAGTGTGAATGCAGTGCTCTACCCCTGAGCTAACCTCCCAAAGCGGGGCGTATTATCGCATACCCCCGCAAAAACGTCGAGAAATCTTAT
>NZ_JAQGLV010000073.1 GCF_028292705.1 Collimonas fungivorans | reverse complement strand
ACTGGCGATGAAAATGATCGCCGCCAGCTCCCAGGCGCCGGACACCCAGAAATAGATCACGCCGCTCATGATCGTATCCTCTTGCACGCCGAGCAAGGTCTTGGTGATCATCACCGGCATCAGGTTTGCCGGGATGTACATGATGCAGGCAGCGATCAGGAAAGCCCAGCTGCGCCTGATGCTGTCCGGCTTGCGCAGGTGCAGCGCTGTGCCGCAGCGCTGGCAGTGTTCGTGCTCGCGCACCTCTTGCCAGACGGTGCCGCAATGATGGCAGGACATCATGCCGAGGCCGGCAGCGGTGCGCACCGCCAGGTCTTCGTCTTCGGCAGCGCCGGCTGTATTCGCGGTGGCGCCGGCGCTCATGCAATCTCTTCCTGGCTGCCGATTGTCTCTTCAGCGTACGCCATTTCCCAGAAATGGCGGGGATTGAAGGACACCACCGCGGTCAGCAATACCGTCAGCACGCCGAACGCCCACAGGGCCACGCCCGGGATCACGGTCGCCATGTTCGATAATTTCACTACCGCCACCAGCACGCCCAGCAGGAACACTTCCACCATGCCCCAGGGCCGCAAGCTCTGCATAGCCCTCACCAGCCAGCTGAAACCGGGAGGCCGCTGCTGTTTTGCCAACGACACCAGCAGGTAAAACAGGAACAGCAGCTGCAGCAGCGGAAACAGGATAGTGGTGGCCAGCACCAGCAAGGCCACCAGCGACATGCCTTCGGTGGTCAGCGACAGCACGGCGCCGAACAGGGTGGTGCGGCTGCTCAGGCCCTGCAGTTCGATCTCGACGATGGGAAAGCTGTTGGCGATCACGAACATGATCAGGCTGGCCACTGTCAGCGGCAGGATGCGCTCGCGCTGGCGTCCGGCGTCACGCTCCAGCTCGGTGCCGCAGCGCGGGCAGTGGGCAATCTCCCCACGGTGCAGCTGCACCTTGCGATACAGGGCATCGCATCCTTCGCAGGCAATCAGGTCGGGGACTTCGCGCATGAGTAGCTAAAAAATTGAGTAGGTATGATTCTAACAATAATCTGCGCCGGCACCGACAGATAGTTGAAATCGTCGCTTGTCCGGGCGGTTATGGCCGCAGGCGCGTCATACGTGTTTTATGGAATGCTCGTAAAATGGATGGCTAGCGATGGCATGTTAAGTAATGTTAAAACCGAAACGAATGTGTCATTTATGCAATGCCATGCATTTTATTCACCACAAATCTATCTGATGAGCACCACTAATAACAAAAGCAGCCTAGCTGCCACCGTAATCGACCAAAAACTGGAGTATGTGACTTCCTGCGCGCTGCCGACGCCTTGGGCAACCTTCCAGCTGCATGCCTTTATTGAACACGCCACCGGCAAAGAACACCTGGCCCTGACCCTGGGCGCAGTCAACGACGGCGCGCCGGTGCTGGCGCGCGTCCATTCCGAATGCCTGACCGGCGATGCCTTGTTCAGCCAGCGCTGCGATTGCGGCGCGCAGCTGGAAGGGGCTATGCAGAAGATCGCCGCGGAAGGACGCGGCGCCATATTGTATTTGCGCCAGGAAGGGCGCGGCATCGGCCTGATCAACAAGTTGCGCGCCTACCATATCCAGGACGGCGGCGCGGACACGGTGGAGGCTAACCAGCAACTGGGATTCGCCGCCGACCTGCGCGATTACACCATTTGCGAAACCATGCTCGAGCACCTCGACATCACGGCCTTGCGGCTGATGACCAACAACCCGCGCAAGGTAGCCGCCCTGCAGAAAATCGGCATTACCGTGGTCGAGCGGATTCCCCTCATCCTCAACCGCAATCCGTTCAATACCCGCTACCTTGACACCAAGGCGGCGAAACTGGGCCACCTGCTGCCGATTGACGGCATGGAACACGACCTGGACGAAAACGAGCTGTAAACTAAGCTGTGAAGCGCAAGCGGTGAAACGGGCCGGAGCTACGACAGTTCCGGCCCGAGCCAGGCATCAGCGCTTGGACGCCCCTACATGCTTGGCGTTCACTACCGCATCGGTGACATTGGCCGGCGCTTCGGCATAATGCTTGAACTCCATCGTATACGTGGCGCGCCCCTGGGTCAGCGAACGCAGGGTGGTGGAGTAGCCGAACATTTCCGCCAGCGGCACTTCCGCCCGCACGATCTTGCCGACCCCGCCCGGGATGTCGTCCATGCTCTGGATCATGCCGCGCCGCGACGACAGGTCGCCGATCACGTCGCCCATTTTTTCCTCGGGCGTCTCGACTTCCACCGCCATCATCGGTTCCAGCAAGGCCGGGCTGGCTTTGCGGCAGCCATCCTTGAACGCCATCGACGCCGCCATGCGGTAGGCGTTTTCGTTGGAATCGACATCATGCGAGGAACCGAAGAACAGCGTGACCTTGACGTCGACTACCGGATAGCCTGCCAGCACGCCGGTAGCCAAGGTTTCACGTACGCCTTTCTCGACCGCCGGAATATATTCGCGCGGCACCGTGCCGCCCTTGATGGCGTCGACGAATTCAAATCCCTTGCCTGGCGCCTGCGGTTCGATTTTCAGCACCACGTGGCCGTACTGGCCGCGCCCGCCGGACTGCTTGATGAACTTGCCTTCGCTCGATTCGCACACCTTGCGTATGGTTTCGCGGAAAGCCACCTGCGGCTTGCCGACGGTAGCTTCGACGCCGAATTCGCGCCGCATGCGCTCCACCAGTACTTCCAGGTGCAGTTCGCCCATGCCGGAAATGATGGTCTGGCCCGATTCCTCGTCGGTCTTGACCCGGAATGACGGATCTTCCTCGGCCAGGCGGCTGAGCGCTATCCCCATCTTTTCCTGGTCGGCCTTGGTCTTCGGTTCTACCGCTTGCGAGATCACGGTGTCCGGGAACACCATTTTTTCCAGGGTGATGATGCTGCCAGGATCGCACAGGGTGTCGCCGGTGCTGGCTTCCTTGAGGCCGACCGCGGCGGCGATGTCACCCGCATACACCTCGCTGATTTCGGTACGGTGGTTGGCGTGCATTTGCAGCACGCGGCCTATCCTTTCCTTCTTGCCCTTGTTCGGATTGAACACCACATCGCCCGAGATCAGCACGCCCGAATAGACCCGGAAGTAGCTCAGGTGGCCGACAAACGGGTCGGTCATGATCTTGAAGGTGAGGGCGGAGAATTTTTCATCGTCGCTGGCGCGCCTTTCGACGACCAGGTCGTCCTGGTCGTGGCCTTTGACCGGCGGAATGTCGGTCGGCGCCGGCAGGAAATCGATCACGGCATCCAGCAACGCCTGCACGCCGCGGTTCTTGAAGGCGCTGCCGCACAGCATCGGCACGATTTCGCCGGCGATGGTGCGCTGGCGCAGTGCCGCCTTGATTTCCTCTTCGCTGATGTCGGCGCCGTCCAGGTATTTTTTCATCATGGCGTCGCTGGCGTCGGCCGCTGCTTCTATCATGCGGCCGCGCCATTCCTCGGCGCTGGCTTGCAGCTCCGGCGGGATGTCGATGTATTCGAACTTGACGCCCTGGGTGGCGTCGTCCCACATGATGGCTTTCATCTTGACCAGGTCGACCACGCCGTGGAAATTGTCTTCGGCGCCGACCGGGATCTGCACCAGCACCGGATTGCCCTTGAGGCGGTCGCGGATCTGCTGGTGGACGCGGAAGAAATCGGCGCCGACCCGGTCCATCTTGTTGACGAACGCCAGGCGCGGCACGCCGTACTTGTTGGCCTGGCGCCAGACGGTTTCGGATTGCGGCTGCACGCCGCCGACGGCGTCATAGACCATGCAGGCGCCGTCCAGCACCCGCATCGAACGTTCGACTTCGATCGTGAAATCGACGTGGCCCGGGGTGTCGATGATATTGATCCGGTGCATCGGGTAATTGCCGGCCATGCCTTGCCAGAAACCGGTGGTGGCGGCCGAGGTGATCGTGATGCCGCGTTCATGCTCCTGCTCCATCCAGTCCATGGTGGCGGTGCCGTCGTGCACTTCGCCGATCTTGTGGCTGACGCCGGAATAAAACAGGATACGCTCGGTGGTGGTGGTCTTGCCGGCGTCGATATGGGCGCTGATGCCGATATTGCGATAGCGCTCGATAGGGGTTTTGCGAGTCATGACGATTTCCTCTGGGAGAAATTATGATGATCAGAATTTTTTGCAGCTACTGTGACGTGTGAGCTTACTCGTTTTTTCGATTGTCAGTTGTGCGTCGATGGAAGGCGCCGTCGCAAGACCCCGTCGTAAGACCCCGTTTTTCCCCTCCCGGTGGTATGCTTGGCGGCTTAACGGTAAGTGAATCCATCCTACTAAAACACCTATTTCACCCAGCCCCCTATGAACTCCCGAACCTTTTCCCAGAATACTTCCGCACCGCGCATCGAGCAGCTGCGCGCCGCCATGCAGCGCCACAATGTCGACGCCTGCCTGATTCCTTCGGCCGATCCGCACCTGTCCGAGTACCTGCCGGGGCGCTGGAAGGGAAGGGAATGGCTGTCGGGCTTCACCGGCTCGGTCGCCAACCTGATCATCACCGCCGATTTCGCCGGCCTGTGGGCCGACAGCCGTTACTGGTCGCAGGCGGAAGCGGAACTGGCCGGCACCGAAATCGTGCTGATGAAAACGCCGTCGGGCAACAGCCTGCTGCA
>NZ_JAQGLV010000067.1 GCF_028292705.1 Collimonas fungivorans | reverse complement strand
CGCGGATCTGCTGGCTGGGCCTGGGCGAACGCCATATCGCCGGCCTCGCGTTCAACGAAATGGTGCGCACCGGTGAATTGAAAGCGCCGATCGTGATCGGCCGCGACCACCTGGATACCGGCTCGGTCGCCAGCCCGAACCGCGAAACCGAAAGCATGAAAGACGGTACCGACGCGGTTTCCGACTGGCCTTTGCTGAACGCTTTGTTGAATACGTCCGGCGGCGCCACCTGGGTTTCGCTGCATCATGGCGGCGGGGTCGGCATGGGTTATTCGCAGCACGCCGGCATGGTGATCGTCGCCGACGGCACCGAAGCCGCCGCCAAGCGCCTGGCGCGGGTGCTGGTCAACGATTGCGCCTCCGGCGTGATGCGGCATGCCGACGCCGGCTATGAAGCGGCGATCGAATGCGCCAAGCGGCATAACCTGAACCTGCCGATGATCAACCGCTGATAGCGCTGATAGCGCTGACGAATGCTGCGCCGTTGCCATATATCTAAAACAGCAGGCAACGGCGCCGCCAGATAAGCAGGAAACCAAGCAGGAGACGGTTCATGGAAATAAGCCAGGCTGAGACCAGCCTTCCGGTTGCGGGAAAAGCAGCGCCGCCCGCGTTTGCGGCCAGCGGAAAAATAGGGCGGGCCAAGGCGGTTGCCGCCATCACCATCGGCAACGGCCTCGAATACTTCGAGTTCACTTCGTACAGTTTTTTCGCCATCATCATCGGCAAACTGTATTTTCCGGCGGATGGCGATATCGCCCAGCTGCTGCTGGTCACCGCCACCTTCGGCATCGGTTTCGTGGCAAGGCCGATAGGCGGCCTACTGCTGGGCGCCTACGCCGACCGCGTCGGCCGCAAGGCGGCGATGACCCTGACCCTGCAGCTCATGGCGCTCGGTTCGGCAATGATCGTTTTTGCCCCGACCTACGCCCAGATCGGACTTGCCGCGCCGTTGCTGATCGTGGCGGCGCGCCTGATCCAGGGTTTCGCGTTGGGCGGCGAGATCGGCGCCTCGACTTCCTTGCTGATGGAATATGCCGACGACAGCTCGCGCGGATTCTACGGCGGCCTGCAAGCGGTCAGCCAGAACCTGAGCGCTTTGCTGGGCGCGCTGACCGGCCTGCTGCTGACGACAATCCTGACTACGGAATCGCTGGAAGGCTGGGGCTGGCGCATTCCGTTCGCGATCGGTTTGCTGATGGGGCCGCTGGGCGTGTTCATCCGCCGCAACCTGCATGAAACGCTGGATGACGGCCCGGCCGCCAGCCACGGCAAGCGTAGCCAAGGCAATGCAATCGGCACGGTGTTTGCCCAGCATAAAAAGGAAATCGCCGCCGGCATACTGCTGACCATGGGGAATACGGCGGCGATCTACATCACGCTGTATTACATCCCGACCTACGCGACAAAAATCCTGCACATGTCGATGTCGGCCGGACTGGCCGCGGCCTGCGTCGCCGCTGCTGTCGCCGCACTGGTGGCGCCGCTGGCGGGCATGCTGTCGGACCGGGTCGGCCGCAAGAAAGTGTTTGCCGCATTCTGCCTGTTGCTGTCGCTGGCGATCTACCCGGCATTCGCGCTGATCAACGCCCATACGGCGTTACCTGTATTGCTGCCGACCATCGCCTTGCTGTCATTGCTGACCACCTTTATTGCGGTGCCTGGCCTGGTGATGCTGCCGGAACTGTTTCCGCGCGCGGTGCGCGTCACCGGCATGTCCGTGGTGTACTGTGTCGGCGTTTCCATCTTCGGCGGCTTCGCACCGTTTTTCGCGACCGAGCTGATGGCGCTGTCCGGCAGCAACCTGGCGCCCTCATGGTATGTGATCGGCTGCGCCTTGATCGCCATATTGTCGCTGCCCCTGATACAAGAAAAGGCGGGCCGGCCGATCGGCTGACTTTGCCATAAAATCGCATTCTGCTTTACGCCAATCTGAAAGAAATGACCATGAAAACATCGTTGACTCTGCAACCAGGAAAAATGTCTTTGGCAGAGATCCGCCGCATCTGGGCCGAGGCCGTGCCGCTCGAATTGCCGCCGGCGGCGTATGCCGCCATCAATGCTTCCGCCGCCACCGTGGCCCGCATCGTCGAACGCGGCGATGCCGCCTACGGCATCAATACCGGCTTCGGCAAGCTGGCCAAGACCCGCATCCCGGACGAGCAGCTGGAACTGCTGCAGCGTAACCTGATCCTGTCGCACTCGGTCGGCACCGGCGACCTGATCGACGATGGCGCCGTGCGCCTGATCCTGGCCATGAAGATCGGCAGCCTGGCGCGCGGTTTCTCGGGCATCCGGGCGCAGGTGATCGATACATTGCTGGCAATCTACAACGCCGGCATCATGCCTTGCATCCCGGTCAAGGGTTCGGTCGGCGCTTCCGGCGACCTGGCGCCGTTGTCGCATATGACCCTGGCGATACTGGGCGAAGGCCAGGTGCGGGTCGACGGCAAGCTGGTCGACGCCAAGGAAGCGCTGGCCAAGGCCGGCATCACGCCTATCGTGCTGGCGGCAAAGGAAGGGCTGGCGCTGATCAACGGCACCCAGGTTTCCACCGCATTGACTTTGAACGGCCTGTTCCTGGCCGAGCGCGTGCTGGAAGCAGCCACCGTCACCGGCGCACTGGCGGTCGACGCCGCCCGCGGCAGCGATGCGCCGTTCGACCCGCGCGTGCACGAAGTGCGCGGCCAGCCGGGGCAGATCGCCACCGCCAAGATTTACCGCCAGCTGCTGAGCGGCAGCGCCATCCGCCAATCGCACCTGGTCAACGACGAACGGGTGCAAGATCCCTACAGCTTGCGTTGCCAGCCGCAGGTCATGGGCGCTTGCGTCGACCTGATCGGCAATGCCGCGCGCACCTTGCTGATCGAAGCCAATGCCGTCACCGACAATCCGCTGATTTATGCGGAGCACGACGAAGTCATCTCGGGCGGCAACTTCCATGCCGAGCCGGTGGCGTTTGCCGCCGACACGCTGGCGCTGGCGATTGCCGAAATCGGCGCCTTGTCGGAACGCCGCATCGCGTTGCTGATCGATTCCTCCTTGTCGGGCCTGCCGCCGTTCCTGGTGCAGTCGTCCGGCCTCAATTCCGGTTTCATGATCGCGCATGTCACCGCGGCGGCGCTGGCGTCCGAGAACAAATCGCTGGCGCATCCGGCCAGCGTCGACAGCCTGCCGACGTCCGCCAACCAGGAAGACCACGTCAGCATGGCGACTTTCGCCGGCCGCCGCCTGCACGAGATGGCGCACAATACCGCCACCATCGTCGCGATTGAATTGCTGGCGGCGGCGCAGGGCGTGGATTGCCATTTGCCGCTGACTACTTCGCCTATGCTGGACGAGGTGCAGCAGCGTTTGCGCAAGCAGGTCGCGTTCTACGACAAGGACCGTTTCTTCGCGCCGGATATCGAAGCCGCCAAGCAGCTGGTGCTGCAGGGCGCGGTCAGCGGCAGCTGCCATGCCTTGTTTGCCGGCCTGTACGGCGAATAACATGCGGCGGCTCAAGTTCGAGGAGCTGCAAGCGACGCCCTGGAAAAACGGCGGCGGTCTCACGCGCGAGCTGCATGGTTATCCGGCCGGCGCTTCATTCGATGCATTTTTGTGGCGGGTGAGCATTGCCGATGTCAGCCAGTCGGGCGCCTTTTCCAGTTTCCCTGGCGTCGACCGCGTGATTACCTTGCTGGAGGGTGAAGGCATGCAGCTGTTCTCGGCCGGCGGCGAACCGGTCTTGTTGCTGCCTTTGCAACCGCATCGTTTTCGCGGCGAGGAACAGGTCAGCGCGCAGCTGGAAGGCGGCGCTTGCCAGGATTTCAACCTGATGCTGCGGCGCGGCGCGGCTACCGGCGAAGTCAAGGTCTGGCATGCCGACCAGGACCTGCCGCAAGGCTGCAGCCTGCTGTTTTGCGCGCAAGGCCGCTGGGATGTGCTGACCGAGAACGGCGAACAGACAACGCTGGAGCCGCGCCAGACTCTGGTTTGCGACGAACAGCCAGGCGGATTGGCGTTGCGTTCGCAGGGCGGCGGTATCATTATCAGTGTCAGCATCAATCTGCTATAGGAAAATCAGCATGCCGCAGAGTCAAGTTGAACCAGCCGGATTAGCCGACGGCATCTGGCACAAGGCCAGGATCGCGCCCGCCGGCAATCCCGATCAAGTCATTATCGACGGCGCCATGGTGGTGCGCGACGGCCTGATCGCCTGGATCGGCAGCGAGGCACAACTGCCGGACGAGTTCAGGCAAGCAGGGCTGGCGCGCCACGATGCCGGCAACCGCTGGATCACGCCTGGCTTGATCGATTGCCATACCCACCTGGTGTATGGCGGCAACCGCGCCGACGAATTCGCCATGCGCCTGGCCGGCGCCAGTTATGAAGAAATCGCCAGGAGCGGCGGCGGCATCGTATCGACCGTGCGCGCCACTCGCCTGGCCGACGAAGACAGCCTGTTCCGGCAATCGGCGCGGCGCCTGGAAGCCCTGCTGGCGGAAGGCGTGACCACGATTGAAATCAAATCCGGCTACGGCCTTGACCTTCAGAGCGAACGCAAGATGCTGCGGGTGGCGCGGCGCCTGGGCGAGTCTTATCCGGTCACGGTCTACACCACCTTCCTTGGCGCCCACGCCTTGCCGCCGGAATACCAGGGTCGCGCCGACGACTACATCAGGCTGGTGTGCGACGAGATGCTGCCGGCCTTGCATGCGGAAGGGCTGATCGACGCGGTCGATGTGTTTTGCGAGAACATCGGTTTTTCCGTGGCGCAGAGCGAGCAGGTATTCATCGCTGCCGGCAAGCTCGGCCTGCCGCTGAAGATGCACGCCGACCAGCTTTCCAATATCGGCGCCACCCAGCTGGCGGCGCGCTTCAAGGCGCTGTCGGTCGATCATCTGGAGCACTTGAGCGAGACAGATGTGGCGGCGATGCAAAAAAGCGGCACGGTCGCCGTGCTGCTGCCCGGCGCCTATTATTTCATCCGCGAAACAAAACAACCGCCGCTGGAGCTGTTGCGGCGCTACCGGATCCCGATTGCGATTTCCACCGACAGCAATCCGGGCACCTCGCCCAGCACCTCCTTGCTGCTGATGCTGAACATGTCTTGCACCTTGTTCCGCATGACTACCGCGGAAGCCTTGATGGGGGTAACCGCCAACGCCGCGCTGGCGCTCGGCAAGGCGGACCGCCACGGCTTGCTGGCGGCGGGACGCGCCGCCGACTTCGTGGTCTGGTCGATAGAGTCGCTGGCGGAACTTGCCTACTGGTCGGGGCTCAATCCCTGCAGCGCGATAGTGCGCGGCGGCAGATTCAGTACCGCATTGCGAAAGGAAATATCATGAAACAAGTGATTGCCGACCGCGCCCTGTTGCCTGAAGGCTGGCGCAACAATGTCTTGCTGGAGTGGGACGACAACGGCCTCCTGACCCGCGTCAGCCCCGATTCCGATGCCGTCGCCCTGGCGGTTACGGGCACGGTATTGCCCGGCATCGCCAACCTGCATTCGCACGCATTCCAGCGGGCGATGGCGGGCCTGACCGAATACCGCTCCGATCCGAACGACAGTTTCTGGAGCTGGCGCACTCTGATGTACAAGTTCGCCGGCAAGCTGGCGCCGGCCGACCTGAAGGCGATTGCGGTCCAGCTGTATATCGAGATGCTGCAGGCCGGTTATACCTCGGTCTGCGAATTCCATTACCTGCATCACGATAAGGATGGCAAGCCTTACGCCAACCCGGCCGAAAACCTGGTGTGCCTGATCGAAGCGGCGCAGGAGGCCGGCATCGGCCTGACCTTGCTGCCGGTGATGTACCAGTACAGCGGCTTCGGCGCCCAGGCGCCGCATGCCGGGCAGGCGCGTTTCATCAATTCGCCGGAATGGATCATGGATGTGCTGCAGCGCTTGCAGGCGGCGCATCCGCAGCATGCCGGCTTGCGTTACGGGGTTGCGCCCCATTCCCTGCGCGCGGTGTCGCCGCAATCGCTGCAGCAGCTGCTGACGCTGCTCGGGCAATGGGATGCGCAGGCGCCGGTGCATATCCACATCGCTGAACAGAACAAGGAAGTTGAAGACTGCGTCGCCGCTTTAGGCGCGCGGCCGGTGGCCTGGCTGCTGGAGAATGTCGAGGTCGACCGCAGCTGGTGCCTGGTGCACGCTACCCACATGACTATCGCCGAAACGGAAAAACTGGCGCGCAGCGGCGCGGTCGCGGGCATCTGTCCGACTACCGAAGCCAACCTGGGCGACGGCATCTTCAATGGCGTTGCCTATGCCGGCGCCGGTGGCGTGTGGGGCATAGGATCCGACAGCCACATCAGCACCAGCGTCAGCGAAGAACTGCGCTTGTATGAATACAGCCAGCGCCTGCAGCATCGCCAGCGCAATATGCTGGTTGGGAGCGAGGGTGCATCGGTGGGAGGGTATCTGTATCGGCAAGCCCTGCGCGGCGGCGCTGCCGCCAGCGGCCGCCCGGTGGGCGGCCTGGAAACCGGGCAGCGTGCTGACTTGCTGGTGCTGGATCCGCAGCATGCGGACCTGAGCGGCAAGCACGGCGATCAGTTGCTCGACAGTTTTGTGTTTTGCCAGCATGGACAAACGCCGGTGCGCGATGTCATGGTCGGCGGCCATTGGGTCATCCGCGACCATAAGCATGGCCGGCAGGAACAGAGCGCCGCGGCTTATGCGGGCGCCATAAAAAAATTGCTGGATTAAGGATAGACGATGAGCTTGCCTGTGGAAAAATTCCTGTTTCATCGCGGCAGATTGCCGCTGCTGGTGTCGATGCCGCATGCGGGAGAGTACATCCCGCCCGATATCGCTGCCGACATGAGCGCCGCAGCGCTGGAGATTGCCGATACCGACTGGCACATGCCGCGCTTATATGATTTCCTGGAGGAGATGGGCGCTTCGGTCCTGGTGGCGACCCATTCGCGTTACGTGATCGACCTGAACCGGCCGGAGGACAATGTCAACCTCTACCCGGGGCAGGATACGACGGGGCTGTGTCCGCTGGACACCTTCCACAAGCAAGCCTTGTATCAGGCCGGGAAAAATCCCGATGAGGCCGAAATACAGCGTCGCATTACGCAATACTGGCGTCCTTACCACCGGCAGCTGGAGCAGGAGCTGCAGCGCATGCGCGCCGAACACGGCGTCGCGATGTTGTGGGATGCGCATTCGATTGCATCGGTGGTGCCGCGCTTTTTCGAGGGACGTTTGCCTGACCTTAACCTGGGCACCGGCGCCGGCAGCTCATGCGCGCCGGAACTGACGCAGCAATTGCAGGCGATCGCCGCCCAGGCTGCCGAGGCGGGTTACAGCCATGCGGTAAACGGCCGTTTCAAGGGCGGCCACATTACCCGCCATTACGGCCAGCCGCAACAGAATATCCATGCGGTGCAGCTGGAACAGGCGCAACTCACCTATATGGAAGAGCAGCTGCCGTTTGCTTTCGACGAACAGCTTGCGGCGCGGGTGCGGCCGACTTTGCGGCGCTTCATGGACGTAATGCTGGCCTGGGCAGAAAGCCACACATCGGCCACGCATCGAACTGATTCCCTATAACCAGTAACCGAGCGAGCGCGCGGCCCATTCCTTGATGTGTTCGGAAAACGGCCGCTGCTGCCATTGCTCCAGCGTGATTTGCTGCGAGCCGCGGATATCTTCGCGGAAGGCTTTTTCCATTTCGCGGCCAAACTGTTCGTCGATGACGATCACGTTGGCTTCATAGTTGTGGAGGAAGCTACGGATGTCCAGGTTGGCGGAGCCGACGGTGGACCAGCTGCCGTCGATCACGGCGGTTTTGGCGTGCAGCACTGCAACCTGCAGCTGATAAATGTGGATGCCGGCGCTCAGCAATTGCGTATAAAACGATTGGCCGGCGTGGAACATCAGGCCGATATCGGTCACGCTCGGCAAGATCAGGGTGACGTCGACGCCGCGCCCGGCCGCGGCCACCAGCGCATCCACCAGCTGGCGGTCGGGAGTGAAGTAGGGCGTGGTGATGTGTATGCTTTTGCGCGCTTGCTGGATCGCCAGGATGTAGGCCTTGTAAAGACTGTAGTCGCTGTCGGGCTGGGTGCTCAGCACATGCACCGTCTTGTCGCCGGCGCTGTCCAGCTTGGGAAAATAATCGAGGTCCGGCAAATCTTCCGCGTGTTGCGTGCCCCAGGTTTGCATGAACAGCAATTGCAGGGAAGCGACCGCCGGCCCTTCGATCTGCAGGTGGGTATCGCGCCAGCCTATGGCGCCGGTACTGGCACGACGGCGCGAGCGGAACAGCGAGCTGTTGGCGTACGCGGCGGTGATGTTGACGCCACCGGTAAAACCGATCTTGCCGTCCACCACCAGTATCTTGCGGTGATCCCGATGGTTCAGCTGCCAGCGGCCGAAACGCTTGAGCGGGTTGACCGGATTGAATTCGATCAGCTTGATGCCGGCGGCGCGCATGCGCTCGAAAAATTCGGCGGGGGTGCCGATGCTGCCGACGCTGTCATAGATGATGTTGACCTGGACCCCGGCGCGCTGCTTTTCAATCAGCAGGTCGGCAAACTGCAGACCGAGCTCGTCCTGGTCGAAAATATAGGTTTCAAAATTGATCGTGCTTTTGGCCTGCTGTATGGCGGCCATCATCGCCGTCATGGTCTCCGGCCCGTCGAACAGCAGGGTGACCTTGTTGCCCTTGATCAGCGGGCTGCCGGTCACCGCTTCTTCCATCGCGGCCAGCGTGTTGAGCCGGGCCGAGGCGCTCACTGGGCCGCTGCTGGCCGCGGATACCTGCGATACTGACGCGCTCAGGTTGCTGACGTCGGGCAAGGTCGAGCAAGCCGCGGTCAGGACGCACAGCAGGGCGGCGGCGTATCGTAGAAACAATCCTTGCAACTGAG
>NZ_JAQGLV010000056.1 GCF_028292705.1 Collimonas fungivorans | reverse complement strand
CGCCGGGGTTCGCCGCGGGTTCTCATGCAGGCACGAGAGCAGGGCTTCCTGGAAGCAGGAAGGGAGCGGGCTTACCAATTACCGCTCCGGCCTTTTTCGACCAAGAAATTATATAACCGTCGCCCTGCCCGGTCAAACCGGCTTTCCACGCAATACTTGCAAAAAATGCTCGATGCGTGTCCAATCGCCATATGAAAATTTCCCCTGCACTCCCCATATGGTCCATCGCGGCTCCGGTCGTCGGCTGGCTCTTGCTCGGCGGCGCGAGCTTTAATCTCGGCGGCGTTTATACGATATTGCTGGTGGCAGGCCTGCTCGGCAGCGTGCTGGCGGCGGTGTATCACGCCGAGGTGGTTGCGCACCGGGTCGGCGAACCGTACGGCACCCTGGTGCTGGCGCTGGCGGTAACCCTGATCGAAGTGGCGCTGATCGTCTCGCTGATGCTGGCCGGCGGCGAAGAAACCACGGGGCTGGCGCGCGACACCGTGTTTGCCGCCATCATGATCATCCTCAACGGCATCGTCGGCATCTGCCTGCTGGTCGGCGCCAGCCATCACAAGGAACAGACTTTCGGCCAGCTTGGCGTCAGCGCTTCGCTGGCGACGCTGGCGGCGATCGCAGTGCTGACGCTGGTGCTGCCCAACTACACCTCGACTGCCGTCGGTCCGTTCTACAGCGCCAGCCAGCTGGCGTTCATCGCTGTCATCTCGCTGATACTGTACGGCACCTTCGTGCTGGTGCAGACCGTACGCCACCGCGACTACTTTCTGCCGGCGGAAGCGGTCAACGACGAAGATGTCCACGCGGCGCCGCCGACGGTCAAGGTGGCGGCGATCAGCGGCGGCCTGCTGCTGGTTTGCCTGGGAGCGGTAGTGCTGCTGGCGAAATCTCTGGCGCCGGCCCTGGAAACCGCGGTGGCGAGCGTCGGCGCGCCCAAGACCCTGGTCGGCATCATCATTGCTGCGGTGGTGCTGCTGCCGGAAGGGCTGGCCGCGGTGCGGGCGGCGCGCGCCAACCGCCTGCAGACCAGCCTCAACCTGGCGCTCGGTTCGGCGCTGGCCAGCATCGGCCTGACCATTCCGGCGGTGGCCATCGTCTCGCTCACCACCGGCTGGACCTTGTCGCTCGGCCTGGATGTCAAATCGACCGTGCTGTTGCTGCTGTCGTTCATCGTCGCCACGCTGTCGCTAGGCACCGGCCGCACCACGGTCATGCAAGGCACGGTGCACCTGGTGATTTTTGCGGTCTACCTGTTTACCACCATCGTTCCTTGAACTAGGGCCTGGTTGACCGGAACTGGCCAGCCAGTTCCGGCATTCCTGCACCAATCGGCATCATTCCTGCGCTGGCCATCGCGCCGCCGCATGGAGCGGCACCACACTGGTGCGCTTATCCTGCACCAAAATCTCATCTCACCAAATATGGGCGCCGCTTGTCTCGCTTGCGCCAATATTGCTCCAAATCCAAGTAGTTCTCCCTGAATCCGGCGCACGGCGCCGCCCCTCCTCACTGGCATGCATTCTGCTAATGACATTGTGTAATCAACGCATCCCCGTTCCAGGTTTGCCGCGTGCTTTCTTTACTCGTGTTTTTTCTGTTTTTATAACTCACTACCGGAGGAGAAATTCATGTCACGTCGCACCGTTCTGAAAGCTACCGCACTCGGCGCTTTCGCCTTGGCCGCCAGCGCATGGCTGCCGTCTGCCTTTGCCGCGGACACCATCAAGGTAGGCATCCTGCATTCATTATCGGGCACCATGGCTATCTCCGAAACTTCGCTCAAGGATGTAGCCCTGATGGCGATCGAAGAGATCAATGCCAACGGCGGCGTGATGGGCAAGAAACTGGAACCGGTGGTGGTTGACCCGGCCTCCAACTGGCCGCTGTTTGCGGAAAAGGCGCGCCAGCTGATCTCGCAGGACAAGGTGTCGGTGGTGTTCGGCTGCTGGACTTCGGTCTCGCGCAAATCGGTGCTGCCTGTATTCAAGGAACTCAACAGCCTGCTGTTCTATCCGGTGCAGTACGAAGGCGAGGAACTGGAAAAGAACGTGTTCTACACCGGCGCCGCGCCTAACCAGCAAGCGATCCCGGCCACCGAATACCTGATGTCGAAAGAAGGCGGCGGCGCCAAGCGCTTCGTGCTGCTGGGCACCGACTATGTGTACCCGCGCACCACCAACAAGATCCTGCGTTCCTTCCTGCACAGCAAGGGCATCAAGGATGCGGATATCGACGAAGTCTATACACCGTTCGGCCACTCCGATTACCAGACCATCGTCGCCAACATCAAGAAATTCTCCGCCGGCGGCAAGACCGCGGTGATCTCGACCATCAACGGCGACTCCAACGTGCCGTTCTACAAGGAACTGGGCAACGCCGGCCTGAAGGCGACGGATGTGCCGGTGGTAGCGTTCTCGGTAGGTGAAGAAGAGCTGCGCGGCGTTGACGCCAAGCCGCTGGTCGGCCATCTGGCAGCGTGGAATTATTTCGAGTCGGTGAAAAATCCGGTCAACACTGCTTTCATCAAGAAATGGAAAGCCTACGCCGTCGCCAAGAAACTGCCGAACGCCAGCACCGTGGTCACCAACGATCCGATGGAAGCAACCTATGTCGGTATCTACATGTGGAAACAGGCTGTGGAAAAAGCCAAGTCTACTGACACCGACAAAGTCATCGCCGCCATGTCCGGCCAGAAATTCAAGGCGCCGTCCGGCTATGAACTGGAAATGGACGCCACCAACCATCACCTGCACAAACCTGTGATGATCGGCGAAATCAAGGCTGACGGGCAGTTCAACGTCGTCAACAAGACCAAGACCACGATCCGCGCGCAGCCTTGGAGCCCATATATCCCGGGTAATGAAGGCAAGCAGAAGCTGTAACGTTGCCTGGCAGGCGTTGCTTTGAATTTCATAAGGGGACGTACGCGCGTCAGCTAGCGGCAAACCAAACCATATGGAAATGTAATTACTCCGTGGCCCGTTAAATGGGGTCAGAGTAATTTTCGCAAAAGGCGCGAAAAAAAACTCTGACTCCATTTAACTGCTTTCAGGTGGCGCTAAACAGACTAATGAAAATCTCAAGAAAAATTCTTCTCATTGCAAGTTTGTGCCTGCACATCACGCTGGCGCACGCCAAGATCGACCCGGCGCTGCTCAAGCCGCTGGCTGGCGACGATCCTGATGCGCGCATTGTTGCGGTCAACCAGATCGCCGCGCTGGCCAACGATGACGCGCTGAAGATTCTCAATGCCCTGAATACCGATGCCTTGTACGCCCGACCCGACGGCACGGTGCTGGTTGTCGAAGACACCCAGGCGTTCAATCCCGCCACCGACCAGACTTTGCCTACTCCCGACGATGCAGAGGGCATCAGCGTCAACAACCGCCTGCGCGGCGTAGTCGAAGGCGCCCTGTCCGGCCTGAAACTGTTTTCGGCCAACCGCAACCAGCGCATGACCGCTGCCACCGAACTGATAAAAACCGCCGACCCGGCGCAAATTCCCCTGGTCAGCAAAGCCCTGCACCAGGAAAGCGATCCTGAAATCCAGGCCGTTCTGCAACAGGTGATCGCCACCGCCAACCTGCACTCGGCCGACGCCGCCATCCGCAAGGCCGCGGTGCAAACCCTGGCCGGCAGCACCAACGCCAACCTGCGCCCGGCGCTGCAAAACCTGCTCAACAAGAATCCCGACGGCAGTTACATCGAACCCGATCCGGCAGTGCGTATCGAAGCGGTGCGCACCCTCGGCGTACTGGACCGCCACCTGGCGACGGTCGACTTCATCGGCAAGGTGTTCTACGGCATCTCGCTCGGCAGCGTGCTGCTGCTGGCGGCGCTCGGACTGGCCATCACTTTCGGCCTGATGGGCATCATCAACATGGCGCACGGCGAACTGCTGATGATAGGCGCCTACACCACCTACGTCTGCCAGCTGCTGTTCCGCCAGTATTTCCCGGGCGCGCTGGACGGCTACCTGCTGGTCGCGCTGCCAGCCGCCTTCATCGTCACCGCCGCCGTCGGCATCGTGCTGGAGCGGCTGGTGCTGCGCTGGCTGTATGGCCGGCCGCTGGAAACCCTGCTTTGCACCTGGGGCATCAGCCTGATGCTGATGCAGCTGGTGCGCTCCATCTTCGGCGCACAGAACGTCGAAGTCGCCAATCCCAGCTGGATGTCGGGCGGCGTCACCGTGCTCGGTTCGCTGGTGCTGTCGTACAACCGCATCGTGATCATTTTCTTCGCGCTGTTCGTGGTGCTGGCGGTGTGGCTGATCCTGAACAAGACCCGGCTCGGCCTGTTTGTGCGGGCGGTCATGCAGAACCGCCGCATGGCGTCCTGCGTCGGCGTCTCGACCGGCAAGATCGACATGATGACCTTCGGCCTCGGCTGCGGCATCGCCGGCCTCGGCGGCGTGGCGCTGTCGCAGCTCGGCAATGTCGGCCCGGACCTGGGACAAGGCTACATCGTCGACTCCTTCATGGTGGTGGTGCTGGGCGGCGTCGGCCAGCTGGCCGGCACCGTCATCGCCGCCTTCGGCCTGGGCGAAGTCAACAAATTCCTGGAGCCGGTGGCCGGCGCGGTGCTGGCCAAGATCGCCATCCTGGTGTTCATCATCGTCTTCATTCAAAAACGTCCGCAAGGCCTGTTTGCACTGAAAGGCAGGAGCGTGGAATGAGCACAGCAACTATCCCGGCATCTGATCCTACCCTCCAGCAAATCGCGGCGGCGAAGGCACCTTTGTTTTCGCGCCCGGCGTGGAGCGGCATCATCTTCTGCAGCGTGATCCTGGCCTTGCTGCCGGCGCTCAACCTGGTCTTCCCTGCCGGCCATGTGCTGCATATTTCCAGCTACACGGTAGCCCTGGTCGGCAAGTTCATGTGCTACGCCATGGCGGCGCTGGCGCTCGACCTGGTGTGGGGCTACACCGGCATCCTGTCGCTCGGCCACGGCGTGTTCTTTGCGCTGGGCGGCTACGCCCACGGCATGTACCTGATGCGGGCCATCGGCCGCGACGGCGTCTATCAGAGCAACCTGCCCGACTTCATGGTGTTCCTCGACTGGAAAACCTATCCCTGGTTCTGGTCGCTGACCGACCACTTCTGGTACTGCATGGCGCTGGTGGTGCTGGTGCCGGGCGTGCTGGCTTTCGTGTTCGGCTATTTCGCCTTCCGTTCGCGCATCAAGGGCGTGTATTTCTCCATCATCACGCAAGCCATGACCTTCGCTTTCATGCTGCTGTTCTTCCGCAACAACACCGGTTTCGGCGGCAACAACGGCTTCACCGATTTCAAGCGCATCCTGGGTTATTCGGTCACCGCGCCGTCGACCAAGGCGGTGCTGTACCTGATCACGCTGGCTTTCCTGCTCGGCGCCCTGCTGCTGTGCCGCTGGATCGTTACTTCCAAGCTGGGGCGCGTGTTGCAGGCGGTGCGCGATTCGGAATCGCGCCTGATGTTCATCGGCTACAACCCGCTCTGGTTCAAGCTGTTCGTGTGGACCTTGTCGGCAGTGTTGTGCGGCATTGCCGGCGCCCTGTACGTGCCACAGGTCGGCATCATCAACCCGTCCGAGATGTCGCCGGCGAATTCGATCGAAATGGTGATCTGGGCGGCGGTCGGCGGCCGCGGTTCGCTGCTGGGGCCGATCATCGGCGCCTTCTCGGTGAACGGCTTGAAGAGCTGGTTCACCGGCGCCTTCCCCGATTTGTGGCTGTATGCACTGGGCTTGATTTTCATCCTGGTCACGCTGTTCATGCCGCAGGGCATCCTGGGCCTGGCCGACAAGCTGAAAAGCAAGTTCAAGAGCGGCAAGGAGACGGCATGAGTCAACGCATTAGTCAAATCTATAATCCGGCGCAGCCATCCGACAAGGTCGACAACGCCCTGCACGCCGACTACGGCACCTCGTATGCGCGGATCAAGCCGGAAGGGGTCGATACCACCCACGGCGCCATCCTTTACCTGGAAAACATCACGGTTTCCTTCGATGGCTTCAAGGCGCTCAACAACCTGAACCTCGACATTTCGGTGGGCGAACTGCGCTGCATCATCGGCCCCAACGGCGCCGGCAAGACCACCATGATGGATGTCATCACCGGCAAGACCCGGCCCAGCGCCGGCACCGCCTTCTTTGGCCAGAGCATAGACCTGACCAAGCTGACCGAATACGACATCGCCCATGCCGGCATCGGCCGCAAATTCCAGCGGCCGACGGTGTTCGAGCAGCACACCGTGTTCGAGAACCTTGAGCTGGCGATGAAGATGGACAAACGCGTGAAGACCACCCTGTTTTCACGGCTGACATCGGAACAGGTCGACAAGATCGACGCCTGCCTGCGGCTGATCCGCCTGAACGGCAACGAACGGCGGCTGGCCGGCCTGCTGTCGCACGGCCAGAAACAGTGGCTGGAAATCGGCATGCTGCTGATGCAGGAACCGCAGCTGCTGTTGCTGGACGAACCGGTGGCCGGCATGTCGGATGCGGAAACCGCGCGCACCGCCGAGCTGCTCAACGAACTGCGCGGCAAGCATTCGATCATGGTGGTTGAGCACGACATGGGTTTTGTCGCCGAAATCGCTCAGCAGGGCAAGGTCACGGTGCTGCATGAAGGCTCGGTGCTGGCGGCCGGCAAGATGTCGGAAGTACAGGCCGATGAGCGCGTGATTGAAGTTTACCTCGGGCGCTAGAAGACTATGCTGAACGTTGAACAATTGAACCAGTATTACGGCTCCTCGCATACCCTGCGCGGCGTCTCGCTGTCCCTGGAAAAAGGCAAGTGCCTGGCGCTGCTGGGCCGCAACGGCGTCGGCAAGACTACCCTGCTGAAATGCCTGATGGGCGTGCTGCCCAGCGCCAGCGGCAAAGTGACGCTGGAAGGCCGCGACATCACCAGCCTCAAGCCGCACCAGCGCGCCGCGCTCGGCATTGCCTATGTGCCGCAAGGACGGGAAATCTTCGCTCGCCTGTCGGTGGAAGAAAACCTGCTGATGGGCATGGCCACCAAATCGGGCAAGAAGGCTTTGCTGATCAAGGACGAGGTCTATGAACTGTTCCCGGTGCTGAAGGAAATGCTGCAGCGGCGCGGCGGCGACCTGTCCGGCGGCCAGCAGCAGCAGCTGGCGATTGCGCGCGCCTTGCTGGCGGAACCGAAGCTGATCATCCTGGACGAGCCGACCGAAGGCATCCAGCCCTCCATCATCAAGGACATCGGAAGGGTGATCCGCCTGCTGCGCGAACGCGGCGACATCGGCATCCTGCTGTGCGAACAATACTTCGATTTCGCGCGTGACCTGGCAGACAACTTTGTGGTGCTGTCGCGCGGCGAAGTGGTGGCCGCCGGCAGCCAGGAGAGCATGGATGATGACAGCGTGAAACGGCACTTGGCGGTATAGTTCCCCATGGATAATTTCACCGCCCAGCCCGTGCCGGCCAGCGCCGCGCTTGCCTTGCCCGCGACTTTGCCCACGATTTTGCCCGAGCAGGTCCGGGGCGCCGACAACCAGGCCTGGCTGTCGCTGCGCTTTGCCGACGACCAGGGCACCACGCGCCTGCTGGACCGCGCCCACTACGGCCCCTTGCGCGTGCAAAAGGCGCTCTATCCGGAACATCCCTCGATCTGCCACGCCATCATCGTCCATCCGCCCGGCGGCGTGGTGGGCGGCGACCAGCTGACCATCAAGGCCGACGTCGGCGCCGGCGCCCACGCTTTCCTCACCACGCCCGGCGCCGCCAAGTGGTACCAGGCCAACGGCAAGCTGTCGCAGCAGCAGGTCAGGCTGCAGCTTGCCGATTCGGCAACGCTGGAATGGCTGCCGCAGGAAACCATTTTTTTCGACCAGGCCGAGGTTGCGCTGACCCATGAAGTCGAACTGCAAGGCGAAGCCCGCTATATCGGCGGCGAGATCCTGTGTTTCGGCCGCACCGCCTCCGGCGAAACCTTCAACCGCGGCCGCATCTCGCAACAGACCAGCATCCGCCGCGACGGCAAATTATTATGGTTTGAACAAGGCGTGCTGAGCGGCGGCAGCGCGGCCATGCACAACCGCCTTGGATTGGCAGGCTGTACGGTGTGCGCCACCTTGATGGTGGCCGGAAAACCGTTTTCCGCAAGCTTCGTGCAGCAGCTGCGCGAACTTGCCAGCCAGCTGGCGGGAGAGCGAGCCAGCGTCGGCGCGACCCAGCTGAAGTCAGTCCTGGTGCTGCGCCACCTGGGACATTCCAGCGAACTGGCGCGGCAGTGGATGATGCAAGCCTGGCAGCTGATCCGTCCGCAACTGCTGGGACACGAAGCATTGATACCGCGCATCTGGAACACTTGAATAAAAACCACCACCGTCATCGAAAAGAAAGAAAAGTCACATGGACCTGACGCCGAGAGAAAAAGACAAACTGCTGATCTTCACCGCCGGCCTGCTGGCGGAACGACGTTTGGCGCGCGGCCTGAAGCTGAACTACCCGGAAGCGATCGCCCTGATCAGCGCCGCCATCATGGAAGGCGCACGCGACGGCAAGAGCGTCGCCGAGCTGATGTCCTACGGCAGCAAGATCCTGACGCGCGCCGACGTGATGGAGGGCATCGCCGAAATGATTCCCGACATCCAGGTCGAGGCCACCTTCCCGGACGGCAGCAAGCTGGTCACCGTGCATCACCCTATTCCCTAGACTGGAGCAGCCCCATGATCCCAGGAGAAATGCAGATCCAGAGCGGCGACATCGAACTCAATGTCGGCCGCCGCTGCAGCAGCGTCACCGTCGCCAACAGTGGCGACCGGCCGATCCAGATCGGTTCGCACTTTCATTTTTACGAAGTCAACCCGGCTCTGCTGTTCGAGCGCGAAGATGCCTACGGCATGCGGCTCAACATCGCGGCCGGCACCGCGGTGCGTTTCGAGCCGGGCCAGAAACGCACGGTGGAACTGGTGGAACTGGCGGGCGACCGCATCGTCTACGGCTTCAACGGCAAGGTCATGGGTGCATTGACGAAACGAGTAAAATCATGAGCAAAATCTCCAGACACGCCTACGCCGAAATGTACGGCCCGACCACCGGCGACCGCATCCGCCTGGCCGACACCGAACTGTTCATCGAAATCGAAAAAGACTACGCCACCTACGGCGAAGAAGTGAAATTCGGCGGCGGCAAGGTGATCCGCGACGGCATGGGCCAGTCGCAGCGCATGCATAAGGATGTGATGGACACCGTGATCACCAACGCCGTGATCATCGACCACTGGGGCATCGTCAAGGCCGACATCGGCATCAAGGGCGGCAAGATCGCCGCCATCGGCAAGGCCGGCAATCCGGATATCCAGCCGGACGTGACCATGGTGATCGGCGGCGCCACCGAGATCATCGCCGGCGAAGGCAAGATCGTCACCGCCGGCGGCATCGATTGCCACATCCATTTCATCTGCCCGCAGCAGATGGAAGAAGCCTTGATGAGCGGCGTCACCACCATGCTGGGCGGCGGCACCGGCCCGGCAGCGGGTACCGCCGCCACCACCTGCACGCCCGGTCCCTGGCACCTGCATGCGATGCTGTCGGCGGCCGATGCCTTCCCGATGAACCTGGGTTTCCTCGGCAAGGGCAACATCAGCTTGCCGGGTCCGCTGGAAGAACAGGTGCGCGCCGGCGCCATCGGCCTCAAGCTGCATGAAGACTGGGGCTCGACCCCGGCCGCCATCGACAACTGCCTGAGCGTGGCCGACCGCATGGACGTGCAGGTGGCGATCCATAGCGATACCCTGAACGAAGGCGGTTTCCTGGAACACACACTGGCCGCGTTCCAGGATCGCACTATCCATACCTTCCATACCGAAGGCGCCGGCGGCGGCCATGCGCCGGACATCATCGCCGCAGTCGGCAACAGCAATGTGCTGCCCTCCTCCACCAACCCGACCCGGCCGTTTACCGTCAACACGCTGGACGAGCATCTCGATATGCTGATGGTCTGCCATCACCTGGATGCGGCAATCGCCGAAGATGTGGCGTTCGCCGAATCGCGCATCCGGCGCGAAACGATTGCCGCCGAAGATATCCTGCACGACATCGGCGCCATCAGCATGATGTCTTCCGATTCGCAAGCCATGGGCCGGGTCGGCGAAGTCATCCTGCGCACCTGGCAGACCGCGCACAAGATGAAGGTCCAGCGCGGCAAGCTGGCCGAGGATAGCGGCAGCAAGGCCGACAACTTCCGCGTCAAGCGCTACATCGCCAAGTACACGATCAATCCTGCCATCACCCATGGCATCTCGCATGTGGTGGGATCGATCGAGGTCGGCAAGATCGCCGACCTGGTGCTGTGGAAGCCGGCCTTCTTCGGCGTCAAACCATCCACCATCCTGAAGAGCGGCATGATCGCGGCGGCGCAGATGGGCGACCCGAATGCATCCATCCCGACGCCGCAGCCGGTGCATTACCGGATGATGTTCGGCGCCTACGGCGGCGGCCTCAAGACTTCGCTCACCTTCGTCTCGCAAGCGGCGTACGACGACGGCATAGGCGAACGCCTGAAGCTGAACAAGCCGGTGGTGGCGATCAAGGACGTGCGCCACCTGCGCAAGCATCACATGATCCACAACAGCGCCACGCCGCATATGGAAGTCAATCCCGAAACCTATGAGGTGCGCGCCGATGGCGAACTGCTGGTGTGCGAACCGGCCAGCGTATTGCCGATGACGCAGCGTTATTTCCTATTCTGATTTTATTGCGACGAAAGCAAGATGTTAATCCTCAATACAAAAGTAGAACACACCGATCTGATCGAGGGCGAACTGGTCTTGCCCTATGAGTTGCGCGAGAAAAGCCGCCTGCGCGCGACCTTGAGCAGCGGCGAGGAAGTAGGCGTATTCACGGTGCGCGGCACGGTGCTGCGCCACGGCGATCTGCTCAAGGGCAGCGACGACGGCGGCCAGGAACGCGTGGTCAGGATCATGGCGGCGGCGGAAGCGACCTACCGCATCGAGTGCGCCAGTCCGCACGCCCTGCTGCGCTGCGCTTTCCACCTGGGCAACCGCCACACCCAGGCCCATGTCGGCGACGGTTTCCTGCGCATACGCAAGGACGCGGTGCTGAAAGAAATGCTGCAGGGCCTGCAGGCCACGGTCACCGAGGAACTGGCGGCGTTCGAGCCGGAATCGGGCGCCTACGGCGGCGGCCATCACCATCATCACGACGGCTTGCTGGCGCCGGTGCCGCTGCGCCAGAAAATCCACCGGCCCAGCGACGAGCCCAACCGCGAGCCTGACGCCTGAGTCTGGCAGACAAGATGAACGCGACCGCGCTGCTCCATCTGCTGCAACTGGCCAGCCCGTCATTGCCGATCGGCGCCTACAGCTATTCGCAGGGGCTGGAAACGGCCATCGACAAGGGCTGGGTCAAGGATCCGGAATCGGCGCGCGGCTGGATCTGCAATAACCTGCAGCAAGTAGTGGCGCTGTTTGAGGCACCCGTCTTGTGGCGCCTGCTGCAAGCGTTCGAAGGTCGCGACGGCGCCGCGGTAGCGTTGTGGACTGAACGCTTCATCGCGGCGCGCGACACGGCGGAATTCCGCGCCGAAACCATACAGATGGGATATTCGCTGGGCAAGCTGGCGATCGAATTGCAGGTAGGCGACGCCGCCCTGCTGGCGATCCTGCAGGCCCAGCCGGAACTACCGCTGCCGACCGCCTACGCCTACGCCGCGGTGGCGCTGCAGGTGCCGCATGAAGCGGCGTTGCTGGGCATGCTGTTTTCCTGGGCGGAAAACCAGGTGCTGGTATGCGTCAAGTCGATCCCGCTGGGCCAGGTTGCTGGCCAGCGCCTGCTGCTGTCCTTGCAGGCGGAACTGCAGCTGGCGGCACGGCATGCGCAGGAACTGGCCGATCATGAACTGTCGAACTGGGCGCCGGGCCTGTCATTGCTGTCGATGCAGCATGAAGAACAATACAGCCGCCTCTATCGTTCCTGAAACCAAACATTCACTATTTTTAAGCGGATATCCAAATGAGCACTTCCTCACCATCCAATCCACTGCGCGTCGGCATCGGCGGCCCGGTCGGCTCCGGCAAGACCGCCCTGTGCGAAATGCTGTGCAAAGGCATGCGCGACCGCTACGACATGGCGGTCATCACCAACGACATCTACACCAAGGAAGACATGGAGATCCTGCTGCGCGCCGATGCCTTGCCGGCGGAGCGCCTGATGGGCGTGGAAACCGGCGGCTGCCCGCACACGGCGATACGCGAAGATGCCTCGATCAACCTGGAAGCGATTTCGCGCATGAGCGCCGATTTCCCCAACCTCGACCTGATCCTGCTGGAGTCCGGCGGCGACAACCTGGCGGCCACGTTCAGCCCGGAACTGTCCGACCTGACCATCTACGTGATCGACGTCGCCGGCGGCGAAAAAATCCCGCGCAAGGGCGGCCCCGGCATCACCCGCTCCGACCTGCTGATCATCAACAAGACCGACCTCGCTCCCTACGTCGGCGCCAACCTGGATGTGATGGCGCACGACGCCAAAAAGATGCGCGGCGAACGGCCGTTCATTTTCACCAACCTGCGCAGCGGCGACGGCGTTGAGCAAGTGATCGCTTTCATCCGCCAGCAAGGTTTACTGGATCAGCCTAAGTGAGCAGCCCAAATGAGCACCCAAACGAATTCTTCAAATAAACAGCCATTTTCAAGGAGCCCTGTCATGTCCCGTCCTTCCGCCAGTATTTACGGCCGCCTCAGCGCGCTGGCCTTCGCCGTCCTCAGCATCGCCCCGGCCTTCGCCCATCCCGGCCATCCCGATGCGTTCGGCTTCAACAACGGTTTTGCCCATCCGTTCTCCGGCATCGACCATTTGCTGGCGATGCTGGCGGTCGGCTTGTGGGCGGCGCAAAACAAGCGTTCGGCGCTGTGGGTGTTGCCGCTGGCGTTTCCGCTGATGATGGTGGTGGGCGCACTGCTGGCGTTTGCCGGTTTGCAGATGCCCGGGGTTGAAACCGGCATCGCGGCATCGGTCGCGGTGCTTGGCCTGCTGATCGCGTTCGCCATCCGTATGCCGGTATGGGCCAGCGCCAGCGTGGTCTCCGTCTTTGCGCTGTTCCACGGTTATGCGCACGGCAGCGAATTGCCGCATGGCGCCTCGGCGCTTTGGTATGGCGTCGGTTTTGTGGCGGCGACGGCGCTGCTGCATTTGCTCGGTTTGGCGGTCGGCCTGGTCGCCGGTCAGAAAATGGCGGCGCAGGCGGTGCGGCTGGGCGGCGTGGCGATTGCGGCGGTGGGCGGTTATTTGCTGTCCGGCGCATTTTAGAAAAACAAGCATCTCTTGAGCAGCCGCGGCTTGCGGCTGCTCAAAAAAAAGCCAGTTCTTCCGCAGTTTTGTTGCGGAGACCTGGCTCTTTTGTTTGTACGGTTCCCGATCCATTCAAATATGCTAATGTCTTTTAGCGTGACAAGTCATTGCGCTCCTTTTTTTTGCTCATCTAGACTGGATATAACATGACTACCTCGATTGCATACCGGATACCCGGCCGCGCCCGCGATCTCGGCGAACTGGTGGTGCGCCGCGTGCTGCCTGCCGGCCGCCACCAAAGCGTGGGGCCTTTCCTGTTTTTCGACCACATGGGGCCGGTCGACTTCCCCAGCGGCCAGGGCATCGATGTCCGCCCGCATCCGCACATCGGCCTGGCGACGGTCACCTATCTGTTCGAAGGCGCGATCCGCCACCACGACAGCCTCGGCAACGACCAGGAAATCATTCCCGGCGACGTCAACTGGATGACGGCCGGGCGCGGCATCGTCCATGCCGAACGCACGCCCGCGGCGCAGCGCGCCAACGGCTGGCGCCTGCACGGCATCCAGACCTGGGTAGCGCTGCCGCTGGCCGACGAACAGGGGCCGCCGGCTTTCGTCCACCATCCGGCCGCCAGCCTGCCGCTGGTCGAGGGCGACGGTTACCAGCTGCGCATCATCGCCGGCCGCGCTTTTGGCCGCGAGGCGCCGGTCAAAGTCCTGGCGCCGACCTTGTATGTCGCCGCCGAAATGCAGGCCGGCGCGCAGTTCACGCTGGAGCCGGAATATCCGCAGCAAGCCGTGTATGTCGCCAGCGGCAGCGTGACCATCGATGGCGAAGCGCTGGAAATGGGCGTGCTGGCCGTGCTGGAACCGGATCGGGCGGTCAGTATCGACGCCAGCGAAGCGGCCCAGGTCATGCTGCTGGGCGGCGCTCCTATCGATGGGCCGCGCACCATCTGGTGGAATTTTGTCGCCAGCGATCCGCAGCTGATCGAGACCGCCAAAGACAACTGGCGCGAACAACGCTTCGATCCGGTGCCGGGCGACGATGAACGAATTCCCCTGCCGGAATAGTGTCCGGCTTTCTGCCCCCTGCCCCCTGCTCCGTTCAGCAGCCGCGGACGGGGCATTTTCATTTCTGCATCCGGCGCGCTATAGCGGTTTGCTGCAAACAAAGCTGGCGGCATCGTCCACATTGCCCTGGCCGCGGTATTTCGCCACCTGCGGATAGGCGCAGATCGGCCGGGTCCGGCCTTGCGCCTGGTTCAGCTTGCTGTCGGCCAGGCCGCCGACGCCATCGGTAGTCGCCGATTTGACGGCAATCATCTGGCTGGGCGGCTTGCCGCTTTCGACCCATTTATCGAGGGCGCCAATCGCATCGAAGGTATTGGGGCCGATGCCGCCGCGGCAATGCCCCATGCCCGGCATCAGGAACAGCCGTGCGAAGCTGGGCGTGTCCTTTACTTTTGCCGCCACTTTTTCATAATAATTGATAGTGTCGTAAGCGTTGCCTATCGGGTCGGCCCAGCCATGGTAGAGAATCAGTTTGCCGCCGTGTTTCTTGTAGGCGTTCAGGTCCGGATCGGTTGCGTCGACCGTCTTGCCGATGACTGCATCGACGATGCCGAGATCCTTGTCCCAGTCGAAAGTGCGCCAGTCCCACTGCGCATCCTTGAATACCCAGTCCCGGAAAAATTCGAGGCGGAACGGCTGCGGCCCTTCGATTGCGTAGCCCCAGCCGCCCAGGTAGCCGAATTCGCTGCCGACCGGCCAGCCCGGGTACACCTGCTCTCCGGTGCGCGCGTTGACCGCACCGCTGTATAACTTCTTGAGCGTGCCTATCTGCGCGCCGGTCAGGCAAACCGGGCCGTCCTTGTCGTCCTTGCACTGGAGCTGCGACGGATCGAAACCGCAATGACGGGGATCGCCGATGAGGCCGTCGCCAGCGCCACATGCGGCGATGGCGGCATGATTGATGAACGGCAGCTTGGCGGCGGGAATGTAGCCCGCGGCCGACTTCATGTTTTGCATGGCCATCCACAGGAATCCTTCGTTCAAGCCAGTCCGGCGGAAGCCGGGAGCGCCGGCAATGATGCCGTCAAAGTCTTCCGGATAACGCTGCGCCGCCATCAGGGCCTGGCCGCCGCCGGTCGAGCATCCGAAGAAATAGGATTTGCCGGCATCCTTGCCCTGGAATTTTTTGACCAGCGCTTTTGACACGCCAGCCGCGGCGTGGGTCGAGCGCTCGGCCCAGTCGGCGATTTTTTCGGGATGATCCGCGCCCCACTGCAGGCTCTCCTTGCGATAGGCCGAGGTATCGACGTGGCCGCTGTCGCTTGAAACCACTGCGTAGCCGCGCCGGATGGCCGGCTCCAGCTCGCCGTATTGAATCGATCCGACGTAGCCGCCGTTGCCGACCACCAGCAATTTGCCGTTCCAGTCTTTCGACGGCGGTATCCACAACTCAAAACCGATACGCGAATTCTCGCCCGCCTCAACCCTGCCGGCCACGCGGCAAAACGCAGGTAGCGATGTCCCCTCCCGCTTGCCGGGAACCTTGAATTCTCCCGCCGCCTGCAAGCTTGCCGCGGTAATGACAACACCCGTCTTCTGGAATTTATCCAGGGCTTCGCAGCTGTCCGCAGCCTGGGCGATCAGCGGCAAGGACAAGGCTGCGGAAAAAAACAGAGCGATGATATGGAAATACATGCGGATGGCCTCCAAGGATCATAGATGACTGGAATGGTTGTTTCATCACAGGTGCAGCGAGCGCAACCCGTCCATTGTCGGTCCGGCATTACCAAAAGAATAGTTTATTTTTGTTTGCAATAGCTAAAGAAAAAGTTTAATTTATACGCTTCCCCAAACCACGCATGAGGTGGCGTCGTTGAGCACAATCCGCTTTTTACGAACTTTCCTGGCAGTCGAGAAACATGGCTCGTTCGCCGCCGCGGCCGACCGCATGGCCCTGACGCAAGCCGCCGTGGGCCAGCAGATGCGCTCGCTCGAGACCGAATTCCGGCGCACGCTGTTTGACCGCTCGCGCCGCGTGATCAAGCTGAATCCAGCCGGCCGGGCGCTGTTGCCTCATGCGCTGCGCGTGGTTGCCGCGTATGAGGCGATGGTCGCCGATGCCGGCGTCGAACAGGAGCTGGCCGGCGCCGTGACTGTCGGCGCGATCATTTCCGCGATGGGGTTTTTATCGGAAAACCTGGCGCATCTGAAGCTGCGCTATCCGGCGCTCAAAGTCCAGCTGTTGCACGGGCCGAACGAAGAGCTGACCGAGCAGGTGCGCACGGGCGAGATCGACGCCGCAATCGTGGTAGAGGTCACGCGCGAAGCATCCGATGGCATGCGCT
>NZ_JAQGLV010000018.1 GCF_028292705.1 Collimonas fungivorans | reverse complement strand
GTGGCCGGGTGTCCATCTTGAAGGTGCGCACCATGGCGTCCCATCCGGCCCCAGGGCCGTCGCTAGGTGAGCCGCTGGTCCATGCCACTGCAAAATTTCCCACCGGATCCATTGCCAGACGCGGGTTGGACGCAGGTAGAGTTTGAGGCGGGTCGACTCGCAATTCGTTGGTGATTGGAGTTCCATCGCTGTGAAATTGTCTTGCCGCCAATGCAGAGTCCGGGCCACCCCCGATCACGCCTTTTGGCGCTACCCATGAAACGACAAAATCGCCATTCTCTGCAATCGCCGCAGTTGGCGTAGTCCAGGCATCGATGACGCGTTGATTGACTCGCGTGCTTCCGCTTCCTGTGGGGTTGCCATTCGCGTCGAAGGCCCGGGCATATACGATATAAGTGTAAGCCGAGCCCGACGCATCGGGAAAACCATTGGTCCATACGATGACGGATTTTCCTCCGGGTTCCATGGAAATACTGCCGGTGAAGTGCACTGATGTCGAGATATGGCTGGCGGTAATTGCCGGAGCCAGCGCAACACCTGCGCGGCTGAAGCGCTGCATCATGCTGTAGACTGGTGACCGAGAACTGTCTTGGCCGGTCCATGACAATCCGATATTTCCTGCATTGTCCGTGGCAATTGAAAGGGGGCCGGAGATTGTATCCACGGAACCCGATGCAACGATGATTTCAGGGCTGACGGGGATTCCGCCGGTATTGAATCTCCTGATTGCAAGCTTGCGAGGAACATCGAACACGTTGGGGTAGATATAGGCTACGGTCATATTGCCATCCGTATCCATGCTGGCAGTCGCAGTCAATGAGTCCGCGGTTGGTTTGAAATTGGATAGCAGACTCCCGTTTCTGTCATAGGCCATGACTGCTCCAGATAGTCCGCTTTGACCTGCCAAGACGAAATTGCCGGCGCGGTCAACGGAGAGCGTGTCATACGATTGAGGAATCTGGATCTGTTGTTTTGTTAAAAAAGGCGCTCCCGACGACTTTATTCTTTGAATGTACGTGGCATTTGCCGGACTATCTCTCCAGATCAGGAGTTTTTCTCCGTTGGATCCTGCGGCGAACAAACCGGAAGTTTGATTGCCGGCAGTGTTGGTATTCACCATGATGGGATCTCCGAGCGGCACGGCCTGCCCGGCCGGAGCAAGGATCAGTCCCGACAGGCAGCCCAGCGATATCAAAAGTGGTTTCAGCGAGGTATGAGGCATGACTTCCTTCTTTCCAAAGTTGTGACTGCGATGATTGGCTCTTCGACTGATGGCTCCAAGAAAGACAGGCCGCTTGTTTGCTCCGGATCGGCGCATCGATGCGTCGCAACACCCCCATATCGCCGGCGGCTCCTCTGCACCCCGAACGGCTTCCCCTAGGCCCCGCTGCGGCAACGTTCACCGCCTTCAGATAAGTACGGAACAGAGTGGCGCACCTGGTTTCCTAATCGTATAGCGTCACCGCCAGCGGCGACGGGCCGGCGTTGATATCGACGCTGCCGGCGCCTTCCGGGCAGGGCTTATCGCCCTGCTGCGGATAAAACTCGCTGATGACGCAGCGCTGCCCCTTGTTCCTCGGGATCGAAAAACCGCCGCCGGGACGAGTCGCAGAACTCCATACGACGTGGACGCTGCGTTTTGCCGAAGCCCCCGGCTGGCTGTTCAAGACCAGCTGATATGCCTCCCCCACTTTCTCGCTGCCGGCAAGCTGGGTATCTTTCAGCTTGCCCAGCAAATGCTTGAGCGCCGGCAGCGCCTGCTTGACCTGGCCGCTGCTGTCGGTCAGGCCGTAATTCTGTTCGCGCGCCGCGCGGTCCGGACCGGTGTCTTGCCATTGGTAGATATTCACCAGCGGAATGCCGGCGAATACCGTCGACAGGTATTCCCTCAACACCAGCTGCGCCTGGCCACCCTGGTCCCTGGCGGCGGTAAAGTTGGAATAACCCCATTCGGATGCAATCATCGGCAGTTCGCCCTTGCCGTACTTGTGCAGCAGCTCGCGGCTCTTGGTCGCATCGTCGGCCAATGTTTCGGGGATTTTCCGGTACGGATGGACCGACACGCCGCTCAGGCAGTTTTGCAGCGAGATGGCGAGCAGCTTGTCATCCGGGATCTTCGGTTGCAGATTCGGCAGCTTGGCGAAACCGAAACCGAAGATGTTTTTCTTGACGCCGCCCTTTTGCTGCTCCAGCGCCGAACAGATTTTCTGTATCGCCGGCACCAGGCCGGCCTGCAGCATGCCTGGCTTCAGGAAAGTCGGATTGTCCGGCTCGTTCCATAGCTCCCACAAGATGTTCGGATCCGCGTACTGATTCAAGGTGGTCAGCGCAAACTTGGAAAAATTGTCGGCCGCGTCCAGCGGCGTCATGGTGGCCGACATCATCCGTTTCGGCTGCACCCAGACCGTGGCGCCGCCAAACAGGGTGATGATGGGTTTCAGCTGCGCCTTGCGCAAGCGCTCCAGCAACTCCGAAAAATCCTGCGGCTTGTCGCTGACCGGCGGCCGGGTGCCGAAACGGACGTATTCGAAACCGGCGTCCTTGATGGCCGCCAGTTGCTGGTTTGATATTTGCGACGGATTGATCTGGACGCTGATGGCCGCCGGGTAGACCGAATGAATGCCGTATTTTTCCCACGCAGACGCCTGAGAAGCCGCCAATACGCCGCAAACAGGGATAAGCCATGCTGCAGGTAATTTCATCTGTCGCTCCTGTCGAATAGAATCCTATTGGATGGAAAATGCGCTAATTGGTTTGCCGCAGGCGAGAAAATAATTGCTGGTAGCTGGCGACGAACTGGCCAGGAGAGAAACGTATCAAGTAAGAGGCGCGCGCCGCCTCCGCGTAGTCGCCCAGGCTGGTGCGGTTCAGGTTTTCCAGCTTCTCGGCGAGGTCGCCGGCGGTGCAGTTGAAGATCAGGCCATTGACCGCATGCTCCACGATATCGGGCAAGGCGCCGCGATTGCTGGCCACCACCGGCACATAACTGCGGAAAGCCTCCAGCGCAGTCAGGCCGAAGCCTTCGGCGCGCGACGGCATCACCAGCACATCGGCCAGGTCGTAATAGGCATTGATCTCGGCCTGGCCGATCCAGCCGTAATAATGCACATTGGCCGCTTCCAGCATTTCGATCTGCAGATTCGCCAGCACCGGCGCACCGACGATGTGATACACATAGTTCGGCCGGCTCTTTTGCAGGATGCGGATGGCGTCCACCAGGATATCGTAGCCCTTCTGGTGATCCAGCCTGCCGACAAACAGGATATGCAAACGCCCGTCGTCCTGGTTTGCGCCGTTCTTGGGCGGCGGCAGGATACGGTCCAGGACGGTGTTCTGGATCAGGATACAGTTGCGGGAGAAACCGAACTTGCGATTGTTGACGTGTTCGTAACGCGAGATATCGATCACCGCGTTCGGGATATAAGACATGATTTTTTCGATCGCGCGCGTGACCAAGGTCACCGATCTGCTGCGGTCGCGGAAGCTGGCCCAGCCGTGGGCGCAATAGATCGTCTTTACCTTGCGCCCCAGCCACGGCTTGGCCAGGCACAGCGCCACGCCGGCGAAGGTGCTGTGGGCATAAACCATGTCAGGGCGCGATTTGCGCACCTGGCGCACGATCGCCAGCGCCAGCTTGAACGGCCCCAGCCCGCCGCGCGAATGCGAGTGATGATGCACGCGTTCCGCTTTCAGCTGGTCGGCCTGCGCGGCAGGAACCAGGTAGTCGAAACGGCAGTTGAAATCGGCGCTGAGGCGTTCCAGCGTTTCCAGGTAGGTAGCCACTCCGCCCTTGATCGTCTCGGCCACGTTCAGCACATGCAGTACGGGTTCTTGCGTTTCCATTTAAGTCTCCCGATAGAAATGCGCCGGTGCTGGCGCGGCGGCCGGGTGGCGCGAGATCTCACGCCGCGGCTGAAGGTAATCGATGCCGAATACGCAAAATGCATAGGCGGTCAGGTGACGGAAAAACGACCCGAGGTCGGGCTCGAAGAAGGTCTGGATGGCGAAATTGGCCACCAGCAGCAAGAACAGCGGATGTTTGTGGTTATGCCGCCGGAACATGAGGAATGTCAGCAGCCATAGCGTGAAAGACAGGAAAATCTCTTGTACGCGCAGGGAAAAGATAGGGGCAAAATAAAAACGCAGCGCGGCAAAACCGGCGTTCGGAAAAGCCGTCATGATGCCGTTCGGCGTCAGCACATTCGAGAAAATGGTCTTCGAATCGGACAAGCCCTCTCTTTCCATGTTGATGATGTCGCGCGCCTGCTGCAGCTGGTTCCAGAAATCGCCCGGCAATAACAGACAGGCCGCTATGATGCCCAGCACGATTACGGCGCGCAGCTTGCCGCGTGTGCTGAACACGATATGCATGACCACCATGATGGCGGCGATCAGCACGTAGTAGATGCGGAACTGCCAGGCATACAGCAGGTAGATTGCAATCACCAGCGCGGTCTTGCTGTGGTTGGATATGCGCCAGGTGCAGACATAACAGACCAGCAGGTTCAGCAGGATGACGATGATTTCCTTCGACAGCTTCAGGTTGAACAGCGTGAACGACAGCATCAGGATGATGGCGAATGCGAGATCGATCAGCCGCAGCGATTTGCCGCTGATGTAGTAGATCACCGAGCAGGTGGCTACCAGCAGCAGCACTTGCGACCAGGCCGACCCGAGGAAGGAAAAAATCACCGCCGTGCTGACGAACGAATTCTGCTCGGCCAGGCTGAGGTCGGTATATTTCATCAGGTCGATGATGGTGGTTTCATCGGTGAAGAAATAACTCGGGAGGAACGCCCGCTGGTACATGTAGATGAGTGCGGTCAGCACCAGCATCAGGATCCCGCAGATGAGCCGGATCTCGGGGGCGATGCGCTTGTCGAATAAGGAGCTCATGCTTGCTTATGCGGCAGCCGCGGCAGCCCTGCCGGCCTGGTCTGGCTCCGACTCTGGCGCGAACGCTTTGCCGGCCAGGCCAGAGCGCTCCAGCAAGGCCGCGATTTCAGTCGTCAGCTGCTGCGTCAGGCGCACTTTCTCGCCAGTGCCGTCGACTTGCAGCGCCTGGTACAGCAGCTTGAAAGTACGGGTGACGTCAGGCACCGGCGCCTGCATGAAAAAGCGGCCGCGGCCGGTCAGTTCGAAGAACGACTGGACCTTGCTGTCCCAGTTCAGGCCGATGCTCGGGATATCCAGCGCGTAGGCGACAATATTGGCGTGCAGCCGGTGCGCGATGATGCAGTCGCACTGGCCGATGTTGGCCACCAGCTGCGACGGCACACCGGGACGCGGCAGGTTGACGATCTCGGGATCCAGCTCGGCTGCCAGCGCATCCTTGAATGCCTCGTCTTCCGGCGAACCGTTGGTAAACAGGTGGACCCGGTATCCCAGCGTCGTCGCCTGCTGCGCCAGCTCCTGGAAATATTTGCCGATACGCTCGCTGTAGTCCTGCTTCTCGACGCCGGCCTGGTTCAGTTCCAGCGGACTGGAAATGCAGATTCCCAGCACATTGCCGGCAGTGCGCGGCGGCAGGAACGGGGCAAAAGTCTGCTGCGAATAGATGCCGGGATCCGGTGTCACCTTGACCTCCAGCGGCTGCGCCAGGATCAGCTTCAGGTTCTGCGCCGAGGCGACGTCGCGGGTGCTGGCCTGGATCGGCGCCAGGTTTTCCCAGGTGCGCTTGATCAGGCCGGTGCCGGCGCTCGACATGCTCTTCGATACGCCGACGCCGAATACCGCGACCTTGCCGGACTTGCCGGCGGCCTTGACCGCCTTCGACAGCAGGAACAGCTTGACCGGGAAATTCAGGTGCACGTCCAGCAGCAGCTGGCCGCCGCCGACCACGATCAGGTCGGCATCCGCCAGCTGCGCTATCCACTTGCTGCGCCAGCGCAGAAAATACTGCAGGCTGAAATAAGTGCAGACCGCATACGGACGCAACAGCTTCGGCACTTTGTTGACCAGCGACTTTTTCGAGATGCCGGCTTTCACATAATCATCGCGGCCGGCGATATCGAGCGCGCTGACCTCGGCGCCGGGCAAGCGCTCCAGCAGCAGCTGCTTGATGTTTTCATAGATGACACCATCGCCCAGGTTGGGGCTATAGGGCACAGCGCAGATCACGATTTTCATATGGCCACCACTTTTAGACTTTTTCGGATTTGATAAAACATGATGAAAGCAGCGAGTCCCAGGCCGAATACGGTAGGAACGAAGACCGTGCTGACCGACGTTGCCGGACGGGTGACGAACACCAGGACGAAACAGAGGAAACCGCCGGCCACCGCCCAGCTGGCCTGATGGGTCAGCTTGAGCGCCTTCAATACGGTGCGCGTACCCTGGATCGCCGCCAGTATCATCGGCAGCAGGAAGTAGTCGCGCATGTCGAGGCCGCTGTATTTGGCACCGAACAGCAAGCCGACCAGCAACTGCCCGGAGAGCCACAGCACCAGGCTGTAGACCAGGCTGGAAGCCAGCGTCGCCGCGATCAGCATGCGCGCCATGGAAGCAAACCTGGCCGAGCCTTCATCGGCCAGCCGCGCCAGCCTCGGCAAGCCGAAATTCGAGATGGCGATATTCAGGTATTGCGCCGGCAGCACCAGGGTCATCACCACCCGGAAGTTGGCGGCCAGGTCGGCTTGCTGCCTCGACATGTAATAAATCACCAGGCCGTGGGTCATGGCCCAGACCATGATCTGACTCAGGGAATTGTTCAGGCCGAAGCTCAGCCAGGAGATTTTTTCGCCTGGCAGCGGATGCGGGTGCTCTTCTTTCTTTTTCGACATCGCGGCCACCAGTCCGCTCACCAACAGCAGAGGCAAACCGATGGCGGCCAGCAGTTCGCTCAGCTGATAAGGGCTGTCCTTGGGAATCACGGCAATCGCCGCGCACACTCCGCCCAATTGGGCCAGCGCGGGGAGCACCGATTTCAGGCTTTTGTTTTCCAGGATGGCGATCGCGCGCACCGTCCAGTACGCGACAAAACCCGCCAACGCCAGGATCAGCGCATAGATAAAATACGGCGGCGTATCCGGTATGCGCAAAGCCAGGTAGATCACTACCAGCACGCTCAGCAGCGCCATCGGCGCATGCAGTTTCAGCAGCAGCCGGCGGCCTATCGAATAGTCCGATTTGGCGAACACCAGCAACGGCTCCATGACGGTGCAGCCGTGTACGATATTGAGCAGGATCACCGCCGAATAGATGGCCGAAAACGAGGCGAACACTTCCACGCTCAGGTAGCGCGCCAGCAGCGCCTGGGTGGCAAAAAACGACAGCGTGAAAACTGCTTGCTCAAAAATGACTTGCAGCAGCGCCTTGGCTTTTTTCATGTGGCAGGTGCAATCAGGATTTGACGTCTTGCGGTTTATAGGAATAAGCGGTGTAGCGATAACGTCCGGTATTGCCGTATCCGTATCTGCGGGTATCGAGCCGGAGGCCGTTGAAGATCACGCCTTTTGCGTGGACTCCGGTCTGCGCCAGGCGCTTCATGGATTCGACGATTTCACCGAGCTTGGTGGTCTCGGCGCGGGCAACCAGGAATGCCGTGCCGGCCAGCGCCGCCAGGATGCCGGTATCGGAAGCCGCCAGCACCGGCGGCGTATCGATCAGCACCAGGTCGTAGGCGGCGGAAAACTCTTGCAGCAGCTCGGACATGCGGCCGACCAGGAACAGCTCGGCCGGATTCGGCGGCAAGGTGCCGGTGGAAATGAAATCCAGGTTCGGCACGATGGCTTTGTGTATCGCTTCGCTTGGCTTGCTGCTGCCGGAAATCAGTTCGGACAGGCCTTTGCCGCGGCCCATGCCGAAATACTGGTTGAGATGGCCCTTGCGCAGGTCGGCGTCGATCAGCAGCACGCGTTTGCCGGAAGAGGCAATCACCGCAGCCAGATTGGCGGAAATGAAGGATTTGCCGACCCCGGGCGCCGGGCCGGTCAGCAGCACGATGTTGTTGTGCGCTTCCAGCATGGCGAACTGCAGTGCGGTGCGCAGGCTGCGTAGGCTTTCTATCGCCGTATCGTGAGGATCGGACACCGCCAGCAGCGCCATCTCCTTGGATTTCGCCTTGATCTTGACATTCAGCTGCTGCTGGGCGTCGCTCAGCGGCACGGTCGAATACACGCTCAAGCCCGCATGGCGCTCGATGTCTTCAGGATTGCTGATGCCGCCGTACAGGATATTGCGCAATATCGCAGCCACTACGCCGAAGAACAGGCCAAGCAGCAGCGCCAGCGCAAACACCAGGGGCTTTTTCGGGATCACCGGGATTTCCGGCAGAGCGGCGGAGTCGACCACGCGTACGTTGCCGATCTTGCCCGCCTTGAGCAGTTTCAATTGCTGGATGTTGTTCAGCAGCCCGGTATACAAGCTGGTGTTGACGGTCACGTCACGCATCAGGCGCAGTACGTCCTGCTCGCTGTTCGGCAGCGTCTTGATGCGGCCGGATATCTTGCCCTGCTCGCTCTGCAGCGCGCCGATCTGGCGATCGATGGCCAGGATCGACGGATGCGAATCGGCGAAACGTGTGGAAAGGTCCTTGCGCTTCTGCCTCAGCTCCAGGATCTGGGTGTCGGTCGATACCGATTGCTGCAGCACCAGCTTGGCTTCTTCGCCCATGTCGATGGTGCCGACCCGCTCGCGCAAGGCGTTGTACAGGTTTTCCGCCTTGTCCAGTTCCGCCTTCAGTTCAGGCAGCTGGCCGTCCAGGAAATCCAGCGACTTGGTGGCCTCGGCCGATTTGCGTTCGACGTTCTGCTGCACGTACTGGCGGCCGATTTCATTCATGGTCGCGCTCACCAGGTAGGCATCCGGCCCCAGCAGCTCGGCGCCGATGACGCCGGACTGCTTGCCTTTTTCAGCGATATTCAGCTGGTCTTGCAAATCCTGTATGGTCTTCAGGCGCGAATTGCGCACCAGTTTGAACACGATGCCGGGCTTGGCCTGCATTTGCGCCACATGCAGTTCGATCACGCCGGCGCTCACGGTGAATTTTTCGGTCTTGCCGACCACACCTTCAAACACTTGGTCGAACGCCGAGCTGGCCAGGCTGTAGCGGCCCTTGCCGAGGTTGGTCAGCTTGAACGTTTCGGTTTCCAGCACCTGCGGTACGTTAAACACGTCGGCATCGATCTTTTCGCTGCCCCAGGCGTAGCCGCCCATGCCAAACAGGCCGGGCTCGGAAAGATCCAGGTTGCGGCGCGCAATCAGGGCGCCGATGATGGGGAAATACTTTGGTCCCTGGTCGATGAACAGATGCAGGTTATCGACGCTCCTGGAGACCACCAGGCGCGAACCGAGGATTTCTATTTCCGCCGGCGCGGTGGACTTGACGTCGAACATGGCCGACATGTCGGCCAGCATGTTGCTGGCGGCGGCGCTGGGGGAATTGTCTTCCACCTGCACCAGGATGTCGGCCTTGTAGATAGGCGTTCCCAGGAAGGCATATAAAGTACCGAGCAGCAAAAAGCCGGCGGTAATCATGCCGATCAGCCAGCGATTGTCCAACAGAATATCGAGAATGGCCGCTAGGCTGATTTCCTCATGCTTGTCGGTGAAATGTTGTTGCAGCGGATTGAGTGAAGTCATGGATTATTCAGCTGGTTGGCAAATATTGATATGAGGTACTGACCACGTGCATGGCTGGCGGCGCACATCGATCGCACACGCCGCCGCCCTGGTCGTCGCTAATTGACCGAATCGATGCGCCTTACCCAATCGGCCACGCCCTGTTCGATCAGGCGCAGGCAACTCTCGAACTCATCGCGCGGGCGCTTGTAGGGATCGAATACGTCGAACTGGCTGAACTGCCCGAGCCGGAACAATTTGCCGCGTGTGGTCGGGTATTGTTTTTCAATATGCTGTTTCTGTTCGATATCCATCACCAGGATCAGGTCAGAGGAATCGCACAGCCACGATTGCAGCTGCTGCGCCCGGTGATCGCTGATGTCGATATCGCACTGCTTCATCAGTTCAACCGAATACGGCGCGGCAGGCTGCCCTATCAGCGCGCCGATGCCGGCCGAACGGCAATGCAAGCCCGGCAATTGTTTAGCGAACAGCGCTGCCGCCATGGGGCTGCGGCAGATGTTGCCTATGCAGACGACGAGGATGGATTTGATCAATTTTTCTTGTCCACAGCGTTACGCGAATTGACCGCAGTAGTAGAAGTGCCGACCAGCAGCGCAAACACGCGGCTGAAACGGACCAGGCCCGGGGCATCGACATACACCACGTCCTTGGCCTGCAGCGGGAAGTTTTCCGCCAGCGCCATGCCGACCGGCGATTTGCTGTCCAGGTGGAATACCTTGGGCATGGTGCCGTCGGGCGCCGCCCGCACCACATAGATGGCGCTTGGATCGCTGGTATTGGCGTCGACGCCGCCGGCGCCGCTCAAGGCGTCGCTCAGGCTGAGCCGGCCGTTGCTGCGCAAGGGCAGCAAACCTGGGCTGCGCACTTCGCCGGATACCGACACCTGGTTGTCGCTCAGCGGCGCGACCCGCAGCACGTCGTTGTTTTGCATGAGGATGTCGGACGGGCTGAGATTGCGCGCAATCAGGTCCGGCAAGCTGATTTCATAACTCTTGGCGCCGCGCACCAACGTAATCCGGCTGGCGTCGCCGCTCGGCGGTATGCCGCCGGCCTGGTTGATCGCTTCCGACAGAGTCATCGGCACATCGCTCATCTGCTTGACCCCGGCCGAGCGCACTTCGCCGTCGACGTAGATCTTCTGGCTGCGATAACCGATCACGCGCAGGGTAATCTGCGGATCGCGTATGTATTTGGAGAGCAGTCCGCGCAGCTTCTTTTGCGCCTCTACTTCGGTGTATCCTTCTGCCTTGAACAGGCCGACGTAGGGGAACTGCACTTCGCCCTCGTTGCTGATCACGTAACCAGGCAAGGTCTGCGCCGTCATGCCGCTGTTCGACAGGTTGCCGGTGGCGCCCAAGGTATAAGTGAGGTTAGGAACCACCAGTTCAGGATGATCCCAGACGATGATCGACAAGATATCGGCCGGCCCCATGCGATACGGCTGCGGCTTGCCGATCAGTTCGCGGTACTTCTCGCCTTGCCCGGCCTGCCGGACGCGTTCGGCGTTTTCCTGCTGCACCAGCTTGAGGGTGATCGGGGTGATCACCGGCACCGACTCAGGGTCGCTTGCATCCAACGCCGAATATGAATCGAATTTCATGCCTGGGGCAAACGCACAACCGCCCAGTGCAAACACGAGAGTTAGCAGCAATATTTTTTTCAATTTAATTCACACCGATCCAATTTAACGTACGCAGCTCAAGCCAATTTAGGCAGTTATGCGAATTTAAAATCAAAAAAACAACAAAAATCGTTTAAAATCACATAAATACCGATTTCAACGATTTTATAGTATTTTTTATTTGGATGACCAGTGATAATTTGCTGCAAGTGCAAATAAATGCATTTCGGCCTGCAACAATGGCAGGAACCCTGTGGCGGCCATGCAAATCAATGGCTGGCAAGTGTCTAATTAATTAATAAAAATGTGTTTGATAAAATACGTTTGATAAAATGCATCACCTAATCCGGCATCACCTAACTCTCTAACCGCCCAATGTCAGCAGTGAAACTCAATCAAAGCGACGTCACTACGCAAGAAGCAGCCAAGCTGCTGGGAATATCCGTCACATCAGTCCAGCAACTGGTAGAGCGCGGGGTTCTGGTGGCCTGGAAGACCCAAGGGGGGCATCGCCGCATTCCGCGCGAAGCAATCGATGCACTGAAGGCTGAACGCAGCGATTTGCTGACAGACCGGAGCAGGAGCGCGCCGTCGTCGACCTTGAGCGCCCTGATCGTCGAAGACAACGCTTTGCAGCGCATGGTGTACGAGAAGCAGATCGCTTCCTGGGATATCGCGCTGGAGACCCGCTTTTGCGAAAACGGCTACCAGGCATTGGTGGAAATCGCCCAGCGCAAGTACGATATCCTGCTGCTCGATATCGTCATGGAGGGCATCGACGGTTATGAAATTGTCAAAACGGTGCTCGCCAATCCCGACCTCAGGCATATCGACATCGCCGTCCTCACCACCCTCAGCAGGGAGGACCTGGACGCGCGCGGCGGCTTGCCCGATGAAGTCCTGTTTTTCCAGAAACCTATCGTATTCGAAGAGCTGCGCGGCTTCATGCGCGGCTGCGCGGCACGCAAGGCGCGCCAGGCTCGTGTAGCATCGCCTGCTTGAACTGACCGACCTCGAGTAAAAATAGCGCGTATCAGCGCATATCAACCTGCTGGTATCGCAGGAGACCGGTATTGGCCGCTATTAGGCATTGAGTTTTATGTTTTCATGGATGGGTATTACCAAAGTCGGCGGCAGCACCATCATGCTTCCCGCCGCCGTTGCGATTGCAGCGTGGCTGCTGGCGGCACGCGCGCAACGTTTGTTCTGGGCCTGGTGCCTGCTGTTCGGTTCCGCTTTGCTGCTGGTAGCCGCCTCGAAGATTGCATTTGTCGGCTGGGGCATAGGCATAGACGAGCTCGATTTCACGGGCTTCAGCGGCCATGCAATGCGCTCCGCGGCGATCATCCCCCTGCTCTTCTATTTTCTTTTCCAGCAGAAAACCACCATGACCCGGCAGCTTGCCGCTGTGTCCGGAATGGCTTTTGCGGCCTTGATCAGCCTGTCACGCGTGCTGCTGGATTTTCACTCGGTCTCGGAAGCGCTCAGCGGATGGGTGCTGGGCAGCGCCGTCAGCCTTGCTTTCATCTGGTGCGCTGAAAGCCTGCCTAAGCCGGTGCTGAACCGCACCTTGATGGGCGTCAGTTTTGTGCTGTTGCTGGCAGCCTCTTTCGCCCGGCCGATCCCGACCCAGCTGTTGATCGACAAGGCGGCGCTATTGTTGTCGGGCCACTCCGCGCTGGCCGCCGAAAGCCGCCGCCACGCTGCCGAAAAATGCTGCAGCCCGGCGCCAAACCAGCCGGCGCCCTGAACATTCAATACTGGAGTTCGAGGCTTTCCAGCTCCATCAGGAAGTCGCGCACTTCATCCAGGGTCAGCATGATTTCATTTTGCAGCTCGAGGATTTTTTCCGTCGTGCACACCCGTTTTTTCCGGTTGAACTCGATCTCGATCTGATCCAGCAAACGTACCGCGGCATCGGCGCCCGAGATGAGCAGCGTACCCTTGAGGGCGTGGCATTCCTGCGTCGTGGCGCTGACATTCCCGGCCTGCACGGCCGATTTCAAACGCGCAAACTGCTCGCCGCCGACCTGCAGGAACAGCTTGCACAGGTCGACAAAAACACTCTTGTCATTATAAGAATGTTTTAAAAACATCTCCGGGCTGAAATGATGGCAGATATGAGATGGCATGGTCGGCGGTTGGTTATTTTCCTGAAGCGCTATATCGTAAAACAGCGTGAAACAGCGCTTCAACTGGCAGGATCCACTGCTGCCAGGATCTGGACACGAGTCGCCGGCTTGATGACTACGGCATCGAAACCTGCCGCCCGGATCGACAACAACTCCTCCTCCATCGCAAAGGCGGTATACGCCACCATGCGGGGAACCACCATGTGACTGCCTTCCTTGACCAGGCGGCAGAATTCTTTACCGTTTATATCGCGCATGCCGACATCGGTCAACACCACATCGACTGTATTTTTCTCCAGATACCGCAGAGCCTCGGAGGCTCCGGCAAACACGTGAACCGTATATCCCGCCCTGGTCAGGATGATCCTGGCGAGGTTGCTGTTGAGAGGATTGTCATCCACTACCAATATGTTTTTCATTAACACCTAATCACTTAAAGCCTTGTTCAAATCGGCAGCGTGAAGGCAAATATGGAACCTTTGCCAACCCGCGACCGTACGGCGATGGTGCCGCCCATGAATTTCACCAATTCCTTGGCCAGCGCCAGGCCCAGCCCGCTGCCGGCCTGCGCCCGCATGTCCGAGCCGTCCACCTGCGCAAATTTTTCAAAGATGATGCGCTGCAGTTCCGCCGGAATGCCTTCGCCGGTATCCACCACCCGGAATATCAGTACGCCGTCGCCCTGCAGCACACGCACCGTTACCGCCCCCTGGTCCGTATATTTCAGCGCATTGTGGATCAGGTTGTTAAGCACCCTGATCAGCTTGCCGCGGTCGCATGCAAATTCGACCGGCAGCGCCGGACTCAGCACCAGCCTCAAGGCGATCCCCTTGCGCATCGCGGTAGATGCATGGCTGGCAACAATTTTCTGCATCACCTCGCGCAAATTTTCGGTGGCAATGAATACTTCCATTTTCCCCGCCGCGATCCGCTCCAGATCGAGCACGGTATTGACCAGCAATAGCAAATGCGTGCCGCTGTCGTGTATTGCCTGCGCAAAATGTTGCTCGTCGGTTCCGACCAGATCTTCGCGCAACAGTTCCGCATAACCCAAAATTCCATTCAGCGGCGTACGCAATTCATGCGACATATTCGCGAGAAACTGCGACTTGGCCTGGTTGGCCAGCGTCGCCACCCGCCCTGTGCTCACCAGGCCGTTCGCCATGAACAGGATGAAGATGGTAAACACCACCACCACCCCGGTTGAAAATGCCGCCAGCACGTAACCGCGAAAGCGGTTGTTATAAAAAGGCTGCATCGCCTCTTCGACCGAAATGCCGACAAGCACCATCAGCGGATAATTTTCCAGATGACGATAGGCATAGGTCCGCCGCATGCCGTCGACCAAGCCGTTGCTGGTCAGGTAGCCTTGCTTGTGCTGCTTCATCACGGCGAACGACGGCCTGCCGGAAAAATCCATGCCGATCGCCTTGGCGCCGTCCGGCTCGCGCGCCTTGATCGTGCCTTCGTCGCCGACCACGCTGATTGCGCCATCCTGGCCGACATTGATCTGGTGATAAAAACGCGTCACCGCCTCGTTGCTGATCGAAACGCCGACTACGCCGCTGAAGCTGCCGTCGGGCCGGTTGAGGCGCCGACTGGCTTGCATCGACCAGTCTCCCGAGACGCGGTCGCGCACCGGTTTGGCAAGGAACAGCAGCTGGCCGGAATCATGCCCTTGGTGCAATTGCATGTGTCCGGCGATGAGTTCGTCGTTAAGCACGATATCGTCGTTGGCGTAAACCTGCTTCCCGTGTTCGTCAAGAATGAAGAAACGATTGGCGAGATTACCTTGCATCAGCCATGCATCCCGGTATTCGGGATTGTTCATTTTTGCGCCGAAACGCTCGTACTGGTATTTCAGCAGGTCGCTGGCTTCGTCGGCCTGCTCGATCACGTGACTGATGTTTTCATCGAACGCCCGCGCTACGTTCTGGGCGTCGCGCCCTACCTTTTCCAGCTCGCGCTGCGTTTCGCTGGCTTCGTCATATAAGGTAACCACCCATATACATGCGATTAATGCGCTTGCAAAAAACAAGATCGCAAGCCGGATATCCGACCGGCGCGGCAATGCTATTGCTACATCTGACTTCTGTATTTTTTTCAGCACGGCGGTAAAACTAAAATCGGTCATTGGCAAAACAACCATTGAAATACGTTGTCATTAAAAAAAGACTTTCTGTTTCTTGCGTTGGCTCGCCCTCACAGCGAGGACATGTGTCGCTCCGGACCCCACAGACAGAGCGCGTTGCCCGCCTATGGTTCAATTTTGCCAGTCAAAGAATTAATTGCCGCACTGCAATAATAATATAATAGCCCATCTTTTTACTACTGTCAGAATTGTCAGCGGCGGCGTCCGCCTGCATTGAAGATGCTTGCAATTTGAAAACGAAAAGACTACTTTCTTGACTAAGCAGGGTCGCAGAATAATTATTCAAATTGCAGGGTTTATTTGAAGGAATGCCTGATGAAAACCGTCGCACAGATTCTCAAGACCAAGCAAAGTCAAACCGTCTACACGATAGCTCCTGACGCCAAGGTGTTCGATGCCATCAAGATGATGTCGGACAAGAGCGTTGGTGCGCTGCTAGTGACGGTACAGGGGAAAATCGTCGGCATTGTCACAGAACGCGACTATGCCCGGAAGATGATACTCAAAGGCCGCTCGTCAACCGACACTTCGGTGAGCGACATCATGACTTCCTCCGTCATGTACGTGCGGCTGGACGACACCAATGAACAATGCATGGCGCTGATGACCGAGAATCGCCTGCGCCACCTGCCGATCCTGGACGATGACAAGCTGGTCGGCATCATCTCCATCGGCGACCTGGTGAAAGACATCATCTCGGAACAGCAGTTCATCATCCAGCAGCTCGAACACTACATCATGGGACATCCGGCCTGACCGGTTCAGGTATATATTGTGGAAGCAGCCCGTTGCAAGCTGCATATTGGAAGTTGCCTACCACTTGGTGGCCTCAGATGAAACACTGGCTAGTCCTGCCTCTATGTCTCCTGCTCGGCGCCTGCGCCACCTCGCCGCAGGTGTCGCATGGCGATCGCCTGTTCAGCGACCAGCTGTTTTCCGCGCCCTCGCAGCGCGTCAGCGCCGACGACGTTTTTGCTGTCAGCCACGCCATGCGCCAATACCTGGCCACCGATGAAAACGCCCACCAGATGCGCGCAAAGGGCATACAGCAAGGCTTGTTCGATGCGCTGTACAGCAAGGGCCAGCTGCAGCTGGAATACAGTTCCGAACACACGCGCAATGCCGCCCAGACCTTCGCCGCCCGCAGCGGCAACTGCCTGTCGCTGGTGATCATGACCGCTGCCTTCGCCAAGGAGCTGGGGCTGCCGGTACGCTACCAGACCATACTCATGGACCAGGCCTGGAGCCGCAATGCAGACCTCTACTTTGCCAGCGGCCACGTCAATCTCACCCTCGGCAAACGGCCGAGCGCCATCCGCATGCCGCTTGACCAGAGCCGCCTGATGACCATCGATTTCCTGCCGCCGGAAGATACCGCAGGCCAGCGCAGGCAAGAGATCGAAGAGAACACGGTGGTGGCCATGTACATGAATAACCAGGCGGCTGAAGCCTTGTCCATGCGCCAGCTGGACGACGCCTACTGGTGGGCGCGCGAAGCGATCCGGCAGGACGCCAATTTCCTCGCTTCCTACAACACGCTGGGAGTGATCTACCGGCGCCACGGCAATTTGCAGGAAGCCGAGCGCACCTTCCGCCAGGTGTCTGCACGCGAGCCGGAAAATACGGTGGTCATGTTCAACCTGATCGGCGTTCTCAACGACCTGGGCAAATCCGCGGAATCGAAACTGCTGGCGGCCAGGCTGGCGCAATTGCAGCCTGAAGCGCCTTTCCAGGCATTCAACCTGGGCATGGCGGCAATGCGCGCCGGCGATTTCAAGGCCGCAAAAATGCACTTCAGCAGGGAAATTGCGCGCGATCCCTACTATCACGAATTCCAGTATTGGATGGGCATTGCCTGCCTGCGCCTGGGCGACATGGAACAGGCTGTCAAGCATTTGAGTATCGCCATGCAAAACAGCTCCACCGGCAACGATCACGACCTGTATGCGGCCAAGCTTGACCGCGTCAAGTCGTACCGCGCTCCGCTATTGGTTCATTGAGCGGCGCTGCCGCAGATTGGCGGCAGCGGCCTCCGACTGCGCCCGGCGCTGCGCCAGCATGGGAGCGGCCAATGTGCGCACCTGCTGCACCATGGCGGGTCCGGCCAGGCTTGGCGTACCGCTGCGGAACGGCGGCTGCGGATCGTATTCAAGCAATAATTCCAGGCGCCTGACGAGTTCATCGCCGCGCAGCGTCGCGACCACCGTGAGTGCGAAATCCATGCCGGAGGTCACGCCGGCTCCGGTGATGCGGTTGCGGTCGACCACCACCCTCTGCTGTTGCGCAACGACGCCAAATAGGTCGAGCAGGTCGATCGACATCCAGTGGCAGGTCGCCTTGTAACCTTGCAGCAATCCGGCCGCGGCCAGCAGCAGCGAACCGGTACAGACTGAAGTCACATAAGAGGCATTTTTCCCGGTCGCCGCCAGATAGCCGATCATGGCTGGATTTGTCATCTGCGCATTCTGTCCCGGCCCGCCGGGCACAAACAGCAGGTCCGGCTGGGCGCCGCTGGCAAAAGTATGGCTCGGCAGCAGGCGCAAACCGGTGTCCGAGACCACCGGTTCCAAGCTCTCCGCCACTACGTCGACCTGGGCGCCGGGGATCCGCGCCAGCACCTCGAACGGCGCGCTGAAATCGAGCTGGGTCATGCCCTGGAAAATCACCATGGCTATGCGCAGCGGCTTTGTGGTGGGCGCTTGCGGCAACGTTTCTGCGGCAGTCGCAGCGCGGCTAAGCACAGGCGCAGCCGCAACGCCGGCGGCAAGGGTCTTGAGGGCATTGCGACGATTCATTTCGGCTCCGGTCTGGTTTCATGGTGGTAGCTGCAGATTGATCAAACGCCGCAATTGCCGCGCATTGCGGAAACCACAGTTGCGTGCGACGCGTTCTTCATCGATTCTTTTTTCCAGCAGTCCGCGCGCGATCGCCAGGCGATAGTTTTCCAGGTAGCCGTGCACGGTATAACCGGTCTTCTGCTTGAACTGGCGCTGCAGCGTCCTGGTGCTGGTATGCACTTCGCCAGCCAGCCGGACAGCGCTCAGCTGTTCGTTAAAGCGGGCGTGCAGGATCGCCAGCACCTTGTCGATCACGCTGCTCTCGGCAGCCTGGGCAAACAGCGGCGCGCTGCGCTGGTTTTCCGCGCCTGCGCGCTGCATGAACATCACCAGGCTGCGCGCAACCCCGTTGGCGATCGCCGCGCCGTGATCGGTTTCCACCAGGTGCAAGGCCAGATCCATGCCGGCGGTGACTCCGGCCGAACTGACGCGCTGCCGGTCCACTACAAACAAGACGTTGTCGACGATCTGCGCCCGCGGAAAACGGCGCGCCAGCGCTTCCTGGCTCTTCCAGTGCGTCACCGCGCGGTAACCGTCGAGCAGTCCTGCGGCGCCGATCACAAACGCCCCGGTGCACACCGAACCGATGCGGCGCGCGTGCGGCTCGGCGCTCTGCAGCCAGGCTAGCAATTCGCGGTCGGCGCTGGCGGCCTGCGCGCCTTGGCCGCCGGCAACCAGCACCACGTCAAAGATATCGGGCGCAGCAGCGGCCAGCGCCGTCGTCAGCAGCCGCATGCCGGAACTGGAACGGATTTCACCGCCGCGGCTCGACAGCACGCTGATGGCATACGCCTGCGCATGGCCGGTCTGCTCGCCCAGGATGCGGGCCGCCATCGCAAATACTTCGCTCGGCCCGGCCACGTCGAGCATCTGGACATCGTCGTAGACGATCAGGGCAATTGATTGAGTGTGAACTGGCATCGGAATTCCTTGTCGAACGTAATTCTAGTCAGAATGGACCCAGGCAGAGTGACAAATTGGCGCAGCTGCGCGCCAATCATCACTGCGTGCCTGTCGCATCTTGTTTGTTATGCCTTGCATTTTCTTGCAAACGATATTTAGTTGTTCCACGTAAATATGGACGTGGAAATTGCGCAACAAGATAGTTAAATGATGTCAATTGTCAGGTTTCTTTGCCAAGAACGATTTAAGATCAAATTGTCTCCATACAAAAGAGGTGCCGACATGGGATGGCTTAACAGATTGGCGATCAAATATATCCAGACGCCTGAAAAGCTGGCAGAAAATGAACTGCGCGATACACGCCTGGCGCTGTATCAGTCGGAACGGCAGTTGCTGGAAGCCGAAATGCGGGTCGATTATTACCGCAACGTCCTCGGTTTCCTCGAAGCGATCGCCGCCGATGGCGTGGAAAGCGTGGCCGATTCGCAGAGGCCCAAACACTCGCCTCAACCACAAGGCCCGCAACGGCTTACACCGGATCTGAACTCGTACCGCGGAGCAGCCTGACGCTCCGGTCTTGTCTCGATTCCAGCAGTGCCGGCGAGCGCGTATGGCAGTCGCTTACGCTCGCTGCACCGCTGTCGCCGGGAACGATTTCACGGTGATTCAGGACACGCCGCCATCGGCGGTTTGCCAGCCCTTGTTTTTCACTCTTTCCCTGGCAGTCCCTGCCCCCGTTATCTAAGTGCGCTGCCGTACAGACCGTGCGGCAACCCAGGCAGATGCTGTTCATCCTGAACGCCAGTATCCAGCACCGCGTTCTGCCGATTGTCCATATCACTTCAGGAGATAGCCATGAACAAGGATCAGGTGAAAGGCCGCGTCAAGGAAGCAGAAGGCAAGATCAAGGAAACCGCCGGCAAGATCGCCGGCGATAAGCGCCTGGAAGAGAAAGGCAAGATCGAAAAAACTGTCGGCCAGGTCCAGAAGGAGTATGGCGACAAAAAACACGATATGCACAAGCACCATTGAATCCATGATTGACAGGAGTCAGTCATGAATCCCATCGACAAAGCCCGCTTCTTTTACAGCCAGAACTATCGGAAGATTGCCGGATGGGTCCTGGAGCCCGGGAAAAAGATCATCTTGGGCGACCAGGAAAACCAGCTGTGCCGCTTCTGCGGCAAACGCGCTCCCGACACCAGTTTCCGCCTCTCTGCCCACGCCCTGCCCGAATCCCTGGGCAACAAGAGCTTGTTCTCTGCCTATGAATGCGACGAATGCAACGCGCTTTTCGGCAACGGCATAGAGAACGACTTCGGCAACTGGTCCAAGCCCATGCGCACTTTCGCCCACATCAGGGGAAAAAACGGCGTCCCTCCTTTCAGGCATGGACCGGCGCAGCGCCGGTTCGAAGATGATCCGCTGATTGCGGTCGACCTGCATACCAGGGAAATCATGCTGCAGCTCAGGCGAGATGCCCACACTCCGCTTGCCGTGCTGAAGGCTTTCGTAAAAATGGGATTGTCGGTGCTGCCCGGCAGCGAGATGCCGAATTTTTCACAGGCTGTCGCCTGGGTCAGGAAACGCGATCACCTGGATGGTGGATTTGCCTTTCCCGTCACACACACCTTTGCGCCGGGCCTCATGCCGAACGACAGGATCAGCGTCTTGCTGATCCGGCGCAAGGACGGCAGCAGCGCCGCAGCTTATATGTTCTTCATTCTCGCCTATGGCAACGAAATGTTCCAGGTCATGCTGCCATCGCCGGGACGCGACCTGGCGCCAGGCGCCGCAAGCTCTGCAGAAAACCCGGTCCCCTATCCGTTCCCGCCGCCGAGCGCGCGCTTCGAGACGCCCAGGTTCCAATTCCTGGATCTGAGCGGACAACAACTGGTGCATGGCGAGACGGTATCGATGCCGATAGATTCGGATAAAAAAGAAAAGACCTTTGCCAGGCCCGCACTGTTCGCCGGCCCGGCGGCACAGTCTGCTTTCACCGGCGACAATTAGATGGCAACTTCAATCAATCCGACAGCGGCGGCCATGGATCAAGTGATTTTCTTGCTCGATGTCGATAATACTCTGCTCGACAATGACCGGTTGCGCGCCGAGCTGATGCAGCATCTTGAACAGGAATTCGGCGCCGGCAGCCGGGACAGTTATCAGCAGATCCTCGAGCA
>NZ_JAQGLV010000007.1 GCF_028292705.1 Collimonas fungivorans | reverse complement strand
CCCGCCGCATCGTCCAGCCATGTCCTGATACTGCACGGCGCGGGCGTCAGCTCGCGCGCTACCGCCAGCCGCTCGGGATTGCGGCCGGCGCTGCAGGCGCGCGGCGTCGCCAGCACCTCCTTCGATTGCATCGGCCATGGCGACACCGGCGGCTCGCTGCACTATTCCTCGCTAAGCAGCCGCACGCGCCAGGCCGAAGCGGTGATCGCCGCACGCCAGCTGGCGCAGCCGCTGGTGATCTGCGGCAGCAGCATGGGCGCTTACAACGCCATTCGGCTGACCCAGACCCATGAGGTCGCCGGGCTGATCCTGATTGTGCCTGGCGTGTACACGCCTTCGGCCTACAACGTGCCGTTCGGACCGCAATTCTCCGCGATCATCCGGCGCGACCATAGCTGGGCCGACAGCGACGCCTGGGCGATCCTGGCTGAATTCAAGGGCAAGTTGCTGGTGATCGCCGCAGAACACGATGCGGTGATCCCGCCGGAAATACCGGAACGGCTGCTGCTGTCGGCGCGCAAGGCGCGTTCGCGCCGGCTGCGGGTGGTGGGCGGGACCGACCATCAGTGCCTGTTCCCGCTGGTGAGTGAAGAACGTCCGGACGAGTTTGACGAACTGATGAGCTTGATTGTCGGCTGCGCGAGCGATTCCTAGGAGCGGCGCCGGCGCCGGATAAATGCCGATTCCCGATTTCCTCTATGATTAAGGCAGTGGCTGCATTGTGCATTGCGTGCGAGCGTTTCCAACCATCAGAGAGAATTCCATGAAAATCGATTTAAGCGACAAACATGCAATAGTGAGCGGTTCGACCGCCGGCATCGGCCTGGCGATTGCGCTCGGCCTGGCGCAGGCGGGGGCAACGGTGGTGGTGAATGGCCGCACCCAGGAACGGGTCGACCTGGCGCTGGCGCAGATCCGCGACAAAGTTCCCGGCGCCCGTCTGCAAGGCGTCGCCGCCGACCTCGGCACCCCAGACGGCGCCGCCTTGCTGTTCAAGCAAGTGCCCGAGACCGACATCCTGATCAACAACCTGGGCATCTTCGAAGCCAAGCCTTTCTTCGATATTTCCGACGAAGAGTGGCAGCGTTTCTTCGATGTCAACGTGATGAGCGCGGTGCGCCTGTCGCGCCACTATGCGCCGGCCATGGTCACGCGCGGCTGGGGCCGGGTGCAGTTCCTGTCGAGCGAATCGGGTTTGCAGATTCCGAAGGAAATGGTTCACTACGGCATGACCAAGACCGCCCTGCTGGCAGTCTCGCGCGGGCTGGCGGAAACCCTGGCCGGCAGCGGCGTCACCGTCAACGCAGTATTACCTGGTCCGACCCGCTCCGAGGGGGTCGGCGATTTCTTCGCTTCGATGGCGCGCGACCAGGGTGTCGCAAGCGAAGCGCTGGAACGCGACTTCCTCAAAGAACATCGCCCGAGCTCGCTGATCCAGCGCCTCGCGACGGTAGAAGAAGTCGCCAACATGGTGGTCTACCTGGCGTCTGTACAGGCATCGGCTACTACCGGTGCGGCTCTGCGCGTGGATGGCGGCGTGGTGCGTTCGATTTCCTGATCTACCTGCAGCCCTAGGCGGCGGCTTCCGCTGCCAGCGCGGCTTTCACCGTGGCGCGCGCGCCGATGTTTTCCATATAGCGGGCGATGGCTGGCCACTGATTGAGGTCGATCGAAAACAATGCCGTCCAGCGCAGCACGGTGAACAGGTAGGCATCGGCCACGCCGAACTGCGCGCCGAGCAGGTAGTCGTGCTGCTCCAGGGTGGATGCGACCTGGTCCAGGCGCCGCCGCAACTTGTCCTTGAAGAGGGTTTTGACGCCGTCCGGGATCGTCGCGTTGAACAGCGGGCTCAGTCCCGCATGAATTTCGCTGGTGATGAAATTCAGCGATTCCTGCAGGCGCACCCGCTGCCAGCTGCCGTTGGCTGGCGCCAGCCCGGCTTCGGGTATCAGGTCGGCCAGATACTGCACGATTGCCGGCCCCTCCGTCAGTACCTCGCCGTTCTCCAGCTGCAGCGCCGCCACATAGCCTTTCGGATTGATGGCCAGGAAATCCTGGCCGTCGGCGGTGCGTTTGGTCTTGTTGTCGACCTTCACCAGTTCAAACGGCAAGCCCAGTTCGCGCAGCACGATGTGCGGCGACAGCGAACAAGTCTCGGGGGCAAAATACAATTTCATCATCCAGCTCTCCTGTGGGATCGCAGCATTGTGCGGCGACGCAGGAGAGTATGGTGACCTCGGTTACTATTGTAAAGAAGGGAGATTTTTGTTATATAGGTACATAAATTATACTTAGGTAGCCTCATGAAAACCAATGTCTCCGGCTGTTCGGTGGAAGAAGCCATGCTGCTGCTGGGCGGGCGCTGGCGCATGCTGCTGGTGTCTTACCTGCTGGACGGCCCCAAGCGCTTCAACGACTTGCGGCGCGACGTGCCGAACATTTCCCAGCGCATGCTGACGCTGGACCTGCGCGCCCTGGAGGCGGCCGGGCTGGTGCAGCGCACGGTTTACGCCGAAGTGCCGGTCAAGGTGGAGTATTGCCTTACCGCCGACGGCCAGCGTTTGCGCAAGGTGGTGGAAGTGCTGAAGGAGTTCGGGCTGTGGCTGAAGCAGGAACAGCAGCAAAGCCCGGATCAGGCTAAGCTGGCGCATTGACCGGAACATTTCACTCTACAGCCGGGTCTGTTAGAGCTACCATTCACACCATGAGACAACGATGCGCCTACTGTTTCCCCTGATAACAAGCCTGCTGCTGGCGGCCTGCGGCCATGTAACATCGCCTTCCGGCGAAAGCGGCACTACCATTACGCCCTACGGCGTGATCGATACCGGCGTCACGCGCACAAATCGCTAACTTCGCCAACTTATTCGAATGGAGCATGCAATTGAAGCAACACATTAACGCCAGCCTGGTCGAAGCGCAGCAATCGCTGGAAGCGCTGCTCGCCAACGACGCAGCGCTGCAGTCCATCGAACAGGCGGCGACGCTGCTGATCGATGTGTTTGAACGCAAGGGCCGTGTGTATTCGTGCGGCAACGGCGGCTCCATGTGCGACGCCATGCACTTCGCCGAAGAGCTGACCGGCCGCTACCGGCTGGACCGGGCGGCGCTGGGCGCAACCGCGATCAGCGATGCCGGCCACCTGACCTGCGTCGGCAACGACCATGGTTATGAACAGGTGTTTTCACGCTATATCGAAGGACACGGACGCGCCGGCGATTGCCTGGTCGCGCTGAGCACCAGCGGCACCAGCAAGAACATCATCCGCGCGGCGCAAACTGCGCGCGATCTCGGCATGCATGTGATTGTCCTGTCCGGCAAGCAGGCCGAGCTGCTGTCGTCCTTGAGCGATGTTTATGTCTGCACCCCGGGCGGCGCCTTTGCCGACCGCGTGCAGGAACTGCACATCAAGGTGCTGCACATCCTGATCGAGCTGATCGAGCGTCATTTCTTTCCAGAGAATTACGCCTCCAAGGCATAGTTTCGGCAGCTTGCTGCATTTCTGTAATAACGAAATACAGTAATCGCGCATGGCTTCATTTCCGCGCAAACCGCAGGCAGGGCCTGGTTTCGCGCGTGGATACATAAGCTAATAGATAGTAAGTAGTTGGGATAGAAACCGGTTTTTTTTACGATGCATGCTCACTAAAGTGGGATGACATCAACAATGAAAAAAGCCAGATCGCAATCTCTCGTTGTCCGCCTCGGCCTGATCGCCGCCGCAATAGCCAGCCTGGTCACGCTCGCATCGTGCGGCGGTTCGGACACGGGCCTGGCTGCGGCGGCTCCCGCCGTGCCTGTAGTGCAGAAACGCCCGAACATCCTCTACATCATGGCCGACGACCTCGGTTACTCGGACATCCGCGCCTTCGGCGGTGAAATCAATACGCCCAACCTCGACGCCCTGGTGCAGTCGGGCCGCATCCTGACCAACCACCACACCGGCACCGTCTGCGCGATCACGCGCTCGATGCTGATTTCCGGCACCGACCATCATTTGGTGGGTGAAGGAACGATGGGTGCGCCGGCCGATGAACGCAAGGGTTTGCCCGGCTACGAAGGCTACCTGAACGACCGCGCGCTGTCGGTGGCGCAGTTGCTGAAGGATGGCGGTTACCACACCTACATGGCGGGCAAGTGGCATATCGGTTCGGGCATTCCGGGCAGCGCCAGCGGCGGCGGCCAGACTCCCGACCAATGGGGCTTCGAGCACAGCTACGCCTTGCTCGGCGGCGCTGCCAGCAATCACTTTGCGCATGAACCGGCGGGCTCAAAGAACTACACCGACGACGGCCAGTACGTACAACCCGGCCAGCCAGGCCAGCCGGGTGGCACAGGCGGCAGCCCGGCGGTATTCTATTCGACCGATTTCTATACGCAGCGCCTGATTTCCTACATCGATGCCAACAAGGCCGACGGCAAGCCTTTCTTCGCTTACGCGGCTTTCACTTCGCCGCATTGGCCGCTGCAAGTGCCGGAGCCCTACCTGCATAGCTATGCAGGCAAGTACGACCAGGGTTATGACGCCATACGAAACGCCCGCATCGCACGCCAGAAAGCGCTCGGCATCATCCCGGCCGATTTCACGCCGTTTGCCGGGGTGCCGGAGAAACTGGTGTCGTCGCCCGCCACCGTCAACAACGGCACCGCCAACGCCAAATACATCAACGCCGTGCATAGTCCGGCCCAAGGTTATTCGGACTATGGCCCGGGCGTGGTCGACAAGGCATGGAGCAGCCTGTCGCCGGCGGAAAAGAAAGCCCAGGCGCGCTACATGGAAATCTATGCCGGCATGGTGGAAAACCTCGACCACAACATCGGCCTGCTAGTCCAGCACCTGAAGGATATCGGCGAATACGACAATACGTTCATCATGTTCCAGTCGGACAATGGCGCGGAAGGCTGGCCGATCGATTCCGGCGCCGATCCGACCGCCACCGATACCGCCAATGCAGCCGATCCCGTGTATTCCGCGCTGGGCAGCGACAACGGCAAGCAGAACGCGCAGCGCCTGCAATACGGCTTGCGCTGGGCCGAAGTCAGCGCCACGCCGTTCCGCCTGACCAAAGGCTACGCCACCGAGGGCGGCGTATCGACGCCGCTGATCGTGCACCTGCCGGGCCAGACCACGCAGCTGCCGACCTTGCGCCCGTTCACGCACGTGACCGACAACACCGCGACCTTCCTTGCCGTGGCCCAGATCGCCGCGCCCGCGCAGCCGGCGCCGCCGCTGCTCAACAGTTTGAACGGCGCCGACCAGAACCAGGGCAAGGTGGTCTACAACAACCGCTATGTCTATCCGATCACCGGCCAGTCCCTGCTGCCGCTGCTGAACGGCCAGGGCGCGTCCGTGGTGCATAACGCGCCGTTCGGCGACGAGGCATACGGACGCGGTTACCTGCGCAGCAGCGACGGCCAGTGGAAAGCGCTCTGGACCGAACCGCCGAACGGCCCGCTAGACGGCCATTGGGAACTGTTCGACGTGACAGTGGACCGCGGCGAGAACCATGACGTATCGGCGCAGAATCCATCGATCATCAGTGCTTTGATCCAGCAATGGAACAACTACATGAGCGCCGTCGGCGGCGTCGAACCGCAGCGTCCGCGCGGCTATTACTGAACGCCCGATGAGGATGCGGATCTGGTTAAGCGGAGCGGCAGGCGCGGCAGCCTTGCTGGCAGCGGCAGTTGCCTTGCCGCTGGCGGCGAGCGGCGGCGGCCTTGACCAGCAGAACCGGGCGCGCAGCCTGGCGCCGCTGGGTTCGGAGCCGCAGTGCGAGGCCTATTCGGGTTTGCCGGCGCGCTGGGGCAGCGATCCGCAAGCCGGCATGGTGCACCTGGGCGCCGGCGCATTCGTCTTCGGCAGCAAGTTCGGCTACGAAGACGAACGCCCGCGCGGCGACGGCAAAACCAAGGTGCGCGGATTCTGGATCGACCAGACCGATGTCACCAACGCCCAGTTTGCCTCCTTCGTTGCCGCAACCGGCTATGTCAGCGACGCCGAGCGCCAGGGCGGCGGCGCGGTGTTCCACAAGCCGACGCTGGAAGAACTGAATGCGCGCGACCTGGCATGGTGGAGCTGGGTAGCCGGCGCATCCTGGCAACACCCGGCCGGCCCCGGCAGCAGCCTGGACGGCATCGGCAACCAGCCGGTGACCATGGTGACCCAGGCCGACGCTTTCGCCTACGCGCGCTGGCTGGGCCGCGACCTGCCCAGCGAAGCCGAATGGGAATACGCCGGCAAGGCTGGGCACGACGGCGCCGAACTCGACACCGCGCCGCGCGACCAGCACGGCAAGCCGGCCGCCAACTACTGGCAAGGCGTATTTCCGCTGGTGAACAACAAAGAAGACGGCCACATCGGCCTGGCCCCGGTCGGCTGCTACGCGGCCAATGACTTCAAACTCTACGATATGGTTGGCAACGCATGGGAATGGACCAAGGATATCTACAGCGGATCGCACCAGGTCCACAGCAACGGCGATACCGCGTCGGTGGCGCCGGCATCGCGCCGCCACGACACGCCGATGGTGATCAAGGGCGGTTCCTTCCTGTGCTCGCGCGATTACTGCGTGCGCTACCGCGCTTCGTCGCGCGAACAGCAGGAAGCGGACTTGCCGGCATCGCACATCGGCTTCCGCACCGTTTTGCGCGACAGCTGACGACCATGCTGGCCGCCAGCCTGCTCGGGATTGTCGTGCCGCACGTGTATGCCACGCCGAACGTGGTCAAGGTTGGCGTGACGCCTGGCACGCATGCGGAGATCATGGAAGAAGTGCGGCGTGGCGCGTCAGCCGGCGGCTTGCAGCTGGAGGTGATCGTATTTGATGACAGGACCCGCATCGATGCCGCGCTGGCGGCAGGCAAGATCGACGCCGCCAGTTTTGAGGACGGCCCTGGCTTCGAAGCGCAGCGCCGGCGCTACGCACTGACCAGCATAGGCAGCACCGTCACCTTGCCGATGGCGCTTTACTCGCGCAAGCTGAAGACGCTCACGCAGCTGCAGCGCGGCGCCACGATCGCGATTCCGGCCGATGCGGCCGGCACGGCAAGGGCGCTGGTGTTGCTGCAGAATTTCACGCTGCTGACATTTTCCGATCGCGCCGGCTTGCACGCAACGCTGGCCGATATCACCGGCAACCGCCTGCATCTGAAAATCCGGCAGGTGCCGCGTTCGCAGCTATTTGCCGCATTGGACCAGGTGGCGTTTGCGGTGATCGACAATGCCGATGCTGCCAAGGACGGCCTGTATCCGGCGCGCGACAGCATCGGTATCGAAGATGCCCGTTCGCCTTGGCAGAATGTGCTGGCGGTGCGCGCCGGCGACCGCGGCGAGCCCTGGGTGGCGCAGCTGCTCACTGCCTACCATTCCGATCCGGTGGCGAAATTCATCCTGGAACGCTACCAGGATTCGGTACGCAGGCCGTGGTGAACCGCTGGGGGAGATTCAAGCCAAGGGATCGGTCTTGGCCTCGCCCGGTAAAGCAGCAGCCATCAGCACCGCATCGCGCTTGTCCAGCAAGTGCTGGCGCAATATCGCCGCCAGCCGTTTGCCGTCGCGCGCTTCCAGCGCTTTCACCATCTCGTCGTGGTCGTGCGCGGCGCTGTCCCACTTGGTTGGCTGGAAATTCGATTTGAAGCGCAGCGCCTTCAAGCGCCGGTTCAGGCCGAGGTAA
>NZ_JAQGLV010000401.1 GCF_028292705.1 Collimonas fungivorans | reverse complement strand
CGGCATCGACAGGAAAGGCTCGATCACGCCGGCCGGAATCGACGGCACCGCGTCCACGCCCAGCCCTTCGGTGCGGATCTGCGGCGACAGCCGGGTGGTGCCGGAAACCGCATCGGCGCCATCGCCGTCCGGCCTGGTCAGGCTCAGGCGCCGGTTGGCCCGGTCGAAATACACGATCTGGCCCGGGTAGATCCAGTGCGGATCGCGGATCTCGTCCTTGTTCATGCCCCAGACCTGTGGCCAGCACCACGGATGCTCGAGGAACTTGCCGGAAATATCCCACAAGGTATCGCCGCGCACGACCAGATGCTGGTCGGGCGCGTTTGGACGAAATTCACAAGTAGCGGCCTGTACCGAGGCGGCCGAAGCGCATGCAAATAGCGACGCGACAGCAAAGCGGGTGCCGATTGTGATAAAATTTTTCATTGAGGTGTCCGTAAAGTGCGGCATGAAAACGGCATTGCTGGCTGCGCTCTTCCCCTGCCCTTCTTGGCGCAGGAACGGCCCAAGCCGACACCTTCCACCCGGCTTACGGATAGGAAAGGTTGCCGAACTGGATCAAATTCTGCACATAAATCCTTGAACTAGCAAGACAAACCACGTCCGGATAGCCCGTCGTTCTGTTGCGTTTTTGTTGATTTAGGGCATTTTTTCCGCACTTGCACCAAACCATTATTCAATTGTTACCGAGTTCTCGATTCCTATGGCCTTATTGAACATCCTGCGCTACCCCGACGCCCGCCTGCACAAGGTGGCAAAGCCGGTCACCGAATTCGGCCCTCGCCTGGAACAGCTGGTCGCCGACATGGCCGAAACCATGTACGAAGCGCCCGGCGTCGGGCTGGCTGCTTCGCAAGTCGACGTCCATGAACAACTGGTGGTGATCGACACTTCCGATGCCGGCACCGACCTGCGGGTTTTCATCAATCCGGAAATCCTCTGGGCCAGCGAAGAAAAGCAGATCTACGACGAAGGCTGCCTGTCGGTGCCCGGCGTCTACGATGGCGTCGAGCGTCCGGCACGGGTCAAGGTGCGCGCCCTGGATGCCGACGGCAAGCCGTTTGAGGTCGATGCCGATGGCTTGCTGGCGGTGTGCATCCAGCATGAGATGGATCACTTGATGGGCAAGGTTTTTGTTGAATACCTGTCGCCTTTGAAGCGCAACCGGATCAAGGCCAAGATGCTCAAGGAAGAACGCGAGCTGAAACGCGACAAGCAATACGCTACAAGATAAGCAACATCGATGATTCTTCAAACGTATCCCATATAGAGATATGTTTCTGTTTTGCGCAGTTATTGCGTTACTTGAAACTTCCACCCTATTCAGTTGAGGACAGAGTAATTCGCCACGCTGCGGTGGCTCTTAAACTCTGTCCCGCAATTGTTGTGACTGTATCGCCCTCATGAAAATCATCTTCGCCGGAACCCCCGAATTCGCCGCGGTGGCGCTCAAGGCCTTGCACGACGCCGGCCATCAGGTCCCGCTGGTGCTGACCCAGCCAGACCGTCCCGCCGGCCGCGGCATGCAGCTGCATGCATCGCCGGTCAAGCAGTTTGCGCTGGACCATCAGATACCGGTAGCGCAGCCGGTATCGCTGCGGCTGGACGGCAAGTACCCGGACGTAGCCAGGGAGGCCCATGCACTGCTGCAAGCCACGCCACACGACATCATGGTGGTGGCCGCCTACGGCCTGATCCTGCCGACCAGCGTGCTGGATATCCCGCCGCGCGGCTGCCTCAACATCCATGGCTCGCTGCTGCCGCGCTGGCGCGGCGCGGCGCCTATCCACCGGGCGATCGAAGCCGGCGACAGCGAAACCGGCATCACCATCATGCAAATGGACCAGGGACTGGATACGGGTGCGATGCTGCTGATCGAGAAAATGGCGATCGGCGCCAGCGATACTACCGGCACGCTGCATGACAAGATGGCAAAACTCGGCGGCGACATGATTGTCGAAGCGCTGCGCCGCCTGGAGCAGAACGCCTTGCCGGCGACGCCGCAGCCGGAGCAAGGCGTGACCTACGCCGCCAAGATCAGCAAGGAAGAAGCGGCTCTCGATTTCTCGCTGCCGGCGGCAGTCCTGGAGCGCAAGATACGCGCATTCAACCCGTTCCCGGCCGCCGCCGCCGTGTTCGCCGGAGTCACCCTGAAGTTGTGGCAGGCGCAGGTTATTGCCGCCGACGGCAAGCATGCCGCCGGGACCGTCATCAACGCCGATCCGCAAGATGACGTGATCGTCGCCTGTGGCAGCGGTGCATTGCGCATTACAGAATTGCAAAAGCCGGGCGGCAAACGCTTGCCGGCGGCTGAGTTCCTGAAAGCCTTCCCGATGCAGGGCGGCAGATTCAACTAAACGCCGATCAGGCGGCCAGCACGCATTCCAGGTTTTGAGAGCCGCTCCAGCTTGCGTTCGGCGCCAGCAGGAGCGGATGCTCGACCGCGGCGGCCTCGATACAGACAAAGTGCTGATAGGAATCCAGCTTCAGGTCGGCAATTTTTGCGCAGCCGTTTTCCCAAGGATTCCACACCACCGCATCGGCAAACCCAGACTGGGTAGCGATCACGCTTTGCTTGTGGCTGCTTAAGGTAATCGGCTTATCGACCGCAAAATAAACCCGGTCAACTTCCTCGGTGACATGCAGCACTTCTTCCTCCGCAACCTTGATGCGGCGGTTGTCGACCGAATCGCGGTAGCGATAGCCTTTGAGGCCGTACAAGGCGGCTTCGGCAATCTGCGCATCCAGGTAGGTATGCAAGGCGCAGGTGAATTCGAAAGGCTGGCTGCCGGTATTTTTCACCACCAGCTCGGTATTCAGGCTCTGGCCGGAAAACGTGATGCGCAATTCAAGCGCGAATGCATGCGGGAATACCTGCCGGGTCTGTTCCGAATCGGTCAGGCCGAGGCAGATCAAACCGCTGCCGTCTACCTGCCGCGAGGATTCCAGCAAAGCCCATGCGCTAAGACGGGCAAAACCGTGTTTCGGCAACGGCCCTTCGCTGGCGAACTGCGGGAAAATCACCGGGATGCCGCCGCGGATTGCAGCATCGCTGCGCCATGAATTGAGCGGGCTCATGAACAGACGCTCGACGCCGTCCGGTCCGCGCCAGGAACAGACATGGCCGCCGTGCAGCGCCACTTCTACCCGTGCGCCATCGGCCGCGATGGCGATGATGAAATCATTGGTCTCTTGCAGGTTTTTCGGATTTAGCACAATCATATCTCCCGTCGCTGGCCGCGCAGTATGCTGAAATTTACCGTCAAATGGATTTGGAAACCGGAACGGCCAGGCTGATCCCGTGCTGCGTGAAACCGAAGTGTTCATAGAAGCGATGCGCGTCCATGCGTTTCAGGTTGGACGACAATGCAATCTTGTAGCAGCCGGCTTCGCCTGCAATGCGCACCGCATGATCCAGCATCACGCTGCCTATGCCCTGGCCGCGGCAGGCGCGGCTGATGACCACCGCATCCATCACTGCCTGCTCGCCGCCTTCATGGGTCAGGCTGCAGAAAACCAGCAGGCTGAAGGTGCCGACCGCCACCCCGTCGGCAAATACCAGGAAAGCCCGGAAGTACGGATAGGCAGCCATCCTGGCCATGATCTGGCGCGCGCCTTCGGCACCCAGCGTGGCGCGGGCAGGCTCATCATCCATCTCGGCCAGCAGCGCCACCAAAGTCTCGGCGTCGCCAGGCGTGGCCTGGCGCACGGTAACGTGCGGCAAAGGAGGATCGGAAACGGCGGAAGTCATTGCTCTTTGCTCCGTGTCGAAATTATTCTTGAGTATAAGGACTATACCGAAAATTCCGCGCGGAGAAAAAAATGGCGCGACCGGCTTGCGAAAAATCGCAGGCGGCGCGCCATCCATTGATGCAAAAACAGAAACGAAATATTTAAATAAACAATTTGCGCAAACGCGATGAAACCAGGTCGATCGCACTGACCGCCAGCACGATCATGATCAGCACGGCGCAAGTCTGGCCATATTCGAAGCTGCGGATCACTTCCCACAAGATCACGCCGATACCGCCGGCGCCGACCATGCCGACCACCGTCGCCGAACGCACATTGGCTTCGAAGCGGTACAGCACATAGGAAATCCATAGCGGCATCACCTGCGGCAATACGCCATAGACGATTTCTTCCAGGGCGTTAGCGCCGGTGGCGCGTATCCCTTCGACTGGCTGCGGATCGATGGCTTCGACCGCTTCCGAAAACAGCTTGGACAGCGTGCCGGTAGTAGCGACAAACAGGGCCAGCACGCCGGCAAACGGCCCCAGGCCGACCGCCACCACGAACAGCATCGCAAACACCATTTCATTGATGGCGCGCGCCGCATCCATCAAGCGCCGCACCGGCTGGTTGACCCAGGCCGGAGCGATATTGGATGACGCCAGCAAACCGCAAGGCACTGCGCACACCACCGCCAGCGCTGTACCCCAGACCGCGATCTGTATGGTCACGATCAATTCTTGCAGGTAGGCGCGCCAGTCGTGGAAATCGGGCGGGAAAAAACTGGCGGCGTACGTGCCCATGTTGCCGCCGTCGCGCAGCAGTTCCAGCGGCCGCATGTCAGCCCCGCGCCAGGAAGCGATCAGCACCGCCAGCAGCAGACCCCAGAACAGGGTGCGGCCTATCGATTGCTTGGGCGGCGCAGGAAACGCGGTTTGCATTTTCAGAGATGCGGGACTTGTCATTGCTTAGGATTTGGCCAGGTCGGACAATTTGCGGTTGATGTCGTCCAGCTTGGCTTTCTTGTCGTCGGCGCTCAGGTTGGCGTCGGCTTCCAGCTTGCCTTTTTGCTTGAACAGTTCGAGCTGGCGGATAGGATTCAGCTGCGCATCGCTGGACTCTTCAAAGCCGCTGTATTCCAGCTTGGCCAGCTGCGCTTTTTCCTGTGCCGCGTTAGGACCGGTCTTGCCGTAGTTGACGAAAAAATCCTTGATCTTGGCTTTAAGGTCGGCCGGCAAGTCTTTACGCCACACCAGCGGGTCGGCCGCGATCAGCGGCGATTTCCAGACGATCCGGACTTCCTTGGCGGTTGCCGGCTGGCGCTCTTCGATGCGGGCCATGGTGTCTGAAGCAAACACGGCGGCATCGATCTGCTTGTTGGCGACCGCCAGGATATTGGCTTCGTGATTGGAAGTGCGGATCACCTTGAACGCTGTCTTCGAATCGACATTGTTTTTTGCAAAGATGTAATAGCTAGGAACCAGAAAACCGGAAGTCGAGTTCGGATCGCCGATGCCGAAGGTCAGACCCTTGGCGTTTTTCAGGATGTCTTCGATGCTCTTGTTCGGGCTGTCTTTTTGCACGCCCACCAGGCTGTAGTAACCGGCGCTGCCGTCCGGATTGAGCACGTGCGCGAACACTTCGCCGCTGGCGCGGTCAACCGCTTCCATCGCCGACTTGTTGCCGAACCAGCCCATCTGCACCTTGCCGAAACGCATGCCTTCGATGATGCCGGCGTAGTCGGAAGCAAAAAAGCCGTTGACCTTGATGCCGGTACGCTTGCTCAATTCATCCAGCACCGGCTGCCAGTCCTGCTTCAGGTTTTTCGACGATTCGGTCGAGATGATGCCGAAGTTCAGCACCTTGACGTCGTCGGCATGCGCGGCCGCGGCTGCCAGCATCGCCATGGTGATTGCGGCGCCGGAAAGTAATTTTGCAAACATGATGTGGAACTCCTGAATGGAAGGGGTGATATTCAATTGCGGGATGTACGTTATAAGATGTACTTCAGGCTGCGACCGCCAGCGCCGGCACGCCGTCGAAGGGCGCTGGCACAGGCACAGAGGCAGCGGGCCGGGTCAAGGTGTTGGAACCGCCCAGGATGTCTTCTGCTTCGCTACCGTACAGTTCGCGCAGCATCGACTCGGTCAGGGCGCTGGAAGGGCCGTCGTACACGACACGTCCTTTATGCAAGGCCACCGTGCGCGGACAGAAACGCAAGGCGACATCGACCTGGTGCAGCGATACCAGGACCGTGCTGCCGTCGCGCTGGTTAACGTCGGCCAGCGTCTGCATCACGCGCCGCGCCGATTCCGGATCGAGCGAGGCAATCGGCTCGTCGGCCAGCACCACGCGCGCCTTTTGCACGATAGTGCGGGCAATCGCAGCCCGTTGCTGCTGGCCGCCGGACAGCGCCGAAGCGCGTTTATAGGCGTGGTCGGAAATGCCGACGCGCGCCAGCGCTTCCAGGCCCAGCGCTTTTTCTTCCGCGGTAAACAGTTTGAAGCAGCTGCGCCAGAGCGGCATGCGCGACAAGCCGCCGGTCAATACATTGGTCAGCACAGGCAGCCGGCCCACCAGGTTGAATTGCTGGAAAACGAAACCGACGTTGGCGCGCACCGCACGGATGTTGCGGTCGACCAAGCCATCCTTCTGTACTGACTGGCCATCGATGGAGATCGTGCCGCCGCTGTTATCTGCAGCCATCAATCCCGAAATATGCCGCAAAAGCGTCGATTTCCCGGAGCCTGATGCGCCGATCAAGGCCACCATCTCGCCTTGCGCGAAGCGCAGGCTGACATTGTCGAGGGCGCGGAATCCGCCACGGAACGTCTTTGACAAACCTTTGATTTCAACCATGATATGTACCGCCATTACTCTTGTGAATGGCGGAAGTATTGCGGTCAAATATGTCAGGCGTATGAAATTTTTGTGACCATTCGGTTACAGCAAACCAAGGCCGACAGCACGGTCAGGGCCTTTCCAGGTTCAAGGAGCGGACCGCAAGAGATGCGTTGCCATGCAACGCCAGGAAGGAAGATGTGGTGGTTCTGCTAACGCTGCACGACAATCGCCGTAGCGCCGGAGCGCTGCCGGATCTGCTGCAGAGCGCTGTCGGCATCCGCGCGGCTAGTGTACGGTCCGGCATATAAACGATACATGCCATTCACCGCCACGCTGTCGAGCGAAGTCACGACGCCGGATAATTCCTGCATCAGGCGCGAGCGCGCGCCGTCGGCATTGGCTTGCTGCGTATAGGCGCCGAACTGCAGGTAGTAGCCTGCGGCCAGCGAACTGTTGCTGGCTGCAGGCGCGGACGCTGGCGACGCCTCGCTGAGCAGCAGCGGTTGCGCCGTCAGCACCGGCATGTCCACCGATTCGGTCGTCACCACGGCAGGCGCCGTGTTATCCCTGACGGGCTCGGCCGCGGCCGGCGCCAGCAATGCCGCAGCCTGCGGCGCCGGGTTGCTGCCGCGCTGCTTGTTCAGTGCGACGATGTCGGCCGGCAGCAGGCGCTCGACCTCGAGCTGGCTGCTGCCGCTGTTCAGGTAACCGAGCTTCAGCGCCGCCGTATAGGACAGGTCGATGATGCGGCTGGAGTGGAACGGGCCCCTGTCGTTGACCCGCACGATCACCTGCGCGCCGGTTTTCAGGTTGGTCACCTTGGCATAAGAAGGGATAGGCAAGGTCGGATGAGCGGCTGTCATCTTGTACATATCGTACAGTTCGCCGGAAGATGTCTTTTGCTTATGGAATTTCTTGCCATACCAGCTGCCGGTGCCGCGCTGCTTGAACGGCTGGTCGTCGGTCATCGGCGTGTAGGTCTTGCCAAACACAACATAAGGCCTGTTGCCGGTACGCGAATAGGGTTCGACTACCGGAATGGCATCCGGGGTGTCCAGCAGCCCTTCAGGGACGGCATCGCCCGGGCCGTCATCCTTGTAGTAGCCGCCGCGGCCGGAGCCGGCAGGCGGCAGCGCAGGCACGTTGCGGCCGGCGATGTTGCCGGCGCCCGACTTGGCCGGGGCGGCCGGGACTGATGCCGTTTTCGGCGAAGTGCCGCAGCCGGCGAGGATCAGCGACAGCAGCAAGGCACTGGAATATGTAACAACGTTGTAGCGGCGCCCTAGCATGCACTCCCCTGACGATAGAGACTGAAAACAAATAATTGCATCAATGGACCCCGTTTCGGCCGCACAAGTTCAACCGTGCTCAAGTCTGTATCAGCTTGCGATGGCGCTGGATGCTCATCAATATGCCGGCGCCCAGCCCCAGGGTAACCAGCGCGGTGCCGCCATAACTCATGAATGGCAAAGGTACGCCAACTACCGGCAAAATGCCACTGACCATGCCCATGTTAACGAATGCATAAGTAAAGAAAATCAAGGTGATGGAACCGGCCAGCAAGCGTGTGAACATGGTTGGCGCGTTGGCCGCAATCATCATGCCGCGTCCGATCAGCAATATGTACAGGAACAGCAGGACGCAGTTGCCGATCAGGCCGAATTCTTCGGAAAATACCGCAAAAATGAAATCGGTGGTGCGTTCCGGAATGAATTCCAGATGCGCTTGCGTGCCTTTCAGCCAACCCTTGCCAAACACGCCGCCGGAACCGACCGCAATGGTTGACTGGATGATATGGAAACCTTTGCCGAGCGGATCCGAGGTGGGATCGATCAGCATCATCACCCGCTGCCGCTGATAATCGTGCAGCACCGACCACAGCACCGGCAAGCTGGCGCCGGCCGCTACCGCGAGGCCGATCAGCACGCGCCACGACAAGCCGGCCAGGAAGATCACGTAGAAGCCTGCGGCCAGCACCAGGGTGCCGGTGCCCAGATCCGGTTGCCTGATGATCAGGCCGACCGGCAATGCCAGCAGCAACGCCGCCACCAGGTAATCGCGCCAGGTGATCATGCCTTCGCGCTTCTGGAAATACCAGGCCAGCATCAATGGCATCGCGATTTTCATGATTTCCGAAGGCTGGATCACCATGCCGATATTGATCCAGCGCCGCGAACCTTTTTTTACTATCCCGAACACTGCTACCGCAATCAGCAGCGACACGCCCAGTGCATAGGCCGGTATCGCAAACCGCATCAGGGTCTGCGGCGGAACATTGGCGGCAATCCACATGATGACAAACGCTACCAGGATATTGCGCAACTGGTCTTCAACTCTTCCCGGAAAATCGATTCCGGCTGAATACAGGGTGATGATACCGACTGACAATATCAAAAACATGATCAGCGACAGGGCGCCGTCAAACACCGCAATATGCGATTTGATGTTTTGCCAGACGGTATGCCTATCGGTCAGGTTCATGGTTCCAATTACTCGCGGTTACCCGGGGTTTCTTCACCCGGCTTATAGGCGTCTTCAGTGCTCTCGGTAGGCCTGGTTTGATTTTCCCGCGGTGCCGGCACGGCATCGTCTTCCTCCGACACCGGCGCTGCTGCAGGCGCCGGCGAGGCTGCCTTGCCGCTATCCCCCGGACGCTTGCCCAGCATGTAGAAATCCAGCGCCTTGCGCACGATCGGCGCCGCGGCGGCAGCGCCGAAGCCACCGTTTTCGACAATCACCGCAATCGCGATGCGCGGCTTGTCGGCAGGTGCGAACGCGGTATACCAGGCATTGTCGGCCAGACGCGTGCCATTGTGCCTCTTGTCGTATTTTTCACCTTGCTTGATGCCTAAGACCTGGGCGGTTCCGGTCTTGCCGCCCGATTCATAGCCGGCGCCGGCAAATATTGCTCGCCCTGTACCTTCGTGCGTTACACCCACCATCGCCTTCTTGATGAAGTCGATATTTTCCTGCTTCAGCGGAATGCGGTAACTTTCCTTCGGTACGGTTTGCGTTCGTGCGCGCGTTGCACCGTCTTCGATGATCTTGACCAGATGCGGTTTCATCACTACCCCGTTGTTGACCAAGGTCGCTACCGCATGCGCCATCTGCAGCGGCGTAAAGGCATTGAAGCCCTGGCCGATCCCGAGCGAAATCGTATCGCCGCCAACCCACTTCTGCGCGGCCACGCGTTTGTAGTATTTACGCTTCCAGTCAGTCGACGGCAAGATTCCGCGCTGCTCGTGCTCCAGGTCGATGCCGGTCAACTGGCCGAAACCGAACGGTTTCATGAAATCATGGATGGTGTCGGGGCCCAGGTCGTTGGCCAGCATGTAGTAATAGGTATCGCAAGATTCAACGATGGACTTGTACATGTCTACCCGTCCGTGGCCGCCTACCTTGTCGTCACGGAACTGGTGCCCGCCCAGCATGAAATAGCCGATATCGTTGATAGCGAAAGACGTGGTGCGTTTGCCTAGCTCCAGCGCCGCCAGCGCCATGAATGGCTTGTAGGTCGACCCGGGCGCATAAGTGCCGCTCATCGGGCGATTGATCAACGGGTGATCGGGCGAATTGTTCAGTTCGTCCCAGCTTTGCTGATCGATGCCTTCAACAAACAGGTTGGGGTCGAACGACGGCTGCGAGACATACGCCAGCACGTCGCCAGTGGACGGTTCGATCGCCACCAGCGCGCCGCGCCGATCGCCGAACGCCTCCTCTGCCACCTTCTGCAGTTCGATATCGATCGACAGGATCAGGTTGTTGCCCGGCGTTGCGGAGACGTGCGACATGCTGCGCACTGCGCGGCCGCTGGCGGCGATCTCGATTTCTTCGTAGCCGGTGTTGCCGTGCAGTTGCTGTTCGTAGCTCTTTTCCAGGCCGTCCTTGCCGATGTAGCTGGTGCCTTTATAGTTGGCGGCGTCTTCGCTGTCGTCGATGCGGTCGGCATCCTTCTGGTTGATGCGGCCGATATAGCCGATCACGTGGGCCGCCACTTCGCCCAGCGGATACTGGCGGAACAGGCGCGCCTGCACGTCTATGCCGGGGAAGCGATAACGCTGCGCGGTGAAGCGCGCCACTTCTTCGTCGCTCAGGCGGGTGCGGATCGGCAGGCTTGCGAAACTCTTGGAATCTTCCAGCATCTTCTTGAAGCGACGCCGGTCTTTCGGCGTGATGTTGACTATCTGCGCCAGATCGTCAATCACGCTTTCGAGATCGCCCTTGATTTTGGAACGGGTGATTTCCAATGTGTAGGCAGAATAATTGCGCGCCAGGATGACGCCGTTGCGGTCCATGATCAGGCCGCGGTTCGGCACCACCGGCACCAGCGAGATCCGGTTGTCCTCGGCTTGCGCTGCGTAGGCATCGTGGCGTACTACCTGCAGCCAGATAAAACGCACGCCGAGCAGACCAAAACAGATCAGCACAAAAGCCACGGCCGCCGTAATCCGCAAGCGGAACTTGCGCAATTCGTGTTCGGTGTTTTTGAATTCAGTCATGAACGCGGCTAGATGGGACGATTGTCATCGCGATCGACCGCACGCCGCTGCGGCGCCAGCAGCAGCCACACCACCACCGGCCACAGCGCCACGCAAACGAAGCTCTCGGCGAAATACAGCCAGCCTGGAAACTTGCCGCTGACGGACATCCGTATCACCAGTTGTATCAGCTGCGTCAGCAACATCAGGGGCAGTACGTGCAGCGCTTGCACGCTGACCGAGAACCACAGCACGCGGCGGTGGATCATGATGGCAAAGTAAGACAGCAGCGTGTACGCCAGCGCGTTCTGGCCGAGCAAGGTAGCTTCATGCACATCCATCAGCAGGCCCATGCAGAAAGCGATGCCGATGCCGATCTTGCGCGGCTGGTGGATGCTCCAGAACACCAGCACCAGCGCCACGAAATCCGGCACGCCCGGCCATTGGCCCCAGGGCAGCAGGTTGAGCAGGAATGCCAGCAGCAGCGTCATCGCGATGAACAGCGGGTTGGCCGGCAACAGGATGTAATGAGGACGCATCATCGGACGCCAGCTCCTTGCGGATTTTTGCGAGCGGCTTCGGGATTGCTTTCTTTCCCGGCTTCTTTCGCGGCTTCCCGCGTCTTGTCGCGCGTGCTCTCGGTCAGGCGCCGCTTGCTCAGTATGTCGGCCTTGCTGTTGGGGATGGCGGCTTCATCGTCCGGACGCGCTACGGGATTGGGATCCACCAGCAGGATCAGCAGCTGGGTATGCCTGTCGATGCCGGCCACCGGTTCGCAGACGATATGCGCAAAGGCGTCGGCCGACTTGGTTTCGACCTGCACTACCTTGGCCACCGACAGGCCGGCAGGATAAACGCCGTCGATGCCGGAAGTCACCAGCAGGTCGCCCTTCTGGATATCGGCATTGGAAGACATGAAACGCAAGTCCAGGTAGCCCGACTGGCCACGCCCGTAAGCCACGCTGCGCAAACCGTTGCGCAGCACCTGCACCGGGATCGCCTGGTCCTTGTCGGTCAGCAGCGTGACTTCGGAGGTAAAGGGGAATACGCGCGTCACCTGGCCAACGATGCCGGAATCGTCGATCACCGGCTGGCCGGTGGCCACGCCTTGCTGCGAACCGCGGTCCATGATCACCTTGCGGGCAAACTGGTCACGCGCGTCGTACAGGATTTCACTCATCACCGATTTCACCGGCAGCCGTTGTTCAACTCCGAGCAGTTTGCGCAGCTGGGCATTTTCAGCGGCCAGCTGCTGCGCCTGCTGCAATTGCTGGGCGCGTTCGCCTTGCTGGCTGCGCAGGGTCTGGTTTTCTTTTTCCACCGTCGACAGCGAAGAAAAATAATCGACCACCCGGTTGGTGGCGTCGCGCGGCACCAGGGCCACCATCTGCAGGGGGTAAAGCGCGGTGCCGACCGCCTGCCGCAGCAGCAGCAAGGCATGGATGCGCGAATCGGCAATCAGCAGCGCCAGCGCCAGCAGCGTGCATATCACCGCCTTGGCGCGGGCCGAAGCGCCTTGCTTGAAGAGGGGTGGTGGGCTGTATTCCATCAGTAATGGACAGATTCGGTTTGGTCGGTGGCTGGCGGTACAAACACATTCGCACTCACGTTTGTGCTCAGGTCCGTGTTCATGCCGTAGATACGAAAGCGGGTCGCATGCATCAATGCACCGACCCGGTTGCCGCTGCCCGACCTCAAGAGCAAGCTGATGAGGTTAGGCAAGCGTCGCATCAGTCTGGATTACTCGTAGGAAAAGATCGAGCCCAGCTTGTCCATCCGCTCCAGCGCCATGCCGGAACCGCGCACCACGCAGGTCAGCGGGTCTTCGGCCACGATCACCGGCAAACCGGTTTCTTCCATCAGCAGGCGATCGAGGTCGCGCAGCAAGGCGCCGCCGCCGGTCAGCATCATGCCCTTCTCGGCGATGTCCGCGCCCAGTTCCGGCGGGGTCTGTTCCAGCGCGTTCTTGACGGCCGAAACGATGTTGTTGAGCGGATCGGTCAGGGCTTCCAGGATTTCATTGCTGGAGATGGTGAACGAGCGCGGGATGCCTTCCGACAGGTTGCGTCCCTTGACTTCCATTTCGCGCACTTCCGAACCCGGGAAGGCGGAACCGATTTCTTTCTTGATCGCCTCGGCGGTCTGTTCGCCGATCAGCATGCCGTAGTTGCGGCGGATGTAGTTGACGATGGCTTCGTCGAACTTGTCGCCGCCGACCCGCACCGAACCTTTGTAGACCATGCCGCCGAGCGAGATGATGCCGACTTCGGTAGTGCCGCCGCCGATATCGACCACCATCGAACCGGTAGCATCCGACACCGGCAGGCCGGCGCCGATTGCCGCCGCCATCGGCTCTTCGATCAGGAACACCTGCGATGCGCCGGCGCCCAGCGCCGATTCGCGGATCGCGCGGCGCTCAACCTGGGTCGAGCCGCAAGGCACACAGATGATGATGCGCGGCGACGGTTTGAACAGCTTGGTGTCGTGCACCATGCGGATGAACTGCTTGAGCATCTGCTCGGTGACGGTAAAGTCGGCGATCACGCCGTCTTTCATCGGCCGGATCGCTTCGATATTGCCGGGGACCTTGCCCAGCATCTGTTTTGCTTCCCGCCCGACGGCTTGAATTGTCTTCTTGCCGTTAGGCCCGCCTTGCTGGCGAATTGCGACAACCGACGGCTCATCCAGGACAATACCTTTATCGCGCACATAAATCAGCGTATTCGCGGTACCCAGGTCAATCGCCAGGTCATTCGAAAAGTAACTGCGTAAAAATCCAAACATTAATTGTTCCAATGCGCAACAATGGTGCGCTCAAACGTTTTTTAAGGGGGGTGTCTAGTATCCGGCGCATGGTAAAGATCGATTACCTGCCGCATGGACGCAACATTCTACCTTATAATTTGACTCAAATTAGGGCGTATAGCGCTCAAAATGCTTGCTTTTTACAAAAATCTGAGAAGTTATCGGCAAGCAAAGTATTTCTATTTTAACCACATGCGCCTAAGTGCGCGCTCAAAAATCGAAAATCATGTCATTAGCCCTTTCCGACGTTAAGCGCATTGCCAATCTGGCACGCCTCGAACTCACCGAAGACCAGGCCGCTTCCACGCTCGACAAACTGAACGGCATTTTCTCGCTGGTCGAGCAGATGCGCGCGGTAGACACCACCGGCATCGAGCCGCTGAGCCACCCGATTGCAGCGTTGCAGCAGGATTTGTCGCTGCGCTTGCGCGACGACGTGGTGACCGAATCGAATCATCGCGAGGATTACCAGAAAGTGGCGCCGGCGACCGAAGACGGCCTGTACCTGGTGCCGAAGGTCATCGAATAATCATCAAATACGCCGGGCTGCGTTCGCTGTAAGCCTTTGTCGTCCCGCAAAGTTAATATTTAAAAGTACTCATGCATACCAAAACACTCAAGCAACTGTCGGTGCTGCTGCACGAAAAGAAGATCTCGGCCGAGGAGCTGGCGCAACTGTACCTGGCCAGGATCGAGCAAAGCGACCTGAATGCATTCCTGCATGTCGACCAGGAGCTGACGCTGCAACAGGCGCGCGCCGCCGACTTGCGCCTGGCGCAAAACGACAGCACGCCGCTGACCGGCGTGCCGATCGCGCACAAGGACATTTTCGTGACGCGCGGATGGCGCGCCACCGCCGGTTCGAAAATGCTGGAAAACTACACCAGCCCGTTCGACGCCACCGTGGTGGAACACTTCAACAACGCCGGCATGGTGACTTTGGGCAAACTGAACTGCGATGAATTCGCCATGGGTTCGTCCAATGAAAATTCGCACTTCGGCCCGGTCAAGAATCCGTGGGACAAGACCGCGATTCCGGGCGGTTCCTCCGGCGGTTCCGCAGCAGCCGTCGCCGCGCGCCTGACGCCGGCCGCCACCGCCACCGACACCGGCGGTTCGATCCGCCAGCCGGCCTCATTGTGCGGCGTGACCGGCATCAAGCCGACCTACGGCAGCGTCTCGCGCTTCGGCATGATAGCCTTCGCTTCCTCGCTGGATCAAGCCGGCCCGATCGCGCAGACCGCGGAAGATTGCGCTCTTCTGCTGAACGCCATGACCGGTTTCGATCCGCGCGATTCGACCAGCCTGGAACGCAAGAAAGAAGATTTCAGCGCCGACCTGGACAAGGACCTGAAGGGCCTGCGCATCGGCATCCCGCGCGAATATTTCAGCAGCGGCCTGTCAGCCGATGTCGAACAGGCGGTGCGTGCGGCGCTGCAGGAATATGAAAAACTGGGCGCCACGCTGGTCGACATCTCGCTGCCGAAAACCGAGCTGTCGATCCCGGTCTACTACGTGATCGCGCCGGCCGAAGCATCGTCCAACCTGAGCCGCTTCGACGGCGTCCGCTACGGCCACCGCGCCGCCGACTACAAGGACCTGGCCGACATGTACAAGAAGTCGCGCGCGGAAGGTTTCGGCGAAGAAGTGAAGCGCCGCATCCTGGTCGGCGCCTATGTGCTGTCGCACGGTTATTACGACGCCTATTACCTGCAGGCGCAGAAAATCCGCCGCCTGATCGCCCAGGATTTCCAGAACGCGCTGACCGGCCCGAACCGCCAGTGCGACGTCATCATGGGGCCGGTATCGCCGACCGTGGCCTGGGACCTGGGCGCCAAGGCGGACGATCCGGTCGCCAACTACCTGGCCGACATCTACACGCTGTCGACCAGCCTGGCCGGCCTGCCGGGCATGTCGATACCCTGCGGTTTCGGCCAGGGCGAAAAGAACGCGCGGCGCCCGGTCGGGCTGCAGATCATCGGCAATTATTATGAGGAAGCCAGGCTGCTCAACGTCGCGCACCAGTACCAGCGCGTGACTGACTGGCATTTGCGCAGCCCTGAGTAAAAAGCGATCGCCCAGCCCATGCTATCGATCTTGCTTTTTTTTCAGAGTCGCCGCGCCAGGATGGCGGTATCGGCATTGTTCGCTTTCAGCGCCACGCTGTTGACGCCGGCAATCCAGGCGCAGCAATTGCAGACCAAATTCGGCTGCAACCTGACGCGCGAAACGGATGGTGAAAAAGTGATCTACGGCGACACCGGGGAATTCAAGCTGGACGGCGACCACATCGAAGCGTTGCGCTGGGAATCGGCACTGTACCGGCCGACCCACGGTTTCGAATGCAGCATCGATACCGGCGACGGCCCGCAGGCCGAAGTCCGGCAGGATGGCGGCCGGGACAACTGGCGCATCACCTTGAAAGATCCGGTCACAGCGCGCCGGCAGCGCGGCTACGATTTTTACGATCACGGCATGAATTGCAGCATCCGCCTGCAGCGCGACGGCGACAGATTGCAGGTGATACCCAGCTGCCCGGCGCTGTGCGGCTCAAGAGCAAATTTTACGGAACTATCGGTGGACTTGAAAACCGGTGAATGCAGTTACCAAGATAAATAAGGAAATCATTATGCAGTGGGAAGTCGTGATCGGTCTGGAAACGCATACGCAACTCTCGACCAAGTCAAAAATCTTCAGCGGCTCGTCGACCCAGTTCGGCGCCGCCGCCAACACCCAGGCCAGCCCGGTCGACCTGGCGCTGCCTGGCGTGCTGCCGGTGCTCAACCGCGGCGCGGTGGAGCGCGCGATCCAGTTCGGCCTGGCGGTGAACGCGACGATTGCGCCGCAATCGATCTTTGCCCGCAAAAACTATTTCTATCCCGACCTGCCGAAGGGCTACCAGATCAGCCAGTTTGAAATCCCGGTCGTCCAGGGCGGCAAGGTTTCCTTCGTGCTGGAAAAAGACGGCAAGAGCGAACTTCGGACCGTGCAGCTGACGCGCGCCCACCTGGAAGAAGACGCCGGAAAATCGCTGCACGAAGACTACCAGGGCATGAGCGGCATCGACCTCAACCGCGCCGGCACGCCGCTGCTGGAAATCGTCACCGAGCCCGACATGCGCAGCGCCGCCGAAGCGGTAGCCTATGCCAAGGCCCTGCATTCGCTGGTGATGTGGCTAGGGATTTGCGACGGCAACATGCAGGAAGGCTCCTTCCGCTGCGACGCCAACGTCTCGGTGCGGCCGGTCGGCCAGGCCGCTTACGGCACCCGCAGTGAAATCAAGAACCTGAACTCCTTCCGTTTCCTGGAAGAGGCGATCAACTACGAAGTGCGGCGCCAGATCGAAGTGATCGAAGACGGCGGCAAAGTGGTGCAGGAAACCCGCCTCTACGATCCGGACAAGAAAGAAACCCGTTCGATGCGCAGCAAGGAAGATTCCCAGGATTACCGCTACTTCCCGGATCCCGACCTGCCGCCGCTGGTGATCGGCGCCGAATGGGTTGAGCGCGTCCGCGCCACCATGCCGGAACTGCCAGACGCGATGCGCGAGCGTTTCGTGCGCGATTTCGGCCTGTCGGAATACGATGCCGCGGTGCTGACCCAATCGAAAGCGATGGCCGGCTACTTCGAAGCGGTTACGGTGAAAGCCGGCAAGGAACAAGCCAAGCCCGCTGCCAACTGGCTGATGGGCGACCTGTCTTCGGCGCTGAACCGGGAAAACGTCGACGTGGCCGATGCCCCTGTCAGTGCGGTACAGCTGGCGCTGCTGCTGCAACGCATCGCCGACGGCACGATATCCAACAAGATCGCCAAGGAAGTATTCGGCGCCATGTGGGACGCCAAATCCGCACAGGAAAACCTGGCCGACGAGATCATCGAAAGCAAGGGACTGAAGCAGATTTCCGATAGCGGCGCGCTGGAAAAAATCATCGATGAAGTGCTGGCGGCGAACGCCAAGTCAGTCGAGGAATTCCGCGCCGGTAAGGAAAAAGCGTTCAATGCCCTGATCGGCCAAGCCATGAAAGCCACCAAGGGCAAGGCCAATCCTGCGCAGCTGACCGAGCTGCTGAAGCAGAAACTGACTGCTTAAAAAAATAGCGGCTGGCATCATCGCCAGCCGCTATTGCTTGATCATCTTCCTGCCTAGCGCGATGCCTGCGCCTCCGGCATCGCACCCACCAATTCCCTGTAGTGCTTCAACGTCTCATCGAACTTGCCGTTGATATGGGTCAGCTCGGCCTGGTGGTCCGCCATGTTCTTCTGGTTGTAGGCGATGTCGCGGTTGGCGTCATCGATCTTGTTGCGCAGCGAGACCGGCAAGGTCTTCCGGTGCTTGTAGAATTCGGCCTCGGTATTGGCGGTTTTCAACTGGTTCTGGGCGTCGTCGATCGCCACCTGGTCGCGTTTGATCAGGTCCTGCGACAGCGACAGATAATAGCGGCGCGAAGCCTCGATATCGGCTTCGCTGCGGTAACGCGACAGCAGCGCACGGTCTTGCTGACGCCGCTGTTCTTCCGCCGCCAGCTCAACCCGGCGCTTGTCATCCAGCGCCTGCTGCTGGCGTTTTTGCTCGGCCGTCAGCGGCGCCGGGATTTCGCGTTTGACCACGCCGGCCTTGCTCAGCTCCAGGATCTTACTGTTGGAACATTCCGGCATCGGATGATCGCCGGTAATGGTACGGCCTGCCCCATCCTTGCAGGTATAAATCTGGCCGTGCGCAAGCAGCGGCAGCAAACCTGCCGCGCTGAAAAACATACCCCGTACTAGAGTTAGAGCAATCCGATTCATTCCCGTCATCCACGACAGCTACACATTAAATTTTGCAATCCGGCGCGAACGACTGGGCTGTCGTCAAGCTACGCCGTAACGCTCCCGGTAAGCCGCCACTGCTGCCTGGTAGCGGTTCAATTCAGCGTCGGCGCCAGCGCCGGAAATATATTCCAGCAAGTCGTTCAGGTTGCCGATCGAAATCACCGGCATGCCGTACGCTTGCGTCACTTCTTCTACCGCGGAGTTGGCCGACAGCGCATCGTCCTTGCCGGATTTCTCCATGCGGTCCAGCGCGATCACCACCGCACAAGGCGTGGCGCCCGCGGCGCGGATCATCTCTACCGATTCGCGCACCGAGGTGCCGGCCGAAATCACGTCGTCGATGATCAGCACCCGGCCCTTCAGCGGGCCGCCGACGATATTGCCGCCCTCGCCGTGATCCTTGGCTTCCTTGCGGTTGTAGGCGAACTGCACATTGCGTCCCTGCGCCGCCAGCGCCACCGCAGTCGCCGAGGCCAGCGTGATGCCCTTGTAGGCCGGCCCGAACAACATGTCAAACTGCAAACCCGAGTCGATCAGGGTGCGTGCATAAAACTGCGCCAGCTGACCCAGTGCCGCCCCTTCGTTAAACATGCCCGCATTGAAGAAATACGGTGAAGTGCGCCCTGCCTTGGTCACAAACTCGCCGAATTTCAATACTCCAGCCTTGACCGCAAATTCTATAAATTGTTGACGTAAATTGTTCAAAATGCACTCCAGACGGTTGAGGCTGACAAATTTTGTCGCTGTTTACAGCACATTAGCGACACCAGACCGCCATTTTAAATGGAGTTCATCCCTTCCACAGCAGTAAGTGCAAACACCATGCCTGCTCGCGACAGGTTTTAACCATGAAACCGGCCTCGCGCACGATGGCGGACCTTCGGTTATCCTTAGGCATCTTCTTATTACCCTTTTTATCGACCAAACATGCCAAGAATCATTTCCGCCAATCTCAACGGCATCCGCTCAGCGGCCAGAAAAGGCTTTTTTGAATGGATGGCCAAGCAGTCAGCCGATTTCATCTGCGTCCAGGAACTGAAGGCGCAAGCCGCCGACATGACGCCGGAATTCCTGGCGCCGGAAGGCTACACCGGCCATTTCCATTACGCCGAGAAAAAAGGTTATTCGGGCGTCGGCCTGTATAGTAAACGCAAGCCGAATGCGGTGCGGATTGGCTTCGGCAACCCTGAATTCGACGCCGAAGGGCGTTATGTGGAATGCGATTTCGGCGACCTGACGGTGATCTCGCTATATTGCCCGTCCGGTTCCTCCAGCGAAGAACGGCAGATTGCCAAATTCCGTTTCATGGAAGCCTTCCTGCCGCACCTGCAGCAGCTCAGGGAAAGCGGCCGCGAAGTCGTGATTTGCGGTGACTGGAATATCGCGCACCAGGAACGCGACCTGAAGAACTGGAAGGGCAACAAGAAAAATTCCGGCTTCCTGCCGGAAGAACGCGCCTGGCTCACCCACCTGTTTGAGCAGGTCGGCCTGGTCGACGTGTTTCGCCAGGTCGACCAGCGCGATGAGCAGTACACCTGGTGGAGCAACCGCGGCCAGGCCTGGGCCAAGAATGTGGGATGGCGCATCGATTACCACATCTCGACGCCTGGCATTGCCGCCAATGCGCATGCCGTCGCCATCTACAAGGACGAGCGCTTCTCCGATCACGCACCGCTGACGATCGACTACACCTGACCCTGCTTAGGGCTCGTTAGGGAATAAGTTGAACATTTGTGCTGGCCGTAGCCGGCGCGCTGCTGCGTTGCCCACCGCTTGCAGTGCTCGCACTGCGGCGCGTCGGGCGCCTTGCATCGCATCCAGCTACAGCCGCCCAAATGCCCAACTTATTCCCTAACGAACCCTTACTCCCGGACCGGCTGGCCGTCGACAAAGACGATCAGCTCGCCTTCGCCAAACTTGGTCCACACTTCGTTGGTGGTGAGCGGTTCGGTGACAATCACCGCCACCCGGTCTTGCGGCGTCGTCAC
>NZ_JAQGLV010000362.1 GCF_028292705.1 Collimonas fungivorans | reverse complement strand
GCGCGGCCGTCGCCATAAGGGTTGACGCGTTGCGTTGCCTGCTGCCAGAAGATGTCGTCGTCGCAGAGCCGCGTTACCGCGGCGACAATCCGCGCCGAATCGGTGCCGACCAGCTGCACCGTGCCGGCGCTCACCGCTTCCGGACGTTCGGTGACATTGCGCATCACCAGCACCGGTTTGCCCAGCGACGGCGCTTCTTCCTGCAAGCCGCCGGAGTCGGTCAGGATCACGTGCGAGCGCTGCATCAGGCGTACAAACAGCAGGTAGTCGAGCGGCTCGATCAGATGGATGTTCGGCAGGTGAGACAGGGCTGCCAGCACCGGTCCTTGCACGTTCGGATTCAGGTGCACCGGATAGACGATCTGCAGGTCGGAGCGGCGCGACAATGTCGCCAGTGCATCACAGATTTCGGCGAAACCGGAACCGAAATTCTCGCGCCGGTGGCCGGTCACCAGCAGCAGCTTCCGGCCTGGAATCAGGTAGGGGAAATGGGCATCGAGCTGGTTGCGCAGCTGTTCGTCGAAGGCGATGCGTTCGGTGGTCAGGCGCAGCGCATCGATCACCGTATTGCCGGTGATGACGATGCGGCCGGCCAGGTGTTCTGCCGCGAGGTTGTTCTTTGCTTGCGCGGTGGGGGCAAGCAGCAGGTCGCATACGATATCGACGTAGCGCCGGTTCATTTCTTCCGGCCAGGGCTGGCTCAGGTCGCCAGTGCGCAGGCCGGCTTCGACATGCGCCACCGGTATGCGGCGATGGAATGCCGTCAGCGCCGCCATCATGGCGGTGGTGGTGTCTCCATGCACCAGGATGCGGTCGGGTTTGCATGCTTCCAGCACCGGATCGAGCAGGCCGATCAGGCGTGCACTCAATCCGTTCAGGGTCTGGTCCGGCAGCATCACATCGAGGCTGTAATCGACCTTGATGGCGAACAGGTCGAGCACCTGCTGCAGCATTTGCCGATGCTGGCCGGTGACGCAGACCAGCGATTGCATTCCCGTTTCTCTGGACAGCGCTTTGACCACGGGGGCCATTTTTACGGCCTCCGGACGCGTACCGAAGATAGAGAGAACTTTCACTTTAAACACTCGTCTAGTCGAGTTGAAAAGCAGCCTCGCTGTCACTCGCGAGTGCAGTTTGTTGCCAATGCCTATCCGGCGGGAGCCCTGAGAAGGAAGGGAAGTGAGCCACCCTTGGCCAGCAGCGGGTGGCTGGGGGAGCTGTAGCAAGCACGGTATCCATGCTTGCCTGTTTTATGAATATATTTCCATGTGGAAATATATAGTCATTGTAGAGTTATATTGGTATTAATGTAAATATTATAATAAAAAGGGCTGTTGCTTATTTTTTTATTGTTAAGGAATGTTAAAAGTTATGAGGTTTGGGATGATGTCGTTTAAGTTGACATCTGGTCGGCGCTGTTCGCCTTGCGGCTGCCTGCAAGCACCTTGTCCTGGCGCCGCCAGAACCGCAGTAGCGGCACGGTCATCGCCGTCGTCACCAGCGCCATCAGCACCAGCATCGAATATACGGGCACCGACAGGATGCCCAGTTGCAGCCCTATCGTCAGCACGATCAATTCCATCAGGCCGCGGGTGTTCATCAGCGCGCCGATGATCCTGGCATCGCGGTGGGGGATGCCCGACCAGCGCGCACCCAGGTAGCTGCCGCCGAATTTCCCCAGGATCGCCGCCGCCAGGAACAGCAAGAACCATTGCCAGAAATCGGGCGACTGCACGCTGCCCAGCGAAACATGGATGCCGGCGTAGGCGAAAAAAACCGGCATCAGGACGAGTTCGACAAAACCTGTCACCTGGCGCCGCCAGGCTTGCGCCAGGTCGGCGTGGCCGCGCAGCACCAGGGCTGCCATCAGGGCGCCGAAGGCGCTGTGGAAGCCGATCGCCGCGGTTACCCATGAGGACAGGAGCACATAACAGGCTACGCATGCCAATATCCCGGCCGACGGCGCCGATGCTTCGGTCGTCTTGCCGCGGCTCAGCACGCTGCGCCAAAGCGGCTTGGCCAGTAACAGGGAAAAAGCCACAAACGCCGCCAGCAGGGCCAGGTCGTGCAGGGTGCGGCTGAATGAATACGTGCCGGCCGCGAAGGCGGCGATCACCGCCAGCAATAACCAGCCGAGTATGTCCGTGAGCGTCGCCGAGGCTAGCGCGACGGTCGCCGGATAAGAGTCGGCCATGCGCAAATCCATCACGATCCTGGCCATCACGGGCACTGCCGATATCGACAGCGCCAGGCCGCAAAACAGCACGTATCCGACGGCTTCGGCGTGAGGCGCGATCCATGGCCTGGAGACGACGCCGATGGCGCAGCCAAGCGCAAACGGGATCAGCATTCCCAGCAGGGCGACCAGCAACGGTGCGTTCGCCTGGCGTCGTCCCTGCAGGCTCTTCAGGTCAAGATGCAGCCCAAGCTGGAACATCAGCAGCACCAGGCCGAGTTCTCCCAGCTGCGACAGAGCCGAGGCCGGCATGCTGGCGCTGCCGAACAGGAAATCATAGGCATGGATATCGATTGCGCCGAGGACGGAGGGGCCAAGCAGCAGGCCGGCGGCAATTTCCCCGACCACCCGCGACTGGCCCAGCTTTTCCGCCGCGGTCCCGCAGATAAAGGCGGCAAGGATGATGACGCTGAGCTGTACGAGGAAGATTTGCATGCCGGTTCCAGAAAATGATTCGAAGGCAAACGCATGCGCCGCGCATGGCTTGCCGATATGAGGGAAAAATGCGCGCGGTGCAGCAGCTAGTTTCCGCGGTTCCTTTGCGACATGGCGTCGTCGTCCGCCATATACACCGAGCGGTACGGTTCACCCCAGCCGAAGTAGTGCGTCAGCAGGGTATCGCTGGTGCTGAACTGCGGCGGCGTATTGATGGCGAGGCAATCGACAATCGACTGCTCGTTAAGCTTGCCGGCCGCGCGCAATGCTTCGATGGTGTGGAACTGGTCGCCCTGGCTGCTGTAGACCGACGATTTGTCGTCGACCTGGCTGACGCATTGCCATATCTGTTCCAGCAGGGCGGCGTTCTCGGCCGTATTGCGGAACGCCATCACGCCGGAATTCAGTTCCCAGCCGCCGATGTCCTTGGCGAACAGCAGGTCGCGGTTTGCCAGCAGCGGTTCCATTTTTTTGGATGGATTGGTGAACAGGATGTCGGCGTCTATCCAGATCACCCAGTCGTGGTCCGCCAGGTGGCGCGCCAGCAGCCAGCTCTTGACCCAGGATCCGGATATGCTGCTGTCGAGCTGTTCCGGAATGGCGCGATACACATGGTAGGCGTAGCCGTGGCGGTCGCAATAGCGCTTTACGTTGTGCTCGGAGATGCGCGCATAGTCGGCGATGTGGTGGGTGTAGAGCGTCACCAGCGCGATTTTTCCTTGCGGATTGAAACTGGACAGTGGCTCGTCGGAAAGCGCCGGGTAGGCCGGCGTCTTCAGCAGCGGCAAGCCGTCGATCAAGGCGCCGTTGACTTGCCGCACCAGCAGGTTTTTCATGCGCAGGTCGAACAGGATGTCGTGGTCCGGTTCGCCCTCGGCCGAGGGCCAGGGACCGAGGTTGAGCATGAAGATGCGGGCGTCAAACCATTTCGAGATGTACCAGCTGACGTTGACGTAGCTGTCGCCGATCATGGCGTTGACTTCCAGCGCCGGGAATTGCTCCAGCAGGCTCAGTTCGCTTCTCCCTATTTCATCGCGGATCAGGGCTTTGTGCAGGATAAAAACGATGTCGTGCAGGATCTTGCGGTTTTCTGCGGTATTGCGCAGCGCCAGCATGTTGTTCATGACGACCCGCGGTTCGCCCGACGGGCTGCGGGTAGGGCCTTTGACCAGCAGCGCGTCGCGCCCGGCCAGCAGGGTTTCCATCGCCAGCGGATGGACGATGACGGCGTTGCAATCGAGCAGCAGGACCCAGTCGTTGTCGGCGGCTTGCCGCAATTCCTGCAGCAGCACGTGGTAGCGGTACGCTTGGCGCAGCATGGGATGGGCGATGTGCGCGGTTTCGACCCAGCGGTGGGGATAGCTGAACAGGCTGCAGTAATGCTGATGATTACGCAGAACCTGCGGGTCCAGCCGTTCAAACACGCTGATGCACAAAGCCATTTTTACCTCTCCCCTATAGCGCAGCTCCGGACAGGACGAGCATGCAACACGTATTTTGACATCCAAATTGCTTTTATCGCCATTGTTCAGTAAATTGCTCTCAGCCGGCAGCGCCTGTCGATAATAAAACAATGACGAAAGAAAGCGTGAACCATGAGCCAAGCGGAGCAGGTTTTTACCGAGATCTATCAAGGTAACAATTGGGGGAGCAGCGAATCGGTTTCGGGGCCTGGCTCCGAGCTGTACCGGACCCGGCACCTGCAGCGCGAGCTGCCGTACCTGCTGGATGAGTTCAACATCCGCTCGATGCTGGATTTGCCCTGCGGCGATTTCAACTGGATGCAGCATGTGGATCTCTCCAGGGTCGACTATATCGGCGCCGATATCGTGCCGCAGCTGGTTGAGCGCAACCGCGAGAAATTCGGCCAGGCCGGGCGCCAGTTCGTGCAGCTCGACCTGATCAATACGCCGCTGCCCCGGGCCGATGCGGTGTTTTGCCGGGACTGCCTGGTGCATTTGCCGCTGCAAGGGATTTTTTCCGCGCTGAAGAACATCTGCGACAGCGGCGCCCTTTACCTGCTCACTTCCAGTTATTCGTTCCGCGGCTTTGAAGCGAACGGTGAGATCGCCCTGGGTGAATGGCGCCGCCTGAACCTGGAGCTGGGGCCTTTCCATTTCCCTGCGCCTAGCCGCTACATCATCGAAGGCACCGACGAAAGCGAAGGACGCCTGTCGGACAAGGTGATCGGTGTCTGGCCCATCGACCAGATCAAGAAGCGGCTGGCGCTGATCTGAATTCCTGCCGGCCAAGCGGGAAATACGGTTTCGAGATTATCATGGTGGGCACTGCGCTACCGGCGCAGCTTGCCCACAACATTTCTTGCCCCGGCCGCCAATGCTTCCTACTCTCCTGATCCTCAATCCCTTGTCCGACCAAGGCCTGCAACGCATCGGCCAAGACTTCCAGATAGTCTATGCGCCCACTGCCGAGCAGCGCGGCGCCGCCATCGCCAACCATGCCGATGCCATACGGGCCGTGCTGACCATCGGTTCGATCGGCCTGCACGCCAATGAAATCGCGGCCTTGCCCAAGCTGGAACTGGTTTGCGCGCTGGGCGCCGGTTTCGAGAACATCGATGTCGCCGCTGCGCGTGAGCGCGGCATCACGGTATCCAACGGCGCCGGCACCAACGACGCCTGCGTCGCCGACCATGCCATGGGTTTGCTGCTGGCGACGGTGCGCGGCATTCCGCAGCTGGGAGTAGCCCTGCACCAGGGC
>NZ_JAQGLV010000358.1 GCF_028292705.1 Collimonas fungivorans | reverse complement strand
CCCGCACTTCTTCCAGTTGCTTGGTGACGTCGGCGCGCACCGCACGCAGCGCGCTGAATTTGTCGATCAGGGCAGCAGCGCCGTCGATTTCCGGCAGCGTGTAATAGGTCTGGGTGAAAATGGTTTCGTCGCTGGCGGCAAACGCTTCCGGGCTGGCGAAGAACGACCAGGCTTCTTCCGCCGTGAACGACAGCGTCGGCGCCATTACCCGCAGCAAGGCCTGGGTGATGTGCCAGATCGCGGTTTGCGCGGAACGGCGCGCCGGCGAGCTGACGCCGCTGGTGTACAGGCGGTCTTTCAGGATGTCGAGGTAGAAGCCGCCCAGGTCTTCCGAGCAGTACATCTGCAGCTTCGAGATCACCGGATGGAATTCGTAGGTCTCGTAGTGCTGCAGGATATCGGCTTGCAGCTGCGCCATGCTGGCGATCGCATAGCGGTCGATTTCCAGCAGGTCGGCGATCGGCACCGCATCCTTCAACGGATCGAAGTCAGAAGTGTTGGCCAGCAGGAAGCGCAAGGTATTGCGGATGCGGCGATACGATTCGGTGACGCGTTTCAGGATTTCGTCGGAGATCGTGATTTCACCCGAGTAGTCGCTGGCAGCCACCCACAGGCGCAGGATTTCCGCACCCAGCGAGTCCGCTACCTTTTGCGGCTCGACGCCGTTCTTCAGCGACTTCGACATCTTGCGGCCTTCGCCGTCGACCACGAAGCCGTGCGTCAGCAGTGCGTTATACGGCGCGCGGCCATTCAGCATGGAGGAAGTCAGCAGCGACGAGTGGAACCAGCCGCGATGCTGGTCCGAACCTTCCAGGTAGAGGTCGGCCGGGAACTGCAACTGGCTGGCGTGCGAACCGCGCAATACTGTCTGGTGGGTAGAGCCGGAATCGAACCAGACATCCAGCGTGTCCTTGTTCTTGACATAGTTGACGGCGTCGTCGCCCAGCAATTCCTTCGGGTCAAGCGCCTGCCAGGCTTCGATCCCGCTCTGCTCGACGCGCTGCGCGATCTGTTCCAGCAGCTCCGGCGTACGCGGATGCAGCTGGCCGCTTTCCTTGTGCACGAAGAACGCCATCGGCACGCCCCACTGGCGTTGGCGCGACAGGGTCCAGTCGGGGCGGTTGGCGATCATGCCGTGCAGGCGCGCCTTGCCCCAGCTTGGGAAAAATGCGGTTTCTTCAATCGCTTGCAGGGCGGTTGCGCGCAGGCTCGGCTGGCCGTCCTTCGGCAAGTTGTCCATGCTGGCGAACCACTGCGAAGTGGCGCGGTAGATGATCGGCGTCTTGTGGCGCCAGCAGTGCATGTAGCTGTGGTCGAACATGACCAGCTTGAACAGCGCGCCGGCTTCTTCCAGCTTGGCGCAGATCGGCTTGGACGCTTCCCAGATGGTCATGCCGGCAAAGAACGGCAGCCAGGACGCGAACTTGCCGTCGCCCATGACCGGGCTGATGATGTCGTCGTCCTTCATGCCATGCGCTTTGCAGGAGATGAAGTCTTCGATGCCGTAAGCCGGCGCCGAGTGCACGATGCCGGTGCCGCTGTCGGTGGTGACGTAGTCGCCCAGGTAGACCGGCGACAGGCGGTTGTAGCCAGGATCGCTGTCGGCCAGCGGGTGCTTGAAATTGATCAGCGCCAGTGCTTCGCCTTTGCAGCTGGCGATGACCTTGCCTTCGAGGCCGAAACGCTGCAGCGAATCTTCGACCAGGTCCTGCGCCAGGATCAGCAGCAGCGGCGCGCCGTTGCGCGTGGTCTGCACCAGCGCGTAGTCGACTTCCGGATGGACGTTGAGCGCCTGGTTGGACGGGATGGTCCACGGCGTGGTGGTCCAGATCACCACATAGCCTTCATTGGTCGGCAGCGATGGCAGACTGAAGGCAGCAGCCAGTTTTTCAGGCTCGGCAAATGGGAAGCCGACGTCGATCGACGGGTCGCGCTTGTCCTGGTATTCGACTTCAGCCTCGGCCAGGGCCGAACCGCAATCGAAGCACCAGTTGACCGGTTTCAGGCCGCGGTAGACATATCCCTTTTCCAGGATGGCGCCGAGCGCGCGCAGTTCGTCTGCTTCATTGCCGAAGGCCATGGTCAGGTAGGGGTTGTCCCATTCGCCCAGCACGCCGAGGCGGATGAAGTCTTTGCGCTGCAGGTCGATCTGTTCGTTGGCGTAAGCGCGCGCTTTCGACTGCACTTCAGCCACCGGCAGGTTCTTGCCGTATTTCTTTTCGATCTGGATCTCGATCGGCATGCCGTGGCAATCCCAGCCCGGCACGTAAGGCGCATCGAAGCCGGCCATGTTGCGGGCCTTGACGATCATGTCCTTGAGGATCTTGTTGACGGCGTGGCCCAGGTGGATCTCGCCGTTGGCGTAGGGCGGGCCGTCATGCAGGATGAATTTCGGGCGGCCCTTGGAGGCCTTGCGGATCCGTTCGTAGACTTTCTTTTCCTGCCACTGCTTGACCCATTGCGGCTCGCGCTTGGCGAGGTCGCCGCGCATGGGGAAGGGCGTCTCGGTCATGTTGACCGGGTATTTGCT
>NZ_JAQGLV010000354.1 GCF_028292705.1 Collimonas fungivorans | reverse complement strand
TAATCGTGGGCTGCGGCATATCGCGCCGCAGTACAGATCAACGCCGCAGCGACGATCCGGCCAGCTATCTGTCGTAATTTCATTGTTCCTCCGTTTACGTCAAGTAAATACGTTACAGAACGACTTCACCGCCGCGGACCTCATCTCGCCGCTGCGCCGCTCACCACGCCTGCCAGGGAAAACAGCAGCGCACCCTTTCCGCCCGGCGCCTTGAGCAGTGCCGTGATCGGTTCATCGCCGGCGCTATGCTCCAGCGCGAAATGGCGGCCGCCGTCAGTACTGCGCAACACGGTGCCGCCCATGCCGCCGGCTGCCAGCTCGCGTCCGGACAGCTGCGCGATATCCGTCAGCGATTGCGTAGTCCCGGAAGCGACCGCCTGCCAGCTCTTGCCGTCATCGGCGCTGCGTATGATGTGACCGCGCATGCCGACCGCGACCACGGTGCTGGCGCCGTTTTCAGAAAAGGCGGCGGCGCTCCAGAGCGAGCCCTTTTCACCGCTGTCGATCACATCCCAGTGTTTGCCGCCGTCTTCCGAACGGAATACCGTGCCGGCTTCGGCCATGATCAGCAGCGTGCCGCTGGCGGTCGCGACAATCCGGTACAGGTGGCGGTCGGCAGCGTCGCCGTTGTTCAGTTTTATTTCGGTCCAGGTCGCGCCGCCGTCGCTGGTGCCCAGGGCCAAGCCGAACAGACCGACCGCCAGGCCCTTGTCGGCATCGCCAAACCAGATCGACAATATCGGCTGCTCCTGGCCGTACTGCTGGCGCAGCAGGTTCCAGTGTTCGCCGCCGTCGGTGGTTTTCAGCACCACGCCGTCATGGCCCGCCGCCCAGCCGGTATTGCGGTCGATGAAGGTGACCGAGGTCAGCATGGCGCGGGTCGGCACGCTGCGCGCCTGGCGGTACTGCTTGCCGTCGTCGGACAGCAGGATCACGCCATGGTCGCCGACGGCTACGATCCTGCCGCCTGCGGTGCTGGTCGCCGCCAGCATGGCCGTGCCGGTGGCTTGCTGCCGCAGCTGCGCCGGCCGGTTGGTCGGCCAGCCGGAGTTTGCCGCTTCAGCCGCGGACGAGTTGGCGCCGGCAGCCGCCAGCAAGAGACACAAGACGGCAGGAATCACACGCATATTCTTGAATGTCGATGACATGGGTTTCCTCAATGAGCAACAGACGACGTCATGCGCGGCATGCCGGCGCGGCGCGGGAAGATGGTCTCCAGCACCACCGCGAAGGCTGGCAGCAAGGTGACGGCCATGACCATGTTGACCAGGAACATGAAGGTCAGCAGCTTGCCCATGTCGGCCTGGAACTGCAGCGGCGAAAACGACCAGGTGGCGACGCCTATCGATAGGGTCAGCGCGGTAAACACGGTAGCCACCCCGGTTTCATGCAAAGTGCGCTCGACGGCGTCGCTGATCGCTATGCCGGCTCCCAGGTGCAGCTGCAAACGGTTATAGATGTAGAAGGCGTAGTCGACGCCGATGCCGGTGGCCAGCACCATCACCGGCAAGGTGGCCACCGTGAGGCCGATGTTCAGGTCTTTCATGAACCAGTAGCCGAGCCAGGTTGCTACCGTGAGCGGCAGGCAGCAGGCCAGCATGGCGCGCCAGTCGCGGTAGGCGATCAGCACCAGCAACAGGATGGCTGCGTACACGTACAGCATCATCGGCAGTTCGCTGCGTTCCAGCACTTCATTGGTGGCGGCCTGCACGCCGGCGTTGCCGCTGGCCAGGCGGATATTGACTCCGTCCAGCCGGTTGGTCCGGCGAAACTGCTCGACCGCGGCGACCACGCCCTTGATGGTGGTCGCCTTGTGATCGCTCAGGTACAGGTTGACGCCCTGGGCCCGGCAATCCGACGAGGAAAAGCCGTGCAGCTGGTTGTTGGCGCTGCCGAACTGCGAACCCAGGCCGCGCGCATCACGCGTGATGGTGGCCATCTTCGGGTTGCCTTCATTGAGGCCGGCATTCACGCCCTTGAGCACATCGGCCACCGAGCGGATCGACAGCACGCCCGGCACGCCGCTCATCTGCTGCGCGAAATCGTCCATGAACAGCTGGGCGTCGGGGCGTGCGCAGGCATCCAGCTGGCCCGCCGGCGCCACCTCGAACACCACCGTCAGCCAGTCGAGGCCGACGTCGAAGCGGGCGGTGATGTCGGCGGCGTCGCGGTTGAAGCGCGCTTCCGGCCGCAGTTCGGCGGCGCCGGCCTGCAGGCTGCCGACGTGGCGGCCCTGGCTTTGCCACACCGCCACGCCGAACAAGGCAGCCCCCAGCGCCACCACGATCCATGCGTTGCGCGGCCGCGCCACCAGCGCCAGGCCACTCAGCCAGCGGCTGTGCTGTTCGCGGCGACTGATCGCACGTTGCGCATATTCCTGCGAAAAGCTGAAGTACGAGGCGGCGACCGGCAGCATCACCAGGTTGGTGACGATCTTGTAGCCGACGCCTATCGAGGCGGCAATCGCCAGTTCCCGGATCATCGGGATCGGGATCAGGGTCAGCGTGATGAAGCTGATGAAGGCCGTCACCAGCGCCAGCGTGCCCGGTATCAGCAGGCCGGTGAAACTGTGGCGCGCGGCCTGTTCGGTATTCCGGCCGGCGGCGATTTCGCGCACGATGAAATTGATCTGCTGCACGCCATGCGAAACGCCGATGGCGAACACCAGGAACGGCACCAGGATCGCCAGCGGATCGAGGCCGAAACCGAGCAGCCGCAAGGTGCCGAACTGCCATACCAGCGAGCTGAGCGAACAGACCAGCGGCAGCATCGTCAGCCGCAGCGAGCGGCAATACCAGTAAACCGAAAGCGCAGTCAGCAGCAAGGCGATGCCGAAAAATTCCATGACGCGGCTGGCTTCTTCGCCGATATCGCCGATGGCCTTGGCGAAACCGATGATCTGGATCTCGACCTCGGCGTTTTCGAACTGCTTGCGCACCTTGTCTTCCAGCAGCTGGTTGAAGACGCGGTAATCGAGCGCCTGCCCGGTCTGCGGATCGCTGTCCTGCAATTCGGCCAGCACCATGGCGCTGGTCTGGTCGCGCGAGACCAGGTTGCCGAGATAGCCGCCAGCGGCGACCCGGCCGCGGATATCGGCGATCACCTGCGGATTGAGCTTCTCCGGAATGATGTCGCCGCCGGTAATCGGCAGCGCCTTGAAACCCTCTTCCGTGATTTCGGTAAAGAATACATTCGGCGTCCACAGCGACATGACGCTGCTGCGATCTACGCCCTGCAGGTAATTGACCGCCTCGGTCACCCCCAGCAGCTGGCGCAGCACCGGCGGATTCCAGATCGTGCCGTGACGCGCGTGCACCACCACGATCAGGCGGTTGGCGCCGAACAGCGCTTCCCGGTACTGGTTGAAGGTCTTGATGTATTCATGCTGCTGCGGCAAGGTCTTTTCAAATCCGGCCGACATGCGCAAACCCAGCGCCAGCGCCGCCATGCACAGCGTAAAAACGCCGAATGCCAGCAGCACCGCAAAACGCCGCCTGAAAAGAACCGACTCCAGCCCTGCCACCAGCCGCTGCAGCCGGCCATCCTTGGCGGGACCCTGGGTTGAACTACTGCTCATGCCTGCATCCAATCACTGATTAATCAGAACGAAGTCGTGAAGCTGAAGGTGGCGAAATCGCGGTCGCGGCTCAGGTTGGACAGGCCGCCGCCGTAATTGTGGGTGTAGTCGACACGCATCTTGGTCGCCGGCTTGGTCTTGAAATCCACGGTCAGCCCCAGCACCACCGCGCCCGCGCCCTGGATGAATCCCGGCAAAGCGCTGGCGGACACGCCGGACATACCGTACGACAGCGACAGGTCCGGCGCGTAGGAAGCCTGGCCGCCGAACGCAGCCGGATAGTTGACGCCGATCTGCGCCACCAGGCCGCTGGAGAGTTTGGTCGGCTGCCGGTAATCGGAAGTCACCGAATAGGGGATGCCCTGGTTGAGATCGAGGTCCGGATAATAGGCCGCCGCCAGTTCCGAGGTAAACGTGCCCTCGGTGGCGCCCAGCGCGCGCAGCAGGCCGCCGAAACTGCCGCCCGGGGTGAAGATGTTGAGCGCGGTCAGGTGGAACTGGTATTTCTTCTGGTCGACCGCGCCGCGGCAGACGTAGCCGGTGGGGCGGTAGTTGGCCGGATTCAGGTCGGCATTGCAGTAATACGGATTGTTCGGGTTGCTGACGATGGTCGGATCGATAGGGGTGCTTTCCTTCGGCCGGAACGACAGCTCGGTGCCGAAAGCCCAGTCGCCGGCGCGGGTGTTGTAGGAGACGCCGAACAGGTTGCGGTCCTCGGCATAGTCCAGGTAGATTTCCTGCCAGCCGAACGGGTTGGCGGTAGTGCCCTGGTTGACGCGGATGCTGGCGAACGGAATCTTGTCGTGATAACGGATGTAATACAGGCCCAGTTCGTCGCCGCTTTCGGGGAAGGTATAACGGGTCGACAGGCCGAACTGGCCGCTGTTCCGGGGGTTGTGATCGATGCCGCGCGGGATCACGCTGCCGCTGTGGATCAGCGGGCCGTACAAGGGATTCAGGTTGGGATCGCCCAGTTCGCTGGCCGACAGCTGGCGGTTGAACGGCAGCCCGGTGCTGGGATTGACGCCGATGATGCGGGTGCCGGTATCGCCCACGGTGCCGGGCGGCGCCGGCGGCAGGCCGAACTGGCCGGTAACGGAATTGACCAGCGAGGTCGGCAGGAAGGCGCCGGTGGAGCCGCGGCCGACGATGTCGCTGGTGGAAAAGAAGGTGCCGACCGGATCGAACTCGTAACCGTTCCAGCGCGTCTGGTAATAACCCTCGACGCTCAGGCCCTTGGCCACTTCGGCATTCAGCGACAGGATCGGCGCCGGGCGGAATATCTCCTTCAGCTGCACGCCGGGACTGTGCGCGCGCCGCACATCGATGGCGTTGATCGAATTGATCCCACCGGGAATGAAAATATCCTCGCCCCAACTGATGACCTGGTTGCCGACCCGCGCCCGCACCGGATGCTCATCGATCTCGAATTCCTTGTTGACGTAGGCGTCCAGCAGGCGGATGTCGTGCACCGCATGGCTGCGCGCATCGGGTTCGAGATCGGCATAACGGGTGCGGTCGGCGGCGAAATCGTAGGACCAGG
>NZ_JAQGLV010000340.1 GCF_028292705.1 Collimonas fungivorans | reverse complement strand
CTGGTTTTTCTTTGCGCCGCCAGGGACGGGCCGCCGACAAACCAGTGCGCCGGATCGACGTGCGAAATCGCGATCGAAGTCAGCTCAGGTTTCTTGTGCAGGATCGCCGCGGTCAGGCGCGACAGGGTGCTGGCGACCTTGGCGGAAACGACGGTGTCGGGTGTGGTGGATAGCAGTACGGTAAGGATAGGCATGATGTCAGCTCCATGTTTAGTTCAGTTAAGCAACTCAGATAGCCAGTTCTAGAATTTCACTGGTAGTACGGATTTCTGCGACTGCGTCGGACAGGCCGGTCAGCACCGCCTTGTGCAGGTCCTTGTGACTGACCACGCTGCCGTCCCAGCTTTCGATATCGCGGGTAGCGCTGGCGTCGCTGGCGATGATGACCTGATAGCCATGGGCCACGCCGTCGAAGGCGGACGCCGCCACGCAATTGTTCGTCATCAGGCCGCTGATGATCAGCTTCTTGACGCCGCGTGCCTGCAATTGCTGCTGCAGGCCAGTGCCGGCAAAGGAGCTCGGGAAAGTCTTGCGGATGGTGGCATGATGCGCAGCGCGCTGCACTTCCGGATGGATTTCCGCCATTGCCGTGTTTTGCGTAAACAGCGGCCGCTCGGCGGAACCCCACTGCTGGATATGGAATACCGGCATGCCATGCTTGTCGGCCAGCGCAATCAGGCGATTGGCGTTGCGCACCACCGCCAGGCCGTCAGGGATCGGCAGCTTGCCGGTGAAATATTCGTTCTGGATATCGATCACCAGCAACGCGGTCGATTGCGGCGCCAGACTGGTGCTGGGAGCGGCGCCGACGATGGTGCGGATGGTCGGGTTGCCATCTGGTTTGGCAGTCGAGGTGGTCATATGAACTCCTGGTGGTGATCTGGAGTACACAGGTTAAGCCAGCGGCTTGGCAGAGAACAGTAGGCTGGCAACACATTATTTGTGCTGGAACAGCACAAATGCCTGGAAATCTCCCGCTTTGCGTCGGGATGCTAATAAGACCAAATTCGGACTATAATCAGTCCGTCAGTCGTAACAGCAGCTTCCAGCGGAAAGAAACCGGAAATGAAATTCTCGACCCAGGTCAAACCAATCAGTTATCTCAAGAGCCACGCCGCCGAGATCGTCAAGGACATCACCGAAAGCCGCGAGCCCATGCTCATCACCCAGAATGGCGAAGCCAAACTTGTCGTGATGGATGTACGGTCATATGAGGAACACGAAGAGACCCTGTCCTTGCTGAAAATCCTGGCGCTGGGCAACCGCGAAATTGAACAGGGACAGCTTCATGCCGCCGCTGACGTATTTGCGGAACTGGACAAAGAAGATGCGCAATGAGCTTTCAAGTCGTTTTCCTCAATTCGGCAAAGCTGGATTTACAGGAACTGAAAGCTTACATCACAAAGAATTTTGGCCGGGAAACCTGGCAAGCCAGTTACGGCAAACTGAAAGAAGCCGTATATGGCCTTGAGGTTTTCCCTCTCAAAGGGACGGTGCCTGAAGAAATTCAAAGCCTGAATCTGACACAATACCGGCAGGTCATCTCTGGCATGAACCGGATCATTTATGAAATCCGCCAGCAGACCGTCTTTATCCACATCGTTTGCGATACCCGCAAGGACATGAGATCGCTGCTGACCAAGCGCTTGCTGAGAATCTAGCTCGGCCTAGTCCGCCAGCGGCAACGGACTGGACGGCTTGATCTCTTCCAGGCACACCATGGACCGCACGCCCGCCACCCCCGGCACCTGCATCAGGCGGTCGGTCAGGAACGCCGACAGCGACTTCAAATCGCTCGCCGCCACCTTCAACAAATAATCGAAATCGCCCGAGATCGTGTAGCACTCCAGGATTTCCGGAAACAGCCGGATCGCCTTTTCCAGCTTGCGCACCTGCTTGAACTGCTCGCGCGCGATGTTCAGGTTGACGAAGGCCACCACGCCGAGTCCGATGGCGGCCGGCTCCACCTGCGCCGCATAACCGCGGATGATGCCGTCCTTCTCCAGCCGCTGCACGCGCCGGTAGCACTGCGGCGGCGACAAGTTGACTTGTTCGGACAGCTCCACGTTCGAAGCGCGGCCGTTGGCTTGCAGGGTTCGCAGCAAAATGCGGTCGTAGCGGTCGAGTTTTTCCATCTGAGTCTCCTTTTATGCATGATTCGTGCACATTACAGTGAATTCATGAGCAATTATGCACAAATATTTCCAGTGCTTGTGATTATCATGTAACCAGATCCAATACATCTATAAAACAGCATTTTGCAGCTACCTCTAAGCACCGCAGCCGGCGCCCGCTAACCGACCAGATGTGATTGACGCTTGCGTCGATCCATACGCTAGGTTCTTAGAAGTGGCCTCACCAGGAGCCGATCATGAAGAACCATGCAATAACTCTCGAAGACCGATACTGCGCGCACAACTATGAACCGCTGCCGGTAGTACTCAGCAGCGGCAAAGGCATATGGCTGTGGGACCAGGACGGCAAGCGCTACATGGACATGATGTCGGCCTACTCCGCCGTCAGTTTCGGCCATAGCCACCCGACCTTGGTCGCGGCATTGAGCAAGCAGGCCGGCCAGCTGGCGGTGGTCTCGCGGGCGTTTTACAGCGACCAGCTGGGACCATTCCTGCAGCTGCTGTGTGAAATGACCGGCATGCCCAAGGCGCTGCCGATGAACAGCGGCGCCGAAGCGGTCGAAACCGCGATCAAGGCAGCCCGCAAATGGGGCCACAAGGTAAAGGGCATCGCCGACCAGACTGCTGAAATCATCGTCTGCCGCGGCAATTTCGCCGGCCGCACCACGACCATCGTCGGTTTTTCGTCGGAAGATCAGTACCGCGACGGTTTTGGGCCGTTTTCCGGCGGCTTCGTGAGCGTGCCGTTCGGCGACGCCGCCGCGCTGGAAGCCGCCATTACACCGCGCACCGCAGCGTTCCTGGTGGAGCCGATCCAGGGCGAAGCCGGCATCATCGTGCCGCCCGAAGGCTACCTGGCGAAATGCCGCGAAATCTGCGACCGCCACAATGTGCTGCTGATCTGCGACGAAGTGCAGACCGGACTGGGCCGCACCGGCCGCCTGCTGGCCAGCGATCATGACGGCGTCAAACCGGACGGCCTGATCCTCGGCAAAGCGCTGGGCGGCGGCTTGCTGCCGGTGTCGGCGTTCCTGGCGCGGGAAGACCTGATGGCGGTATTTACGCCCGGCGACCACGGCAGCACCTTCGGCGGCAACCCGCTGTCGGCCGCCGTCGGCCATGCCGCATTGCGCCTGCTGCGCGAGGAAAAGCTGGCAGACAATGCGCAGCGCATGGGTGAGCGCTTACTGACTGGACTGCGGGCGATACAGCATCCAGCCATCCGCCAGGTCCGCGGCAAGGGTTTGCTGATCGGCATGGATCTCGACCCGAGCTTCATTTCCGCGCGTGAATTCTGTGAACGCCTGATGCAGCAAGGGATCCTGTCGAAAGACACGCATGACACGGTAGTGCGCTTTGCGCCGCCGCTGATCATTACCGCCAACGATATCGACGCTGCGCTGGAAGCGATCAAACACACGTTTTCGTCTTTACTCACACCCCCGACTCACCTGACCGAAAGGAGCTACGCATGACCAACCACCTGCTGGACCATACCGCGGACGACACATTCCTCATGTGTGCTCCGGACCACTTTGAAGTGTCTTACGTCATTAATCCGTGGATGGCTGGCAATATCGCGCATGGCAACCGGAGTCTCGCCATGCAGCAATGGCTGGCGCTGGTGGAAGCCATCGGACAGGTAGCCAAGATCAAGATGATGCCGGCCATGCCGGGCGTGCCTGACCTGGTGTTTACCGCCAATGCCGGCGTGGTGCTGGGCAACAAGGTAGTGCTGTCGCGTTTCCGCCATGTCGAGCGGCAAGCGGAGGAAGTCTACTTCGAGGCGGCGTTTACCGCCCATGGCTTCGAAGTCCTGACCTTGCCGCCGGAACTGCCTTTCGAAGGCGCCGGCGACGCCCTGATGGACCGCAGCGAAAACCTGCTGTGGTTCGGCCATGGCCACCGTTCCGATATTGCCTGCGCAACACGGTTGTCCGAGTTGCTGGAGATTGAAGTGCAGCCACTGAAGCTGGTCGATGCTCGCTTCTACCACCTGGATACCTGCTTCTGCCCGCTGGCCGGCGGTTATGTCATGTATTTCCCGGAAGCCTTCGACGCCGCCTCGCAAGCGCACATCGCGGCGCGCGTGCCGGCCGACAAGCGGATCATCGTCGGCAGCGAAGACGCCCTGCATTTTGCTTGCAACACTGTCAACTCCGGCAGCCATATTTTCCTGAACCAGGCGTCCGACGCCCTGGTCGCACAGCTGCAAGCGCACGGTTTCACCGTGCACCAGACTGCGCTGACCGAGTTCCTGAAAGCAGGCGGCGCAGCGAAGTGCCTCACCCTGAAGCTCAACGAACCGCAGCAAACAGTCTCGCCGCAGGTCAGCCAGCAAGCGGCGTAGCAGCTAAGGGCCGTACGCAAGCCCTTGATTTAACGTATAATTTCTGGCATTGCCATTGCAAAAAACCCGGCGCTATCGGCGACCGGGTTTTTTGCGTCCTTACTGACCAGAGTACGCTAATGACGCCTTCCGCAACAAGCCCTGCCGTATCCACCGAAACCCGCCTGCGTGAGTTGCTGGCGCAGCGCATCCTGATCCTGGATGGCGCCATGGGCACCATGATCCAGCAATACAAGCTGACGGAAGAAGACTATCGCGGCGGCCCCAAGGGCCGTTTCATCGACTTCACCGGTCCCGGCCGCGAGCTGTTCGTCAAAGGCAATAACGAGCTGCTGTCGCTGACCCAGCCGCACATCATCAGCGCTATCCACGAAGAATACCTGGCAGCGGGCGCGGATCTGATCGAAAGCAATACCTTCGGCGCCACCACCGTGGCGCAGGACGATTACCACATGGCGCACCTGGCCTACGAGATGAACGTGGCCTCGGCACGGCTGGCGCGCGCCGCCTGCGACAAGTACTCGACGCCGGACAAGCCGCGCTTCGTCGCCGGCGCACTGGGGCCGACGCCGAAAACCGCATCGATCTCGCCTGACGTCAATGATCCGGCGGCGCGCAACGTCACCTTCGACCAGCTGGTCGCCTCCTACCTGGAGCAAACCCGCGGCCTGGTGGAAGGCGGCGCCGACGTGCTGCTGGTGGAAACCATTTTCGATACGCTCAATTGCAAGGCAGCGCTGTTCGCGATCGATACCTTCTTTGAAGAATCGGGCCTGCGCCTGCCGATCATGATTTCGGGCACCGTCACCGACGCTTCCGGCCGCATCCTGTCGGGCCAGACCGTGCCGGCCTTCTGGAATTCGATCCGCCACGCCAAGCCGCTGACTGTCGGGCTCAATTGCGCACTGGGTGCGGCGCTGATGCGTCCCTATGCGGAAGAGCTGTCGAAGATCGCCGATACTTTCGTCTGCATCTACCCGAACGCCGGCCTGCCCAATCCGATGAGCGATACCGGCTTCGATGAAACCCCGGACGTCACCTCCTCGCTGCTGAAGGATTTCGCCGAAAGCGGCTTCGTCAACATCGCCGGCGGCTGCTGCGGCACCACGCCGCCGCACATCAAGGCGATTGCCGACACCGTGGCCAAGATCCCGCCGCGCGCCGTGCCGGAAACCTCGCATGAAATGCGGCTGTCGGGGCTGGAGCCGTTCACCATCGACGACAGCTCGCTGTTCGTCAACGTCGGCGAACGCACCAACGTCACCGGCTCCAAGGCGTTCGCGCGGCTGATCCTCAACGAGCAGTACGACGAAGCGCTTGCGGTAGCGCGCCAGCAGGTGGAGAACGGCGCACAGGTCATCGATATCAACATGGATGAGGCGATGCTCGATTCCATGGCGGCGATGCAGCGCTTCCTCAACCTGATCGCCTCCGAACCGGACATCGCGCGGGTGCCGATCATGATCGACTCGTCCAAATGGACGGTGATCGAAGCCGGCCTGAAATGCGTGCAAGGCAAGGCGATCGTCAACTCCATCTCGATGAAGGAAGGCGAGCCGGAATTCCTGCGCCAGGCCAAGCTGTGCCGCCGCTACGGCGCCGCCGTGATCGTCATGGCCTTCGACGAAAAGGGCCAGGCCGACACCTTCGAACGCAAGATCGAAATCTGCGAGCGCGCTTACAAATTGCTGGTGGACCAGATCGGCTTCCCGCCGGAAGACATCATTTTCGATCCGAACATTTTCGCGATTGCGACCGGCATCGAAGAGCACAACAACTACGCAGTCGACTTCATCAACGCCACCCGCTGGATCCGCGAGAACCTGCCGCATGCCAAGATCAGCGGCGGCGTCTCCAATGTCAGCTTCAGCTTCCGCGGCAACGATCCGGCACGCGAAGCGATCCACACGGTATTCCTGTACCACGCCATCAAGGCCGGCATGACCATGGGCATCGTCAATGCCGGCATGATGGGCGTCTACGACAACCTGCCGGCCGAATTGCGCGAGCGGGTCGAGGACGTGGTGCTGAACCGCCGTGACGACGCCACCGAGCGCATGATCGAAATCGCCTCGACCCTGAAAGCCGGCGACAAGAAGGAAGAAGCGACGCTGGAATGGCGCAGCGGCACCGTGCAGCAGCGGCTGGCGCATGCGCTGGTGCAAGGCATCACGCAGTGGATCGTCGAAGACACGGAAGAAGCGCGCCAGGAATTGCTGGGCAATGGCGGGCGTCCTATCCACGTGATCGAAGGACCGCTGATGGATGGCATGAACATCGTCGGCGACCTGTTCGGCCAGGGCAAGATGTTCCTGCCGCAGGTGGTCAAGTCGGCGCGCGTGATGAAGCAGGCGGTGGCGCACCTGATTCCCTACATCGAAGAAGAAAAGCGCCTGCACGAAGAACTGACCGGCATCGCCGCCAAGCCCAAGGGCAAGATCGTGATCGCCACGGTCAAGGGCGATGTGCATGACATCGGAAATAACATCGTATCGGTGGTCTTGCAGTGTAATAACTACGAAGTGGTGAACATGGGCGTGATGGTGCCCTGTTCCGAAATCCTGGCCATGGCGAAAGCCGAGAACGCCGACATCATCGGCCTCAGCGGCCTGATCACGCCGTCGCTGGAAGAAATGGCGCACGTCGCCAAGGAAATGCAGCGCGATCCGTACTTCCGCAGCGTCAAGATGCCCTTGCTGATCGGCGGCGCCACCACCAGCCGCGCCCATACCGCGG